>NZ_JBVIHP010000020.1:0-197745 GCF_055570235.1 Streptomyces sp. NPDC031274 | reverse complement strand
ATGGGCCTCACCCTCGCCGGGAAGATCGCGGGCGACGAGCACGCGCAGACCGTACAACTGCTCATCGAGTACGACCCCCAGCCGCCGTACGACGCGGGCTCACCGGAGAAGGCCCCGGCGGCGCTGGTGGAGAAGTTCCGGGCGCAGAGCGTGTCCTAGCCGTCTAGGACGTTAGGACGTGGCCAGGGCCGCAGCGGTCAGTTCGCACCAGACGTACTTGCCGGTGTCCCCGCTCTTCGCAAGCGGGTACCAGCCCCAGCCGTCGGAGCAGGACTCGATGAGGGCCAGACCTCGCCCCTCCTCGGCTTCCGGATCGGCGATACGCAGGGGCGGCGTCGGCGGTGTGGGATCGGCGTCCCATACGCCGATCCGGAGGACGCAACCGGCCCAGCGCAGGCGCAGAGCCGCGGGGCCTTTCGTGTGGCGTAAGGCGTTGCTGACCAGCTCGGTGGCCAGGAGTTCGGCGGCTTCTGCGAGGTGGGGCAGTCCGTGGGCGTTGAGGATGAGGCGAAGGGTGCGGCGGCAGATGGTGACGGCGCGGAGGTCGTGGGGGGCGTAGAGGGTGTACTCCCACGGTTCGCCCTGCTCGTTCGGCTCGCCCTGCTCGTTCGGCTTGTTCGGCTTGTTCGGCTTCTCGTTGATGGCTCTTGGCATGCGTAACTCCGAGTGGAGTGAGGGAGGTTGAGTCCGCTCCGGCATCGGGTGGTGGCATGCCGCGCCCGCCGTGGCATGGCGGGGCGGTGCGCTTCCGGGCGCCCGTGAACTTCGGAGCGTGTGCGCTGCGTCACTAAAAGTAGGGGTTCAGTTGTACCCCGTCAAGTAAGACTGGGATACTCCTACCTCTCAACTCCCAGGAGGGGCAGGGCGCATGCCGGCGAGGAGCATCATCACCGCACGACAGGAGCGGCTTGGCGCCGAGCTGCGCAAGCTCCGGGAGCGTGCGGGGCTGACGGGGCGAGAGGCGGCGCGGGCCGCGGGAATCGCTGAGACCAAGGTTTCGGCGATGGAGGCGGCGCGGGTCGGGGTGAGCGCGGAGCGGGTGCGCCATCTGGCGGGCCAGTACGCCTGCGACGACGCCGCGCTTGTGGATGCGCTGGTGGACATGGCGACCGAGCGTGGTCGCGGATGGTGGGAGGAGTACCGCGGGCTGGTACCTGCGGGCTACCTGGAGATGGCCGAACTAGAGGAGCACGCCACCTATCTGCGCACTTTCCAGAGCGCACACATTCCGGGGCTCCTCCAGACCGAGGCCCAGGTCAGAGCGCTCCTCGTCCCCTCGGTGCCGAAGTTGACCGATGAAGAGCTCGATCGGCGTGTGCGGTTCCGGATCGCGCGCCAGCAGGTCGTCGAGGGCACGCCACCGGCTCCGTACGAGGCAGTCATCCATGAAGCGGCATTGCGTATCCGAGCCGGTGATCGAAAGGTGGCCCGTGCCCAGCTGCTCCACATCCTGGATCGCGCTGAACTCCCCCATGTGACGGTCCGCGTGGTCCCGTTCGACGTGGACGGCTTTGCGGGAATCAACCATCCGATGCTGTACGCGGGCGGTGCCCACCCTCAACTCGACACCGTCTACCTGGACACCCCTCACGGTGGGGACTTCGTGCACGCTGAAGCCCAGTTGAGTAGATGCCGAGGCGTCCTCGGCAGCGTGGAGCATGCCGCGTTGGGGGTCGTAGAGTCGAAAGACTTCATCCACGGACTCGTACAGAGCATGTGAAAGGTCTCTTCATGGCACAGGACATCGTGTGGCAGAAGTCCTCGTTCTCAGGCGGCCAGGACTCGTCGGACTGCGTGGAACTCGCATCCGCCGAGGGAGTTGCCCACCTCCGCGAAAGCGACGCCCCCACCCAAGTCCTGTCCCCCTCCCCCGAAAGCCTCGCCGCGCTGATACGCCACATACGGTCGAGGAAGAGCTGACCACCCACGTCCGCGCACCCGGCCGCCCCCCCCCGGCCGCATGGACGCGAGCTGCAAGAAAGTCCCACCGACACGCCGCGCAGACGCCGTATCAATGGGACTTTCCTGCAATCCGCCCCCCATGCCCCCCCCCACCACGCCTACCGGCGGGACGCCAGCGTCGCCTCGATCTTCGCGATGAACGCATCCGGCGTCCGGAACACCTCCTCCGCCCCGAACCGCAGCACCACCCGCACCTCAGGGCACGCCGCGAGGTCGTTGTAGCGGGCCAAGTCCCGGCGGTGGGCCTCTCGTGAGCCGTGGTAGGCGTAACCCTCGATCTCGACGACCACTCCCTCCTCCCGGAAGAGGAAATCGGGGCGGCAGCGGCGGCCGTTCGGCGTCAGCAGTTCCGCCTGAGTGGAGGGGCGAAGGCCCGCGTCGAGCATCCGCAGCCGCGCCAGCGTCTCCGCCGGTGACCCCGCTCGAGGGTCGGCGAGGGTCAGCCAGTCGCCCGCCCGGCCGCCGGAGCGCGCGAGCGGGGCGGACATGGCCAAGGACGCGGCGACGGCGTCCGTGGCGATCAGCGGAGGGCGCCGGACGCCGCCCACCGTTCGCCAGGTCAGCGCCGACTCGACGGCCACGAGCGCCTCGTCCCTCGGGCCGCACCGCAGCAGGTCCGCCAACGTGCGCGCGACCGTCGTCACCCGCAGCCCTCGCGTCACGGTGACGTCCTGCGGTGGCAGCGGCGACCAGTGCGTACGCGCCCCGGTACGGCGCCGCGAACAGCGCGGGTCGGTGAACTCCAGCTCCTCCCGGAGCAACTCGACCCTCCAGAGCACCGCTGCTGATCTATGGCTCGCCGTCAGGCCTGGCATGGCCAGTTGGCCCGCCCGCAAAAGGAGCGGCAGATCCACCGCACGTCCCGGCTCGGCCCAGGCGCCGCCCGGGAGCCGCGTCCACCCCTCGGCGGCCAGCCACCGGAACAGCGTGCTCCGGGGCCAGCCCGCCTCCATGGCCCGGCGCGCGAGCAGCACGCCCTCGACGGCCAGTTCCCGCAACCCCGGCAGTCGCCGCTCTCGTGTTTCCCCCATCCCGCAAGGCTCCCGCAACGGAGTCCGTCCCGTGCGCCCTGTGGACAACCACCGTCATGCCGCCGTCATGCCGCCGAGTGGAACGCCCCCAGCCAGTCCACCAGAAGCCGGTTCACCTCGAAGGCCCGCTCCTGCTGCACCCAGTGGCCACAGCCCTCAAGGATGTGCGACGACACCAGGCCGGGCAGGGTCTCCGGGTACGCCTTGATCGCGTCGGCCATCCATGTCGTCGACGCGTCCTGGTCGCCGCCGATGAACAGTGACGGCTGGACGATCGGGGCTCCGTCCCATGCCGCCAGGTCCTCCCAGTCGCGGTTGACGTTGCGGTAGCGGTTGAGCGCGCCGGTCAGGCCGGTGCGCTCGAACTCGGCCGCGTACACGTCGAGATCCTCCTCGGTCAGCCAGGAGGGGAGGCCCGATCCCGGCACGAAGCGGTCCGACATCCGCCCGCCCTTGGGCACGAAGTGCAGGCTAGGGGCGTCCGGCGGCGGCATCGTGTCCGCCGACACCCCCGCGTAGAACCCCGCGAGCCACCCCCGCACATCCGGCTCGATCTCCGCCTCCGCCCTCCCCTGCTCCTGGAAGTAGCTGACGTAGAACTCCTCGTCGGGGCCGCCGATCATGGCGAACGCGTCCGAGGGGCGGAAACCGTTCCGGGGCGCGTACGGAACGCTCAGCAGGCCCACCGCGGTGAAGACGTCCGGCCTGAGCAGCGCGGAGTTCGCCGCGATGCCCGAGCCCCAGTCGTGGCCGACGATCGTCGCGGTCTCCGCACCCAGGGCACGTACGACACCCACGTTGTCGGCGACATGCGCCAGCATCCGGTACGCGTCCACCTCACGCGGCTTCGACGAGCGGCCGTATCCGCGCACGTCGATCGCCACCGCGCGGTAGCCCGCCTCGGCGAGAACAGGGAGCTGGTGACGCCATGAGTACCAGGACTCCGGGAAGCCGTGGACCAAGAGGACCAGCGGGCCCGTGCCCTGCTCCACCAGGTGGATCCTGCCGCCTCCAGGGACGTCCACCAGTCGGTGGTGCTGAGTGGGGTGCGTCATGGTTCCTCCCGGATAAGGATCAGGATCACTGAATACGTCGTACGTCATGATCCTGCGCGGCCCCCTCCCCCGCCCGCGAGGAACTTTGCCGACTTGGCAAAGACGGACGCAAAGACGGATCGCTCACCCCCGCGCCACCACCACCGCCGCCTTGAGGTCCGCCCAGAACTCCGGTCGGACCGTGACCCGGAACCCCAGCCGGTACACCGTCGTCCGCTCCCTCCCCCGCACCCGCAGCCGCACCTCCGTGGGGCCCGGGTGCGCGCGCAGGATCTCCTTGAGGCGGGCGACCGCGTGCGGGGTGACCTGGGGCCCGTGCATGTCGAGGAGTACGGGCGCGTCCGCCGCCGCCTGCGAGAGGTCCGGGACCGAGAGTTCCATGCCGACCAGGCGCGGGACGTCCTCCCGCTTGTCGAGGCGGCCCTTCACGAAGACCACCGTGTCCTCCACCAGTTGGGTGGAAAGGAGCTGGTACGTCGCCGGGAAGAACAGGCACTCAAGGGACCCCGCCAAGTCCTCCACCGTGGCCACCGCCCACGCGTTTCCCTGCTTCGTCACCTTGCGCTGGAGGCCGGAGATGATCCCGCCGATCGTCACCACCGCGCCGTCCGCGTGCTCGCCCCCGGTCAGGCTCGCGATCGCCGCGTCGGCCTTGGCGGCCAGGACGTGCTCGATGCCGAACAGGGGATGGTCGGAGACGTAGAGGCCGAGCATCTCCCGCTCCTGGGCGAGGAGGTACGTCTTCTCCCACTCCTCGGAGGGGAACTCCACGTCGAGACCGAGACCGCCCCCCGGCCCGGCCGTCTCCCCCTCCCCACCGAAGAGGTCGAACTGGCCCTCCGCCTCCTTTCGCTTCACCTGCACGACGTTGTCGATCAGGGGTTCGTAGCAGGCCGTCAGCCCCTTACGCGTATGGCCCATCTCGTCGAACGCGCCCGCCTTGATGAGGGATTCGGTCGTCCGTTTGTTGCACGCGGTCGCGTCCACCTTCTCCAAGTAGTCCGGGAAGGACTCGTACTTCCCTTTCTGCTCACGGCACTTGACGATCGAATCGACCACCTGCACGCCAACATTCCGCACCGCCGACAGACCGAAGACAATGACGTCGTCGCCCCGAGCCGCGAAGTTCGCCACCGACGCGTTCACGCTCGGCGGCAGGACCCTGATCCCCATCCGGCGGCACTCGTTGAGATAGACCGCCGACTTGTCCTTGTCGTCACGGACGGAGGTCAGTACGGCGGCCATGTATTCGGCCGGGTAATTCGCCTTCAGGTACGCCGTCCAGTACGAGACCAGTGCGTACGCCGCCGCATGCGCCTTGTTGAACGCGTACCCCGCGAACGGGACAAGGACGTCCCAGACCGCCTGGATCGCCTCGTCGCTGTATCCGCGCTCCCGGCACCCGTCCCGGAAAGGTACGAACTCCTTGTCCAGGACCTCTTTCTTCTTCTTGCCCATGGCCCTGCGCAGCAGATCCGCCTGGCCCAGCGTGTATCCCGCGAGCACCTGGGCCGCCTTCTGCACCTGCTCCTGGTAGACGACCAGGCCGTACGTCAGGCCGAGCACATCCCGCAGGGGCTCTTCCACCTCCGGATGGATGGGGGTGATCTCCTGTTGGGCGTTCTTCCGCAGCGCGTAATTCGTGTGCGTATTCATGCCCATCGGGCCGGGGCGGTACAGCGCAGTGACCGCCGTGATGTCCTCGAACTCGTCCGGCTTCATCAGCCGCATCAGTGAACGCATCGGCCCGCCGTCGAACTGGAAGACGCCGAGAGTGTCTCCCCGGCTGAACAGTTCGAAGGTGCGGGTGTCCGCCAGGGGAATGGAGAGCAGGTCGAGCCGCACGTCTCTGTTCGCCGCCACCATCTTCACCGCGTCGTCCATGATGGTGAGGTTGCGCAGGCCCAGGAAGTCCATCTTGAGCAGGCCGAGCGACTCGCACTGCGGGTAGTCCCACTGCGTGATCGTCACGCCGTCGCTGTGCCGCACCCATACCGGCACATGGTCGGTGATCGTCTCGCTGGACATGATGACGCCGGCCGCGTGCACGCCCATCTGCCTGACCAGGCCTTCCACGCCCTTCGCGGTGTCGATTACCTTCCGCACGTCGGGTTCGTTCTCGTACATTCCACGGATCTCGCCCGCCTCACCGTGGCGGGGGTGGGCCGGGTCCGTGATGCCCGCGAGTTCAATTCCCTTTCCGCCCGCGTCCGGTGGCATCGCTTTGGTGAGGCGGTCGCCCATCGCGTACGGATATCCGAGGACCCGCGCGGAGTCCTTGATGGCGTTCTTCGCCTTGATCTTTCCGTACGTGCCGATCATGGCGACCTTGTCGGCGCCGTACTTCTCGGTCACGTACCGGATCACTTCCACCCGCCTGCGCTCGTCGAAGTCGATGTCGACGTCCGGCATCGACACGCGCTCGGGGTTCAGGAAACGCTCGAAGATCAGGCCGTGCGTGAGGGGGTCCAGGTCCGTGATTCCCATCGCGTACGAGACGAGTGAACCGGCCGCCGAGCCGCGTCCCGGGCCCACCGCGATGCCGTTGCCCTTCGCCCACATGATGAAGTCGGCGACCACCAGGAAGTATCCGGGGAACCCCATCTGGATGATGACGCCCATCTCGTACTCCGCCTGCCGCGCGTACTCCTCCCCCACCCCCTCGGGAAAGCGTCGCCGCATTCCCGTGGCCACCTCCTCCCGGAACCAGCTGACCTCCGTGTAGCCCTCCGGCACGTCGAACCTGGGCATGAGATCGCGCTTCTCGAACATTCCGGTGGTGTCGATCTGCTCGGCGACCAGGAGGGTGTTGGCGCAGCCCTGCTGCCAGGCGTCCGATGAGTCGATGGCGTACATCTCGGCTGTGGACTTCAGGTGATAGCCGGTGCCGTCGAAACGGAAACGGTCGGGGTCGGAGAGGTTCTTGCCCGTCTGAATGCAGAGCAGGGCGTCATGGGCGGTCGACTCGTGGGCGTACGTGTAGTGCGAGTCGTTCGTGACCAGCGGCGGGATCGCCAGTTTCCTGCCGATCTTCAGGAGGTCGTCGCGAACCCGGCTTTCGATCTCGATGCCGTGGTCCATCAGTTCCAGGAAATAGCGGTCCTTGCCGAAGATGTCCTGGTATTCGGATGCGGCGGTCAGCGCCTCGTCGAACTGGCCGAGGCGCAGGCGGGTCTGGAGTTCGCCGGAAGGGCATCCGGTGGAGGCGATGAGCCCCTGTGACCACTGGGCGATCGTCTCCTTGTCCATGCGCGGCCACTTCTGGAGCCAGCCTTCGGCATACGCGTCGGAGGAAAGGCGGAAGAGGTTGTGCAGGCCGGTGCTGTCGGCCGCCCAGAGCGTCTTGTGGGTGTAGCCACCGGAGCCGGACACGTCGTCGCGCTTCTGGTGCGGCTGACCCCACTTGACCTTCCGCTTGTCGCGGCGGGACTCCGGGGCTACGTACGCCTCGATGCCGATGATCGGCGTGACGCCCGCGCCCTGCGCCTGGTGGAAGAAGTCGTACGCGCCGTGCAGATTGCCGTGGTCCGTCATCGCGATGTGCGACATCCCCATGTCGGCGCACGCCGTGAACATGTCGCCGAGGCGGGCGGCGCCGTCGAGGAGTGAGTACTGGGTGTGGACGTGCAGGTGGGTGAAGGGCTTCGGCACTTCCACTCCCGTGGTCGGTCAGTCGGGCGATCAGTCAGTCGGCGGCCGTGGCCGACTCGGCTTCCTCGTCGAGCCGTCGGGCGATGACGCGCAGGCCGACCGCCACCTCGTGGGCCGACGGCGCGTGGTCGGGGTCGATCAGCCACTGCTGGGTCAGGCCCGCCACCAGAGCCATGTGGACCGAGCCGACCGCGCGGGCCGTGTCCGGGTCGTCGGCGGCGTCGATGCCGTGCAGGTGGGCGGCCATCTCGGGGCGTGCGCGCTCGTACGCGGCGGCGATCTGCTCGCGGATCTCGGGAGCGCGCTCGGCCTGGGCGAAGGCCTCGGTGCTCGCGACCAGCATGGGGCGGTCGGTGGCCTGGGAGCCGATGATGCGGGCCCACATCTGCTGGAGGGGCTCGGGATGCTCCGACGGGCCGTCCATGATCGCCGTGCCCCACTCCATGAGGGTCTCCAGGAGGGCGGCGTTGAGCAGCGCCTCCTTGGAGCCGTAGTGGTAGTTGATCGTCCCGACGGGGGCGTTGTTCGCGGCTGCCGCGATGTCCCGGGAGGTCGTTCGGGCGTACCCCCGCTCCTGGAGGCATCGCTTGGCGCCGGTCATCAGCTGTTCTCGGTGTCCCATGAACCCACCGTACAACAGACTTGAACGTCCGTTCAGAACGAGCGTTCAGAACGTCTGTTCAGGATGAGGGCTCAGGACGTCCGTTCAGATGGGGTGGCCGAAAGGGTGGCAGCAGGCGTGGCCGGAACGCATGCGCCCGTCGGCCGACGGAGGAAACTGGCTGGACAGCCCCCGCGTTGCTCGCAGATAGTGCCGCGCATGACCTCTCTTGTGCGCCACCTCACGTTCGACTGTTCCGACGCCTACCGTCAGGCCACCTTCTGGGCCGAAGTACTCGGCGGGAAGATCGCCGACGACGACTTCCCCGGTGATCCGGAAGCCACGGTCATCGCCGAGGGCACCACCCTGCTCTTCGTGACCGTGCCCGACGCCAAGAGCGTCAAGAACCGGCTGCACGTCGATCTTCAGCCGCAGGACCGCACCCGCGACGAGGAGGTCGAGCGGGTCATCGGGCTCGGCGCCAAGCTCGTGGAGGACCACCGGGTGCCCGACGGGCGCGGCTGGGTCACCCTCAGCGACCTGGAGGGCAACGAGTTCTGCGTCGAGCGCAGTGCGGGCGAGCGCGCGGCGACCGAGTAGGCCGGAGGCGGGCAACTACGCGCGTCGGCCGCGCAGTTCGTGCTTGAGGACCTTGCCGCTCGCGTTCCTCGGGAGGTCCGTCACGAACTCGATCTCCCTGGGGACCTTGTAGTTCGCCATTTCGCGGCGTGACCACGCGATCAGGTCGTCGGAGGTGAGGACCGCCCCCGGGCGGCGCACCACGTACGCCTTGCCCACCTCGCCGAGCCGCGAATCCGGGACGCCGATCACCGCCACGTCCGCGACCTGCGGATGTACGCCGATCAGCTGCTCTATCTCGGCGGGGTAGGCGTTGAATCCGCCGACGATGAACATGTCCTTGATGCGGTCCGTGATCCGGAGGTTGCCCAGTTCGTCGAGGACCCCGACGTCGCCCGTCCGCAGCCAGCCGCCCGGCGTGAGCGCCTTCTTCGTCTCCGCCGGGTCCTCGAAGTAGCCCTGCATGACGTTGTGTCCGCGTACGAGGATCTCGCCGGGGTGGCCCGGTGAGAGCTCCTCGCCGCCGGGGCTCACCACCCGCACCTCCGTGTCCGGGATGGCCCGGCCCGAGGTGGAGGCGATGGTCCGCGCGGTGTCCGTCTGGTGGCACATCGTGACGATGCCGCTCGCCTCCGAGAGGCCGTACGCCGTCAGGACCGTGGCGATGTGCAGTTCGGCGCGCAGGCGCTCGACCAGTTGCAGCGGGACCACCGCCGCGCCCGTCACCACCAGACGCAGGGCCGACAGGTCGTGCTGGTCGCGGGCCGGGTGATCGAGGAGGGACTGGTGGAGGGTCGGGGGGCCGGGGAGTACGGAGATCCGTTCCGCTGCCACGTTCGCGAGGACCGTGTCCACGTTGAAGACCGGCTGCGGGACCATCGTCGCGCCGCGCATCAGGCAGGCGATGATCCCCGCCTTGTAGCCGAAGGTGTGGAAGAACGGGTTGACGATCAGATAGCGGTCGCCTTCGCACAGGCCCGCGAGTTCGCTCCAGATGCCGTAGCAGCGCAGGGTCTGGGCGTGGGTGATCACGGCACCCTTGGGGCGCCCTGTGGTGCCCGAGGTGTAGACGATGTCCGAGGGGGCCGAGCCTTCGACGGAGTCCGCGCGTGCCCGTACGTCCTGGCCGCTCACTCCGTCACCGCTGGCCAAGAAGTCCTTCCAGGCACGGAAGTCCTCCGGGGCGTCGTCGGACAGGACCACCACCTGTTCCAGGTCGGGGAGACCGGGCAGCGGCCCTCTCCCCTTCCCCCCTCCCTTCCCCTCCGCGGCCGCGCGGCGCAGTGACGCGACGTACGACGTGCCGAGGAAGGTGCCGGTCACGAAGAGCAGCTTCGCGCGGCTGCGTTGCAGTACGTAGGCCGCCTCGGCTCCCTTGAAGCGGGTGTTCAGCGGGACGAGGACCGCGCCCGCCGATACCGCTCCGAGCGCCGAGACGATCCAGTCCAGGGTGTTGGGGGCCCAGACGGCCACGCGATCACCGGAGTTGACACCGTTGGCCACGCACGCGGCGGCGGCTCTCTCTACGCGTCGGCCGAGCTCGGCGTACGAGACGCGGGTGCGGCCCTCGACGACCGCCTCCCGGTCCCCGAACCGCTCGGCCGCCGCCCGGACCAGTCCCGGGATGCTGCCCCACTCCAGGTCGCCGCGCATCACAAGCCCCTCCGCCGCAGTAGCTGACTATCCGTCAGATTAGCTGTAACCTGACGCGCTGTCAGCAGTCGGGACGACGTATGGCGAAGCCCCCCGGGGCCTCGCCACTACGCCACTCGCGGAGGTGCCGTTGCCCATGGCTTCACTCAAAGACGCTACAGCGATAGTCGGGATCGGGCAGACCTCGTTCGCCAAACAACTGCCCGAGGACGAGAAGACGTTGGCCTGCCGGGCGATCGTCGCCGCGCTCGACGACGCGGGCATCGCCCCTTCGGAGGTCGACGCGTTCGCCTCGTACACGATGGAGGAGACGGACGAGGTCGAGGTCGCCAAGGCGATCGGCGCGGGCGACGTGACCTGGTTCAGCAAGGTCGGCTACGGGGGCGGCGGTTCCTGCGCGACCATCGCGCACCTCGCGTCCGCCGTCGCCACCGGGCAGGCCAACGTCGGCATCGCCTGGCGCTCCCGCAAGCGGGGCAGCGGGCCGCGCCCCTGGAAGAACACCGCGGTCCAACTCCCCACGCCCGCACAGTGGACCCGCCCCTTCGGCCTGCTCCGCCCGGCGGACGAGATCGGGATGCTGGCGCGCCGCTACATGCACGAGTACGGGGCGACCCGCGACCACCTCTTCAATGTGGCCCTCGCGTGCAGGAACCGGGCGAACCAGAATCCGGCCGCGATGATGTACGAACGGCCGCTGACCCGCGAGATGTACATGTCGTCGCGATGGATCAGCGAGCCGCTGTGCCTGTTCGACAACTGCCTTGAGACAGACGGCGCGTTGGCGTGCGTGATCGTGTCCGCCGAGCGGGCGGGGGACTGCCGGCAGAAGCCCGTGTACGTCCACTCCGTCGCCCAGGGGCTGCCCGCGCAGCACCACGGGATGGTCAACTACTGGAACGACGACCCGCTGACCGGCCCCGCGTGGACGGCCGCCCGACACCTTTGGAAGCAGGCGGACTTCGGCCCGCAGGACGTGGACGTGGCCCAGATCTACGACGCGTTCACGCCCCTGATCCCGCTGTCCCTGGAGGGGTACGGCTTCTGCGGCCGGGGCGAGGGCGGCGCCTTCACGGAGGGCGGCGCGCTGGAGAGCGGCGGCCGACTGCCGATCAACACCGGCGGCGGCGGCCTGAGCGAGGCGTACGTCCACGGCTTCAACCTCATCAACGAGGGCGTGAAGCAGCTGCGGGGCACGAGCACGGCTCAAGTGCCGGACGCGGCGACGTGCTTGGTGACGGCGGGCGAGGGCGTACCGACGTCGGCGGTTCTGTTGCGGGCCCCTTGAAGGGCGCGGGGAACTGCGCGGGGAACTGCGCGGGGAACTGCGCGGGTAACTGCGCGAGCAACCACGACGGCCCGCAGACGGAAGAGGCGAGAACGTGACAGACGCGACCACCGAGCCCTTGCTCTCCCCCACCATCGATACGGACGGCGCCCCCTTCTGGGAGTACGCCGCCCGAGGCGAACTCCGCGTACAAGCCTGCACCGCCTGCGGCGAGCTGAGGTTCCCGCCGAGGCCCTGCTGCCCCCACTGCCAGTCCTTCGACAGCGAGTGGCGCAGGATGAGCGGACGCGGCCGCATCTGGTCCTACGTCCGCCCGCACCCGCCCCTGCTCCCCGCCTACGCCGAGCAGGCCCCGTACAACGCGATCATCGTCGAACTGGCCGACGCCCCCCGCATCCGCCTGGTCGGCAACCTCGTGGCCGCACCGGATGCCCCGCTGAACTCCGTCGACCCCGACCGCCTGCGCATCGGCGCGAAGGTGCAGGTCGCGTTCACCGACGTGGGCGGGATCGCGACGCCCCGCTGGCTCCTGGAACGGCCATGACGGCTGCGGGCGCGCTGCGTACGGTGATCGACAAGGACACGGGCGTAGCGGTCGTCACCCTCGACCGCCCCGCACGCCACAACGCCATCGACGCCGCGACCTGCGAACAACTCGGTGCCACCTGGCGGGAGTTCCGCTTCGACGACACCGTACGGGCGATCGTCCTCACCGGCGCGGGAGAGAAGGCGTTCTGCACGGGCATCGACCGCGACACGGACGTACCGCAGCCCGGGTCCCCCTACTCGATGGACGATCCGCTCCTGTCCGTCGGCCCCAAGGCCAACGACCTGTGGAAGCCGGTCGTCGCCGCCGTCAACGGCATGGCGTGCGGGGGTGCCTTCTATCTCTTGGGCGAGGCGGAGTTCGTCATCGCCGCCGAGCACGCCACGTTCTTCGACCCGCACACCACGTACGGCATGGTCAGCGCGTACGAGGCGATCCTCATGGCGCAGCGCATGCCGCTCGGCGAGGTCGCGAGGATGTCGCTGATGGGGACGGCCGAGCGGGTCTCCGCGCGGCGGGCGTACGAGATCGGCCTGGTCTCCGAGCTGGTCGCCTCCGCCGACCTCCTGACGGCGGCCGTACGCGCCGCCGAGGTCATCGCCGCCTGCCCGACGGAGCCGGTCCAGGGCACCGTGCGCGCGCTCTGGGCGGCGAAGGAGGCGGCCCGCACCCAGGCCCTGGCCCAGGCGCCGCACCTCATCGCGCTCGGCAATCTACCGCCGGAGCGACAGGCGGGGCTCTTCACGGGGCGCGGATCCGAATTCCGCACCAGGTGAGCGGGTGACCGGGTGAGCCACCGGGTGACCGGGTGAGCGCGTGACCAGGTGAGCGCGTGACCAGGCGAGCGCGTGAGCGGGTGAAAGTGCCGGGCGGTCGCCTCGCGCGGTTCATCCACTCGGCGTAACGTCACCAGTGGACGGCCGCCGTCCGGAGCCCCTTCCGCACACTGGTACGACGGCCGTCACGACGCGGGCCCCACCCAGGAACGATCCGGCCCGGCCTAGGACCGGGCGGTCCCGGTTCCCCGCTCCGCGTCCAGCGCGTACACGCACCGGTCCTTGCTGCACGCGTACACAACGCCGTCCCGCACCACCGGAGCACCGGTGATCTCGCCGCCGGTGGCCAGCTTCCAGCGGAGGCGGCCGTCGTCCGCCTTCAGGGTGTACAGCAGGTGGTCCGTCGAACCGAAGTGGATCCGCCGGTCGGCTACGACAGGCGTGCCGACGACCTCGCCGCCGGCCTGGAAGCGCCACTTGGGCGTTCCCGTCACCGCGTCCAGCGTGTAGAGCCCCTTGCCGCTGCCCACGTGCACGTGACCGTCCGCGACGAGCACGGGCTCGATCGACGCCCGGGACTCCGTGGCGATGCGCCAGCGGTCACGGCCGTCCATGGCGTCCAGGGCGTACACGGTCCCGAGGTAGTCCGCGAGGTACACGCCACCGCCGGTGACCGCGGGTCCCGGCGCGTACGCGGGCGGGCACAGGAACGCGGCGGGCGCCTCGAAGTGCCAGCGGACGTGCCCGCCGGACACGTCGATCGCCAGGACCCGGGACCCCGCGGACACGTACACGTACCCGTCCTGCGCGGGCGCGAGCCGCACCGGAACGCCGCCGCAGGAGGCCGCGTCGCCGACGGGGTACGACCAGCGCTCCTCGCCGGTACGGGCCTCCAGGGCACGCAGGCGCGCGTCCTTCCAGACGTAGACCGTGCCGTCATGGACGACGGGTCCCGCCTCGGGCGTCTCGAAGTCGGTCTGGGCCCCGGTGATCTCCCAGAGCTTCTCGCCGTTCGCGGCCTCCCAGGCCTGTACGCCGCCGCCGCGCGTCCCGGTGACGACGGTGCCGCGGTCGGCCTGCAGGGAGTACACCCAGGCGTCGGTCGACAGGCGCCACAGGTCGGTGCCCTCGGCGCCGTCGAGGGCGTAGAGCGTGGGGCCGTCCGAGGCGTGGATACGTCCGTCGGCGACCGCCATGGACCAGGCGACGTCCCGCGTCTTGAAGCTGCGGCGGCCCGTGCCGACGTCCAGGGCGTGGACCTCGAAGGACGTGACGTACACGAGGTTCCCCGCGACGGCGGGCGTCCCCCAGACGTCGTTCGACATCCGGAACCGCCACGGCCGCCACGCGGCCCCCGCGTCCGGCGCGGCGGTGGGGGCGGGCACCACGGGGTCGACGCCGTTCGTGGCGGCCTTGGACCGCGACCACGAGGCGGCGAGCCCGCCGTCGGCGGGCGGCGCGCTCACGGCGGCGGCGCGCGCTTCGGCCACCCGCGGTCCCGGACCGATCGGCACCTTCGCCCCTGCGAGGTGCACGGGACCGGCGTCCGGCACGTTCCCGAAGGGGGGCGGCTGCGTCGGCGGGGCGGGCACCGGCGGCGCGTGCCGCGGAGGCGGCGGTGCGACGGCGGGGGCACCTCCACGGCCGCCACCGCTGCGCCCGGAGGCGGCGAGCGCGGCCCGCACGGGCGGACGGCCGCCCCGGCGCGCCTCGATCAGCGCGACGGCTCGCTCGGGCAGCCAGGCGGAGGCGGTGCCGCTGTCGCCGTCCTCGCTCTCCGAGGCGAAGAGGTGGGGTGCCAGCTGGGCCTGGAGGTCGTTGGGGCTCGGCCGCAGCGGCGCCTCCATCTGCATGCACGTCTCGATGAGCGGGCGCAGCTCGTCCGGAAGTCCTGCCAGGTCAGGGCCCTCGCGGAGCAGCATGAAGACGGTCTCGACGGGGTTCGCGCCGTGGAAGGGTGCGTGTCCGGTGGCGGCGAAGACGAGCATCGAGCCGAGCGAGAAGACGTCGCTCGCGCCGGTCACGCTGCGTGAGTCCTTCGCCTGCTCGGGCGACATGTACGCGGGTGTGCCCACCGCGACGTTCGTCATGGTCAGCCGGGTGTTGGAGACGCCGGACGCGATGCCGAAGTCGATCACGCGCGGTCCGTCCTCCACCACGAGGACGTTCGACGGCTTGAGGTCACGGTGGACGAGGCCCGCGCCGTGGATGGACTCCAGGGCCTCGGCGACGCCGGCCGCCAGCCAGCGCACGGCCTGGGTGGGCAGCGGCCCGTGTTCATTCACTATTTCTTCGAGCGAGGGGGCCGGTACGTACGCGGTGGCCAGCCACGGCACCGCCGCACGCGGATCGGCGTCCACCACAGCCGCCGTATAGAAACCGGACACGGCCCGTGCCGCCTCGACCTCACGCGTGAAACGGACGCGGAACAGCTGGTCCTCGGCGAGCTCGGTCCTGACCGTCTTGATCGCCACGCGCCGCCCTGACGCGGAGCGCGCGAGGTAGACAAGCCCCATGCCACCGGCTCCGAGCCGGCCGAGCACCTCGAACGGGCCGATCCGCCTCGGATCGTGCTGCGTCAGCTGATCCACCACTTGCCCTGCCACCTCCCCGTACGCGGGCGCCGTATGAGCGGCCCCGAGCAGCGTCTCACCACCGAGCCGCTCCGGCGGCACGCACCCTGATTCTTCCTGTACGGGGCGACGGTTGCGAACCCGGGGCGGGATCGGGGTGTTGTGGGACAAAGGAGACGCAAGAGGAGACGAGATACGCGAGTGACGCCTGAGTCGAACACATGAGCTATTCGAGCGCGGCGCCGGGCCTCGGCACAGAACACCGGATTTGTGGCGCGAAAGAGGGGACGAATACCGCCTCCAACCCCATTTGCACTCGGCCGAATCGCGCTCCGATCACCCCTCGGTAAGCTGACGGCATGACAGGACAGGTACGTACCGTCGACGGCCGCGTGGCCGGTCGGCGCGGTCAGGCGACGCGTCAGAAGCTGCTCGACTGCCTCAGCGAGATGCTCAGCTCCTCGCCCTACCGGGACGTCAAAGTCATCGACGTCGCCCGGAAGGCGGGGACTTCACCCGCGACCTTCTATCAATACTTCCCCGACGTCGAGGGCGCCGTCCTTGAGATCGCCGAGCAAATGGCGGCCGAGGGAGCGGAGTTGACCCAGCTCCTCGACGGCCGATCCTGGGTCGGCAAGGCGGGGTGGCAGACCTCCCAGGAGCTGGTCGAGGGCTTCCTCGACTTCTGGCGCAAGAACGACGCGATCCTCCGGGTCGTCGATCTGGGTGCCGCGGAGGGCGACAAACGCTTCTACAAGCTCCGTATGAAGATCCTGAACTCGGTCAACAACTCCCTTACCGAGACGGTCAAGGAGCTCCAGGCCAAGGGCAAGGTCGACAAGGACGTGAACCCGGCGGCGATGGCGGGCTCCCTGGTGGCGATGCTCGCCGCGGTCGCCTCGCACCAGCGGGGCTTCCAGACGTGGGGCGTCAAGCAGGCCGAACTGAAGCCGAACCTCGCACTGTTGGTGCATCTGGGCGTAACAGGAAAGAAGCCGACGAAGTAGGGCATCTCGTTTATCTTCTCCCGCGCGTTCCCGCGCTTTCCCGCACTCTCCCGCGCTCTCCTGCGCTCTTCATCTCTGACGCTTCACCAAGTCCTGTCACCGCAGCGGCGGATCACGGTGTTCCAGTGATCCGCCGTTGTGTTCCCCGGGCAACCGATCCGTACGTCTGGTTCGTGCGTGCGTGCGTGCGTCTTGTCCGTGCGCGTGCCTAGTTCGTCCGTACGTCTAGTCCGTGCGCCGCTCCAGGCGGAACAGCCGGATCTCCCGTTCCACGCGGGACTGGTACGTCGCGTACGGCGGCCAGAACGTCAGCACCGCACCCCACGCCGAGTCCCGCTCATCCCCCGCCAACAGCCGCGCCCTGACCGGAATGTCCGCTCCCTGCCAGTTGACGTCGGCATCCGGATGGGCGATGAGGTTGCCGGTCCATACGGGATGCCCCGGACGCCCGAAGTTGGAGCCGATGAGGATCCAACTCCCCGATTCCTCCGGCATACAGGCCAAGGGCGTACGCCGCGGAATCCCGCTCTTGGCGCCGCGCACCGTCAGGATCACCCCCGGCAGCATCTTCGCGCTGAGCAGCACCTTGCCTCGCGTGAGGCGGTGCACCGTGCGGTCCATGGCGGGGATGAAGTGCGGGGCGATCTTCGCGAAGATCCTGGTGGACGACATCTTCTGCATCAGGCGGACACCGGGGGCCATCAGACGGCCACCGTCGGGGTCGAGGGCGGAGTCGAGGTCGAGGGCGAGGGCGGGGTCGGAGTCGAGGTACGGGTCGGCGTCGGTGCGAACAGCTCAGCCTGTTCCGCCGCGCGTGCCCGCAGCCGGTGCACGGGCCCGAAGAGCAGCTCGTCGCTCGACGCCCGCTTGAAGTACAGATGCGCCTCGTGCTCCCAGGTGAACCCGATGCCGCCGTGCAACTGCACGGCCTCCGACGCCGCGGTCCGCAACGCGTCGAGCGCCTGCGCGAGCGCAAGACCCCCGGCCCGTTCGGAGCCCACACCAGCCCGTTCGGATCCCGCACCAGCCCGTTCGGATCCCGCACCGGCCCGTTCGGGTCCCGCTCCAGCGGCCCACGCCGCGTAGTACGCCGCCGACCGCGCGGCCTGCACCTGCACATACACATCCGCGAGACGGTGCTTGACGGCCTGGAAGGACCCGATCGCCCGCCCGAACTGCTCACGCTGCTTGACGTACTCGACCGTCCGCTCAAGTGCCCTGTCCGCCGCACCCACGGCCTCCGCGGCCAGCACGGTGGCGGCGACGTCACCGACCGCGGCGAGCGCCCCCGGCACATCGGCGTCATCGGCGGCACCCAGCAACTCCGCCTCCACGTCACGCAGTTCTACGCGGGCCTGCGGCCTGGTCTCGTCGAGGGCCGTCTGCCGGGTCCGTACGAGACCGGCGGCCCCTCCCCGTACGAGATAGAGGAGAGTGCGCGAGCGGGCGTACCCCCCGGTGTGCGCGGCCACGACGAGCAGCCCCGCGCTGTGCCCGTCGAGGACCTGCTCGGCCTGGCCGTAGAGCCGCCAGACGCCGTCCGACAGCCTGGCCTGCACTCCGCCCGCACGGCCGCCGCCCGACCAGTCGCCGAGGTTGTCGCCGACGAGGCCGAGCGCGGTGGCGAGCCCCGCGCCGGGCACGGCGAGCGCGGCGGCGAGAGTGCCCTCCGCGATGCGCGGAAGCAGCTGCGACCGCTGCTCGTCGGTGCCCAGGCGCTGGAGGAGCGGGGCGACGAGCGCGGCGGTGGCGAAGAGGGGCGAGGGGACGAGGGCGCGGCCCAGTTCCTCGCTGCCGAGGGCGAGCTCCGCCGGGCCGCACCCCACTCCCCCGTACGCCTCGGGGACGGCGATACCGGGCAGGCCGAGCTGTTCGGCGAGGGCGGACCAGAGGGCGGCGTCGTACCCGGCGGGAGTGCGGACCGCGGCCCGCACCTCGTCGGGGCCGCAGCGTTTGGTGACGAGCTCACGAAGGGTGCGGCGGATTTCTTCCTGCTCCGCGGTGAAGGCGGCGTCCATCGGCGAGCTCCTCCCCGGGCCGTCGCCGTGTGCGACGACCCAGATCTGACGGATCGTCATGCTAAGACGGCACCCGCCAGATGCACAGGGCCGGGACGGCACGTAACGGCTCCCTGAGTACGCGCGATCTGATGTACCGTCAGATTCATGCCAACTCCCCTTCCTCCAGACCCTTCCGCGGCGTCGGCCGGTGCGGGCGCGTCGGCGGACAGCCCGCGGAACAGCCCGCAGGACGGCCCCCGGAACCGACCGCAGAACGGCCTGCGGAACCGCCCGCAGAACCGCCCGCGCAAGGTGGCCGTCGTCGGCATATCCCTCTCCGACTGCGGCCGCGTGGACGAGGCCACCCCCTACGCCCTGCACGCCCAGGCCGCCCGCCGCGCCCTCGCCGACTCGGGCCTGGGCCGCGAGGTCATCGACGGCATCGCGTCCGCGGGTCTCGGCACGCTCGCCCCGGTCGAGGTCGCCGAGTACCTGGGCCTGAAACCACGCTGGGTCGACTCCACCTCTGTCGGCGGCTCCACCTGGGAGGTCATGGCGGCCCACGCGGCGGACGCGATCGCCGCCGGGCGCGCCAACGCCGTACTCCTCGTGTACGGATCGACGGCCAGAGCCGACATCAAGGCGAAACGACGCACGTCGAACCTCTCCTTCGGCGCGCGCGGCCCCCTCCAGTTCGAGGTCCCGTACGGCCACTCCCTGATCTCCAAGTACGCGATGGCCGCGCGCCGCCACATGCACGAGTACGGCACGACGCTCGAACAGCTCGCCTCCGTGGCGGTCCAGGCACGGGCGAACGCCGCGACCAACCCCGACGCGATGTACCGCGACCCGATCACCGTCGACGAGGTCCTGGACGGCCCGATGATCGCGGACCCGTTCACCAAGCTGCACTGCTGCATACGTTCCGACGGCGGATGCGCGGTGCTCCTCGCGGCGGAGGAGTACGTGGCCGACTGCGCGTCGACGCCGGTCTGGGTGCTCGGCACCGGCGAGCACGTCTCGCACACGACGATGTCGGAGTGGGAGGACTTCACGGTCTCCCCGGCGGCGGTGAGCGGGCGCCTGGCGTTCGAGCGGGCGGGGGTGCGCCCCGCGGACGTCGACGTGGCGGAGATCTACGACGCCTTCACCTACATGACCCTGGTGACCCTTGAGGACCTGGGTTTCTGCGCGAAGGGCGAAGGCGGCGCGTTCGTGGAGAAGGGCCGCCTGCTGCGGGACGGCGAACTGCCCACGAACACGGACGGCGGCGGCCTCTCCGCCCAGCACCCCGGAATGCGCGGCCTGTTCCTGCTCGTGGAGGCGGTACGGCAACTGCGCGGCGACGCGGGCGAAGGACGCCAGGTGCGGAAGGCGGGAGGAAGGCTGCCGGAGGTGGCGGTGGCGTCCGGGACGGGCGGGTGGTTCTGCTCGTCGGGGACAGTGGTGCTCGGGCGGGGCTGAGGAGCCGCGCGGGCTCAGGCCGGGGCCTGGCAGTACAAGGCCTGGCAGTACGAGGCCTGGCAGTACATCGCCACGTACACAAGCGGGAGCGACCGCATCGACCGCTTCGACCACGTCGACCCGGGGTTCGAGCCACAGCCCGTCGCGACGACCGCTCCCGTAGATTCGCCGGATGGACGACTCCGAGACCAGGCCCGATGACACCAGGTCCGACGACACCAGGGCCGATGACACCAGACCCGATGACATCACCCACGGCCGCGCCCTCCTGCGCTCCCTCCGCGTCTGGGACACCGAACTTCCCGACTTCGACCCGGCGACCGCCCCCGCAGGGCCGCTGCCCCTGTTCTGGCAGTGGTTCGTGGACGTGGCCGAGGCGGGCCAGGTGGAACCGCACACCATGACCCTGGCGACGGCGGACGAGGCGGGCCACCCGGACGTACGGACGCTGATGCTGCACGACGCCGACGCGTCCGGCTGGCACTTCGGCTCGCACGCGGGCAGCGCGAAGGGCCGCCAGCTCGCGGCACGCCCGGAGGCCGCGCTCGGGTTCTACTGGCCCGTGCAGGGCCGCCAGATCCGGGTGCGTGGCCGGGTGACGACGGCGAGCGCCACCGAGAGCCGCGCCGATCTCGCACGCCGTTCGCCCGGGGCACTGGCGTCGGCACTGGTCGGCAGGCAGAGCGAAGTGCTGCCGTCGTACGGGGACCTGGTGGCCGCGAGCCAGGCCGCCTGGGAGCACGCGCAGGCCGAGCCGGACGCCCCGGCGCCGAGCTGGACGCTGTACGTACTCGAACCGGCGGAGGTCGAGTTCTTCCAGGGGGAAGCGCGGCGCCGGCACGTGCGGCTGCGGTACCGGCGAGGTACGGACGGGAACTGGGTCAAGGAGCTGCTGTGGCCGTGACGGTGAGCACGCGGGAGGTCAGCGCGTGAAGCGGTACTGCGTGAAGTCCCGCACCGGGCTGTAGCCGATCCGCTGATACAGCGCGGTGCTCGTGGGGTTGGCGAGGTCGGCGAAGAGCAGCACCTCGTCCGCCCCGTCGGCCAGCGCGGCACGGCTGACCTCGACGGTCGCGGCTCCCGCGTAGCCACGGCCGCGGAGTGCGGCGGGGGTGTAGACGGGGGCCACCCGGACCTGGCCCGCGATGCGTCGCGTGCGGCCCGCCATGGCGGCGGGGGTGCCGTCGGGGGTTTCCCACAGGGTGATGCTCCCTTCGGCGATGCGGTAGTCGGCCCAGGCCCCGGAGCCCATCACCCGGCTCTCCCCCAAGGCCTCGCCGAACTCCCTGTGCCAGCGCGTCAGCAGCTCCCGGTCCGCCTCGGCGGCGACGCGCGCGCGTCCCTCCGGGGTGGGCTCCGGCGGGGTGAGAGCCCCCAGGCGGTACAGCCGGTCCCGGTGGGCGACTTCGGCGGTGGCCCCCGTGCGCCGCTCCCAGGCCCGTGCGAACGCCTCCGCGGTCTCCCGCTCGCCTCCGACGCCGGGCAGCTTCTCGCCCGCGTCGGAGAGCAGCGCGGCGAGGTCGTCGGCGGCCGTCCTGTCGACCAGGGGGCTCAGCGAAAGCCGGTGCGGCGGGGTCCACAGGAAGACGCCCTCCACGGCTCCGTCGGCGCCGTCGGCGCCGGTGCGGATACCGAAGCGGGGTGCGTCGTCCCCGTACACATGGAGCCCTCGCGTGCGCAGATTGTCGGAGGCACTGAGCAGTGTGGTGTGCACGGCGGGGTCGGAGCGCAGGAAGTCCCCGGCGCGGGCCAGAAATTGGTCGAGGTCGGAGGTCAACTGCCAGCTGCCGTGCGCGTCTGAGGAGGCCATGGACCATGATCCCTCGCCTCTCGTGCTCCGCGAAAGCGGATTACGAAGCCCGCGGGGAGGCCCGCCGAGAAACCCGCCGGGAAGCCAGCCGGAACACCGGCACCGTCACGCCCGCCCCCTCCGCCTCCTCCCCCACCTCGCGGAACGCGACCTCAAGCGCCATCCCGATCCGCAGACCGTTCCGTAGGTCGTTCCGTAGGCCGTTCCGTAGGCCGTTCCGCAGCTCACCCTCCTCACCGTCGACGATCTCCGTCATCATGCGCGGCCCCTCGGCGAGGTCGACGACCGCGGCGACGTACGGGACACGGGAGCCGAACGGCGGCAGGTCGTTCCGGTGCACGACGGACCAGGTGTAGAGCGTGGCGCGGCCGCTCGCCCGCTCCCAGCCGCCTTCCTCGCTCCAGCAGTACGGGCAGAACTCGCGCGGATAGTGGTGCGCCTTGCCGCACCCCCCGCAGCGGCGGATCAGGAGGTGCCCCTCCGAGGCCGCGTCCCAGTAGGGGCGGGTGAAGGCGTCGGGCTCGGGAAGGTCGAAGCGCGGGTTCACAGATCGAGCCAGAGCGTGTCCATGCGGCGGTCTCTCCCATTCCGGATGAAGGTTTCTGACGGTACGTCAGTTCAGCGTATGCCCGCCCCTTGCGCAAGAGGCGTACGCAAGAGGCCGTACGCCGCGTGGGCCCTCCGACGTGCGATGAAGCCCACGGACACAGGGCGCGCCGCCTACACCCGTGATCAATTCGCAACCGGTTTGGGGCTTGACCGTCCCCCATCAAGTGACCGCGTGATTACTCTCAGATTCATGGCCGACACCATTCCCCCACAGACGCCACAGCAAGATCGCCCCGTGTACGTCGTCGGCGGCGGACCCGGCGGGCTCTCCGTGGCGGCCGCCCTGCGCGCGCGAGGCGTACGCGCGGTCGTGCTCGAGAAGTCCGACCGCGTCGGCGCCTCCTGGCGCACGCACTACGACCGCCTGCACCTGCACACGACACGACGCCTCTCCGCCCTGCCCGGACTCGCGATACCGCGCTCCTTCGGACGCTGGGTGTCACGTGACAACGTCATCCGCTATCTGGAGAAGTACGCCGAGTTCCACCAGCTGGAGATCGTCACCGGCGTCGAGGTCTCCCGCCTGGAGCGCGCGGCCGACGGCACGGGCTGGCTCCTTCACGCCACCGGCGGCCGGGAGCTGACCGGCAGCGCGGTCGTGATCGCCACCGGGTACAACCACACCCCCCACCTGCCCGACTGGCCCGGCCGCGACACGTACACGGGCGAACTCGCGCACGCGAGCGCCTACCGCGCCCCGCACCCCTACCAGGGCAAGGACGTCCTGGTCGTGGGCGCGGGCAACACCGGCGCCGAGATCGCCGTCGACCTCGCCGAGGGCGGCGCCGCCCGCGTGCGCCTCGCCGTGCGCACCGCGCCGCACATCGTCCGCCGCTCCACGGCGGGGTGGCCCGCTCAGCGCACGGGCATCCTGTGCCGCAGACTGCCCGTCTCGCTCGTCGACCGCCTCGCGGGCCCCATCGCGAAGATGAGCGTCCCCGATCTGTCCGCGCGGGGGCTCCCCCGCCCCGGCACCGGCCTGTACTCCCGCGTCAAGGAGGGTGCGATCCCGGTGCAGGACGTGGGCCTGATCGACGCGGTGCGCAAGGGCCGGGTCGAACCGGTCGCGGCCGTCGAGTCCTTCGAGGGCGGCAAGATCACCCTCGCCGACGGCACGCTGATCGCTCCCGAGGCGGTCATCGCGGCCACGGGCTACCGGCGCGCCCTGGAGCCGCTCATCGGCGACCTCGGCGTACTCGACAAGAAGGGCACCCCGCTCGTCCGCGGCGCCCGCACCTCGAAGGCGGCCCCCGGCCTCTTCTTCACCGGGTTCACCAACCCCATCAGCGGCATGCTGCGGGAAATGGCCCTGGACGCCGAGAAGATCGCGAAGGCTATCTCCAGAGCGCTCTGACACGACGGCCCACCCTCCCTCTCCCTGGGCGGCTCCCCCTCCCCTCGACCGACTCCCCCTCCCTCAGCCCGCCCCCCTCCCTCGGGCGGCTCCCCCGCCGCCCCTTCCCCCAATGGCTTGAACCCCCCGCCCCGGTGGCCTCGGCTGCCGGGGCGGGGTAGCGCTCGCGTGCACATGGGTACGGATGAGGCAGCGCACCGGCACGGACGACAAGGGTGTTACGGGCGGTACGGGCAGTTCCCGCTTCAGGCTTTTGCGTGCAGCACTGTTCCTGACACAGCGTCAGTTAAGTAATCTGACTATGCGTCAGTTGAGTTGCTGTCACACAGGAGCGGGGCGGACCGATGCTTGGATCGACATACGGCACCTTCACCACCGACCCCCGCCGCGCGCGTGTTGTGGCCTGCGGCGAAACCCCGGCACCCGCCGTCCACGGACAGACCGCCACGGCGGACGACCTGGACGTCGGCGGACGGCCTCTGCACGCCGACGTACCGGACCTGGACCGGTTCTTCCGGCCCGAGTCCGTCGCCGTCATCGGCGCGTCCGACGCCGAGGGCCGACCGAACACCGGCATCACCCGTCAGCTCATGGACTGGGCCGAGCGGGGCGGCGCGCGGCTGTATCCCGTGCACCCCACACGTCAGTCCGTCTTCGGCACCCCCTGCTTCCCCTCCGTCGCCGACCTGCCGGAACAGGTCGATCTGGCCGTACTCCTCGTCAGTGATCCCCTTCCCGTGATCGAGGAACTCGCCGAGTCCAAGGTGAAGTTCGCGGTCGCCTTCGCCTCCGGGTTCGCCGAGACCGGTGAGGAGGGCGCGGCCGCACAGGCCCGTCTGACCGCCGCCGTGGAGCGCTCGGGCATCCGCCTCCTCGGGCCCAACACCAATCTCAACGCCTTCGAGAAGTTCCGCGACGACCTCGAAGGACCGGCGATCGCCCTGATCACCCAGTCCGGCCACCAGGGCCGCCCCGTCTTCACGATGCAGGAGATCGGCGTACGCCTCTCGCACTGGGCGCCCACCGGCAACGAAGCCGACCTGGAGACCGCCGACTTCATCTCCTACTTCGCCGAACGCCCCGAGGTCGGAGCCATCGCCTGTTACGTCGAGGGCCTCAAGGACGGCCGCTCCTTCCTGCTCGCCGCCGACCGCGCCGCCCAGCGGGGCGTGCCCGTCGTCGCGGTCAAGGTCGGCCGCACCGAGACCGGCGCCCGCATGGCCGCCTCACATACCGGCAAACTCACCGGCGCCGACGTGGTCGTCGACGCGGCGATGCGGCAGTTCGGCGTGATCCGCGTGGACGGGCTCGACGAACTCCAGGACACGTCCGCCCTGTTGGCCCGGGCGCGGGCTCCGCAGGCCGAGGGTGTCGTCGTCTATTCGATCTCGGGCGGCACGGGCGCGCACTTCTCGGACCTGGCGACCGAGGCGGGGCTGCGGCTTCCCGCTCTCTCCGACGCCAAGCAGGCGGAGCTGCACCAGTGGATACCGGACTACCTGAACGTCGCTAACCCCGTCGACAACGGCGGGCACCCGGTCGGCGACTGGCGCGGCCGGAAGATCATCGACGCGATCCTGGACGATCCGGAGGTGGGGGTGCTGATCTGTCCCATCACCGGGCCCTTTCCGCCCATGAGCGACAAGCTGGCGCAGGACCTGGTGGACGCGGCGGAGCAGACGGACAAGCTGGTGTGCGTGGTGTGGGGCTCGCCCGTCGGCACCGAGGAGGCCTACCGCACGACGCTGCTCGGCTCGTCGCGCGTCGCCACCTTCCGCACCTTCGCCAACTGCATCACGGCGGTGCGCGCCTATCTGGACCACCACCGGTTCACGACCCGCTACCGCTCCCCCTTCGCCGACGCGCCGCGCACGGCCTCCCCCTCCTTCCGCAAGGCCCAGGCCCTGATGCGGCCCGGTCAGCAGCTGAGCGAGCACGCGGCGAAGCAGCTGCTGCGCGCGTACGGGATTCGCGTGCCGCGCGAGCAGTTGGTGACCAGTGCGGCGGCGGCCGTGCGGGCGGCGGGACTCGTCGGCTACCCGGTGGTGATGAAGGCGTCCGGGGCGCACCTCGCCCACAAGACCGAACTGGGCCTGGTGAAGGTCGGGCTGACCTCGGCGAGCCAGGTGCGCGACGCCTATCGGGAACTGACCGACATCGCCCGCTACGAAGGGATCGCGCTGGACGGCGTCCTTGTCTGCCAGATGGTGGAGCGGGGCGTCGAGATGGTCGTGGGCGTGACGCACGACGATCTTTTCGGGCCGACGGTGACCGTGGGGCTCGGGGGTGTCCTCGTCGAGGTCCTGCGGGACGTGGCCGTGCGGGTGCCGCCCTTCGGCGAGGACCAGGCGCTCGCGATGCTCTCCGAGCTGCGCGGGAGGCCGCTCCTCGACGGGGTCCGTGGCGCGCCCCCGGCCGACATCGACGCCCTCGTCGAGGTGGTGCTTCGGGTGCAGCGGATGGCTCTTGAACTTGGCGACGAACTGGCTGAGCTGGATATCAACCCCCTGATGGTGTTGCCGCGGGGTCAGGGCGCGGTCGCGCTCGACGCTCTCGCAGTCTGTCGTTGAGCGACGCTCGGCGCCCTCGCCGCCTGCCGCCGAGCCCCGCACGACGCTCTCGCCATCCGCCGCCGAGCGCCGCACGACGCCATCGCCGTCCGCCGCCGAGCGGCTCGGCGCGAGACCACGGCTGTGCGGCGGACGCTTCCCGCCCACCACCCGCCTGATCACGCACCTGATCAGGCACCTGCTCAGGCACTTGATCACGCCCCTGTTCACCCCGCACACGATTCGGAGCCACTCCCCCATGTCGGACACCCCCCTCGACTCATTGGTACTCCACGCCACTGACAACGGCGTCTCGTGGATCACCCTCAACCGGCCCGAAGCCATGAACGCCGTCACCTGGGACCAGCGCGAACGCGTCATCTCGCTGCTCGCCGAAGCCTCCGCGGACCCCGGTGTCCGTGCGGTCGTGATCACCGCGACCGGCAAGGGATTCTGCGCGGGAGCCGATCTGCGCGGTGCGCCGAGCAGTGCCGATCGGGTGCCCGGTGACGTGGCCCGCACCATCAAGCTGGGCGCCCAGCGCCTCGTCTCCGCCGTCCTGGACTGCGAGAAGCCGGTGATCGCCGCGGTGAACGGGACCGCGGCCGGGATCGGCGCGCACCTCGCCTTCGCCTGCGATCTCGTCATCGCCGCCGAACAGGCCAAGTTCATCGAGGTGTTCGTGCGCAGGGGTCTGGTGCCGGACGGCGGCGGGGCTTACCTGCTGCCCCGCCTCATCGGACCGCAGCGGGCCAAGGAGCTGATGTTCTTCGGGGACTCCGTGCTGGCCGCGGACGCCGAACGGCTCGGGCTCGTCAACCGCGTCGTACCCGCCGATGAACTGGAGAAGACGGCCCGCGCCTGGGCGGAGCGCCTCGCGAGCGGGCCGACCCGTGCCATCGCCATGACCAAGCAGCTGGTCAACGCGTCCCTCGAATCGGACCGGGCGACGGCCTTCGCTGCGGAGGCCACGGCGCAGGAGATCAACATGACGACGGCGGACGCGAACGAGGGCGTGGCCAGCTTCGTGGAGCGCCGTTCACCTTCGTACGAGGGCCGTTGAGTTCGCCCAAATTCACACGAAGGCCGTTGAGTTCGCCCGAGAACATCGAGAACGCGCAGTCTCCCGGTCTCCGATCCCTTCAGTCTCCCGGTCTCCGATCCCTTCCAATCTGACGAACCGTCAGCTTCAATGATTGATGTGATGGGACATGCAGGAATGGCGGCCACCGCCGTCCGATACCTCAGGTCGGTCGGAGCGCCGACCACCACAGGGCCCCTCGAAGCCCTTCCGCGTCCGCGGCTGCGGGCGGTCGGCGACGACGAGCGGGCGCCGCTCGACGCGCGTGAGTTCCGGCGCGTACTGGGGAACTTCGCGACCGGCGTGACCGTTGTGACAGCACCGGCGTCTGAAGGCGAACCGGGCCCGGCCGGGTTCGCCTGTCAGTCCTTCTCCGCGCTCTCCCTCGACCCGCCCCTGGTCTCCTTCATGGTCGCGCGTACGTCGACGACGTGGCCGCGCATCGCCCGCGCGGGCGTCTTCTGCGTCAACGTCCTGGGCGCCGATCAGGGTTCGCTCTGCCGCGGCTTCGCGGTGAGCGGCGCCGACAAGTTCGCCGGTGTCGTGTACGACTCCGCGCCCGTCACCGGCTCCCCCCGCCTGGCCGGCGTACCGGCCTGGATCGACTGCACGATCCAGGCGGTGCACACCGGGGGCGACCACCTGATCGTGGTCGGCCGCGTGGCCGCCCTCGGCGCCACCGACGACGGCGAACCACTCCTGTTCCACCGGGGCACGTTCGGCACATTCGGCACGCACGACACGCTCGGCACACGCGACCGGCCCGGCACGTCCGCTACGTGAGCGCGGCGGACCGCGCGGCGGTCTCCTCGTCGTCGCCGACCCGCCGCCGGATGACCAGGGCCATCAACGCCGCCGCCGCGCACAGCGCGCCCGAGGCGATCCACATCACGTCGTACGACCCGAAGACGTCCCGCACGACACCGCCGACGACGGCCACGATCGCGGCACCGACCTGGTGCGAGGCGAGCACCCAACCGAAGACGATGGCGCTGTCGTCGCCGTACTGCTCGCGGCACAGGGCCAGGGTCGGCGGCACGGTCGCCACCCAGTCGAGGCCGTAGAAGACGATGAAGAAGATCATCGGCGGGTGCACCGTCGCGTCGAGCAGCAGCGGCAGGAAGAGCAGCGAGATGCCGCGCAGCGCGTAGTACACGGCCAGCAGCCGCCGCGCGTCGAAGCGGTCCGTGAACCAGCCGGACGCGATCGTGCCCACGACGTCGAAGACGCCGATGACGGCGAGGAGCGACGCGGCCGCCGTGATCGGCATGCCGTGGTCGTGCGCGGCGGGCACGAAGTGCGTCTGGATCAGACCGTTCGTCGAGGCGCCGCAGATGGCGAAGGTCCCGGCGAGCAGCCAGAACGGACCGGTGCGGGCCGCCTTGAACAGCACGGTGACCGCACGCCGCGCGGCCCCCGTGACGGGCGGCGGCTTCTCCACGAACTCCTCGGCCCCGTACGGCTTCAGGCCCACGTCCGCGGGGTGGTCGCGCAGCAGCAGCCAGACGAACGGGACGACGGCGAGCGCGGCCAGGGCGACGGTCACCGCAGCGGGCCGCCACTCATGGGCGCCCACGAGCCAGGAGAGCAGCGGCAGGAAGATCAGCTGTCCGGAGGCGGAGGCCGCCGTCAGGACGCCGGTGACGAGCCCGCGCCGCGTGGTGAACCACCGGTTGGTGACGGTGGCGGCGAAGGCCAGCGCCATGGAGCCCGAGCCGAGGCCGACGAGCAGCCCCCAGCACAGCAGCAGCTGCCAGGCGGACTGCATCCAGACGGTAAGCCCCGAACCGAGCGCGATCACGACGAGGGCGACCGCCACCACTTTCCGGATGCCGAAGCGGTCCATCAGGGCGGCGGCGAACGGCGCGGTGAGCCCGTACAGCGCGAGGTTGATGGAGACCGCGAGGCCGATCGTGCCGCGCGACCAGTGGAACTCGTCGTGCAGCGGGTCGATGAGCAGGCCCGGCAGGGACCGGAAGGCCGCGGCGCCGATGATCGTCACGAAGGTCACGGCGGCGACGAACCACGCCCGGTGGATACGACGACGCCGCCTCGGTGCCTCCATGGGCGGCCCGGGCACCTCCGTGGGCGGGCCCGGCACCTCCGTGGGCGGCCCCGGCATCTCCGTGGGCGGCTCGACCGGCTGATTCACGTCTGTCTGGGTCACGACAACCAGCATCCGGGTACCCCCATCCCCGAACGAGTGGCCCAAAGGACAGCATTAGCTAGAATCGGGCCATGGCCTCATCGACCGGCACTACGACTGGCACTACGACCAGCACCACGACCACCGCCGCCCCCCGTCACCGCGTGGTGGTCCTTGCCATGGACGGCGTCATCCCCTTCGAGTTCGGCATCCCGCAGCGGATCTTCGGCCGCGCGAGGACCGCCGACGGCGAGCACCTGTACGAGGTCGTGACCGCCTCCGTCCGCCCTCCGGGCCCGGTGCGCACGGACGCCGACTTCGCGATCCTCGTGGAGAACGGCCCGGAGTGCCTGGCGACGGCCGACACGGTCGTGATCCCGGCGTCGTACGAACTCGGTCCGGTCTACGAGGAAGGCCGCCTGACCGACGAACTGGCCTCGGCACTCGCCCACATCACACCGGGCACGCGCCTGATCTCCATCTGCACGGGCGGTTACGTCCTGGCTGCCGCGGGCTGTCTCAACGGGCGCACCGCGACGACACACTGGGCGTCGGCGGAGCACTTCCAGCGACTCTTCCCCCGGATCACGGTGGACGCGGAGGTGCTGTTCATCGACGACGGGGACGTCCTCACATCGGCGGGTGTGGCGGCGGGCCTCGACCTCTGCCTCCATGTCGTGCGCAGCGACCACGGGGCGGCGGTCGCGAACGACGTCGCCCGCCGTACGGTGGTGCCTCCGCACCGGGACGGCGGCCAGGCCCAGTACATCCAACGCCCCGTCCCTGAGCCGTCGTTCGCCACCACGACCTCCGCGCGGGCCTGGGCCCTCGCCCGCCTCCACGAGCCGATCCAGCTGCGCGACATGGCGGACCAGGAGTCCATGTCCGTACGCACCTTTACGCGCAGGTTCCGCGAGGAGGTGGGGATCAGTCCCGGCCAGTGGCTGTCGCAGCAGCGGGTCGAACGCGCGCGGCATCTCCTGGAGTCCAGCGACCTGTCCGTCGACCAGGTCGCCCGGGACGCGGGCTTCGGTACGCCCCAGTCCATGCGGCAGCACTTGCAGGCGGCCCTGGGGGTGACCCCCACGGCATACCGCCGCACATTCGCCCAACGGTCCTCGCGCTGACCCCGCGGCCCCCGCCCCGGCCCCCCGCACCCGCACCCGGCAAGACCCCTCAGAACGTCAGCACCCCCCGCGCCACCCGCCCCGCCTCCGCATCCCCCACCGCCTTCGCGAAGTCCTCCACCGGGTACGTCTCCGTCACCAGTTCGTCAAGGAGCAGCCGCCCCTCCCGGTACAGCTCCGCGTACAGCGCGAAGTCCCTCTGCGGGCGCGCCGAGCCGTACCGGCAGCCCAGGATCGACTTGTCCAGGAACATCGAGGACACCAGGAACGACGCCTCCGCCGTCGCCGCCGGAACTCCAAGGAGCACCGCCTGCCCATGCCGGTCCAGAAGGTCGATCGCCTGCCGGATCAGCTCGACCCGGCCCACGCACTCAAACGCGTGGTCGGCCCCCGTCGGCAGGATCTCCCTGACCGCGTCCCCTTCCGCCGACGACAAGAAGTGCGTCGCCCCGAACTGCCGCGCCACGCCCTCCTTCTCGGGGTTCGAGTCGACGGCCACGATCCGCGTCGCCCCGGCGATCCTCGCCCCCTGCAACACATTCAGACCGATGCCCCCGGTCCCGATCACCACCACACTGTCCCCGCGATCCACCTTCGCGCGGTTGAGGACAGCGCCGACCCCCGTCACCACCCCGCACCCGATCAGCGCCGCCGACGTCAGCGGAATGTCCTCCGGGATCTTCACGGCCTGCACGGCCTTCACCACCGTGCGCTCCGCGAACGCGGAGTTCGCCGCGAACTGATAGATCGGCTCACCGCCCCGCGAGAACGGCCGGTCCGGCATCCCGATCGCGCGCCGGCACATCGTCGGCCGCCCCCGATTGCACTCCCCGCAGGCCCCGCAGCTGGCAATGGTCGAGAGCGCCACGTGATCGCCGATCCCCACATGCGTCACCCCTGCACCGACCGCCTCCACCACCCCCGCCCCTTCGTGCCCGAGCACCACCGGCGAAGGGAAGGGAATGGTCCCGTCGATCACGGACAGATCGCTGTGGCAGAGCCCCGCGGCCTTGACGCCGACCAGCACCTCCCCCGGCCCCGGATCCCGTACCTCAAGGTCGTCGACAACCTCGACCCCGCTCCCTGAGCTCCCCCCGCTCCCTGCGCCCCTGCTCCTGTCGAAAACGACACCCCTCATCGCGCCTCCCTCGGCAGGCCGAGCACGCGCTCGGCGATGATGTTCCGCTGAATCTCGTCCGAGCCGCCGTAGACGGTGTCGGCCCGCGTGAAGAGGAAAAGTCGCTGGAGGGCGTCGAGTTCGTACGGAGCGCTCTCGCTCCAGTCCGCGGGCCCGACGGCAGCCGCGGCCCCCCGCACCCCCATGGCCAGCTCCCCCAGCCGCTGATGCCACCCGCCCCACAGCAGCTTGGCCACACTGGGCGCCCCCGCGTCACCACCCGAGCCACCGCCCAAACCCCCACCCGAGCCCCCACCCCCGGAGCCCGAACTGCCCAACGTACGCAGCGCGTTCCACCGCATGACCCGCAACTCCGCCCACTGCCGCACAAGCCGATCCCGCAGTACGGGATCCTCGACGGCCCCGCTCTCGACGGCCTCCCGCACCACGCCCCCCAGCTCCTCCGCGAACCCGATCTGCTGGACGAGCGTGGAGACCCCCCGCTCGAATCCCAGCAGCCCCATGGCCACCCGCCACCCGTTCCCGGCACCGCCCACCACATGCGAGGCACGCGCGATCGCCCCGTCGAAGAAGACCTCGTTGAACTCGCTCGTCCCCGTCAACTGCCGTATGGGCCGCACCTCGATACGCCCGGGCTGATCCATCGGCACCAACAGGAACGAAATCCCCCGGTGCCCACGGGACCCCTCCTCCGTCCGCGCGAGCACGAAGCACCAGTCCGCCTCATGGGCGAGCGAAGTCCAGATCTTCTGCCCGGTGACGCGGTACACGTCACCGTCCCGCACCGCCACCGTCCGCAGCCCCGCCAGGTCCGACCCGGCGCCCGGCTCGCTGTACCCCTGGCACCACAGCGTCTCCCCGCGCGCGATGGGCGGCAGGAACTCGTCCTGCTGCTCCCGCGTCCCGTGGGCGATGAGCGTCGGCGCAAGCAGGTTCTCGCCGATATGGCCATGGCGCCCCGGAGCCCGCGCCCGCGCATACTCCTCGGCCCAGACAACCTGCTGGGTCAACGACGCCCGACGATTCCCGTACGCCCCCGAGCCCGAGCCCACACCCGCACCTGGGCCCGCACCCGAGCCCGCCTCCGCCTCATCCTCCGCCTCCCACCCGAGCCCGATCCACCCGCCCCGCCCCAACTCCCGCTCCCAGGCCCGCCGTTCCGCCACCCCCTCGTGCTCGCTCCCCGGCCCGCCCCGCCCGACCGCGCCCGCGAACACCCCCGTCAGATGCTCACCGAGCCAGGCCCGTGCCTCCGCGCGGAACTCCTCGTCCTCGGGCCCGAATCCGAACTCCACCGCCCGGCCCCCGGCCTACGCGTTCGGCCGGTCTTTGGCGGCGGCGGCCTTCGCCATCGCCTCCAGCTGGGCCAGCATCGGCATCGGATCGACCCCCACCGTCCCCGGCAGGAAGTCGGCGATCTTCTCCGGGGTCCAGCCACCCTCGACATACCCGGCCCGCAGCTCACGCGGCTGCGCCCACACGGCGATCTTCGGTCCGGCGACCGTATAGACCTGCCCGGTGATCTCCTCCTCCCGGGCCCGGTCGCTCAGCAGATACGTGACCAGCGCGGCCACGTCCTCAGGCTCCCCGATCTCCTTCAGCTCCATGGGAACGTTGGCGGACATCCGGGTCCTGGCGACCGGCGCGACCGCGTTGGCGGTCACCCCGTACTTGTTCAGGCCGAGCGCCGCGCTGCGCACAAGCGAGATGATCCCGCCCTTGGCCGCGCTGTAGTTGGCCTGTGCGACCGACCCCTGGTGGTTGCCGCTGGTGAAGCCGATCAGCGTGCCCGTGCCCTGCTTGCGCATGACCGCCGAGGCGGCCCGGAAGACGGTGAACGTGCCCTTCAGGTGCGTGGCGACCACCGGGTCCCACTCCTGCTCGGACATGTTGAAGAGCATCCGCTCGCGCAGGATCCCGGCGACGCACACCACGCCGTCGATGCGCCCGTACTCGGCGAGCGCGGTGTCCACGATCCGCTGACCGCCCGCCATGGTCGAGATGTCGTCGGCGACGGCGACGGCCTCGCCGCCCGCCGCCTGGATCTCCTTGACCACGCCGTCGGCTATCTCACTGGCCGGTTCGGCGCCCTCCATGGAGACGCCGTAGTCGTTCACGACGACCTTCGCGCCCTCGGCTGCGGCGGCGAGCGCGACCGCCCTGCCGATGCCCCGCCCGGCACCGGTCACGGCCACCACCTTGCCTGCCAAGAAGTTCCCCACGTCCGGCCCCTTCCCGCGGTTTCTGACGGACCGTTAGATTCTATGACCCGTCAGACACCAGAAGACAAGCCCCGGGGAGGACCCATGTCAGACTCGGCACCCTCAGACTCGGCATCCACAGGCGCCACGAACTCATCCCTGCCACCCGAGTTCCACGACATCGCCAAACGCGTCAACAACTGGGGCCGTTGGGGATCCGACGACGAGATCGGCACCCTCAACCTCATCACCGACGCGGTCGTACGCGAGGCCGCCGCCACCATTCGCGCCGGTAGGCGCATTCCGCTCGCGCTCGCCCTCAAGGAGGACGGAGTCCAGACCGGCCTGATACCCGGCCGGATCAACCCCCTCCACACGATGGTGCAGATCAACCAGGAGCTCTTCGGCCCCGGCACGGTCGCCACCAGCGACGACGCGGTCACGATGGGACTACAGACGGCCACCCACTGGGACGCCCTCACCCACGCGTCACACTCGGGAAAGATCTACAACGGCCGCCCCGCGGACACCATCACCGCCCACACCGGCGCCCGGTTCAGCGGCATCGACAAGGTGCCGCACCTCGTCTCACGCGGTGTCCTGCTCGACGTCGCCCGCGCCAAAGGCGTCGACCGGCTGCCCGGCGACCACGCGGTCACCCCCGAAGACCTCGCCGAGGCCGAGGAGTTCGCGGGGCTCACCGTCCGCGCCGGCGACATCGTCCTCGTACGCACGGGTCAGATCCAGACCTATCTGGCGGGCGACAAGCACGCGTACGGATATCCGTCCCCCGGCCTCTCGGTCCACACCCCGGAGTGGTTCCACGCACGGGATGTCGCGGCGGTCGCCAACGACACCCTCACCTTCGAGATCTTCCCGCCCGAGATCGAGAACCTCTGGCTGCCCGTGCACGCGCTCGACCTGGTCGAGATGGGGATGTTGCAGGGCCAGAACTGGAATCTCGAAAAGTTGTCCACAGCCTGTGCAGAAGTTTCCCGCTACAGCTTCCTGCTCTCCGCGATGCCCGAGCCGTTCATCGGCGGGACGGGAACGCCCGTGGCGCCGGTCGCGGTGCTGTGAGCCCTGCCGCACAAGGCCGCGATCGCGTCGCCCGCGATCCCGCCGCCCGCAGTCCCGCCACCCGTGAGCCCGCCGCTCGCGAGCCAGCCCTGTGAGCCTTCGGATGGCGGCGCCCCGGCTCCCGCCCGAGCGCGTTGCCGCACGCGCCGCCATCCGGCTCCGGCGCACAGGTCCTGCCTTCTCCGGCCACGAAGGGACCGGCGCCGACGGCGACCCACATCTCGTCAAGGGCCGGGCCACAGACCACCGTCCCTCGACGTCCCCTCGCGGCGAATCGCTGCACACAAGCGTGACCAAGCGGACACGGTACGTCAACGCCCGCCCGGCGATTAGTGAATTATGCCGTTTTTGTACCGGCCGCGCACGGCCGCGCATCGTGGCACCCGGAGGCGCATGCGGGCGCCCGGCCCCGGCATGCGAGCGCCCGGCACCGACATGCAGACGTCCGGCACCGACATACGGACATGCGGGGCTCAGACCGCCTCGTACGCGACGTCCTCGTAGTCCTCATAGGTCGTCCCGTCGAACGCGGCCGCCTCGACGCCCGGCTCGCACCGGTCCACCTCGCACCAGATGCTCTTGCCCGCGCCTTCGGCCTGCCAGCCCCAGCGGTCGGCGAGGCCTTCGACGAGTTCGAGGCCGCGGCCGTTGGTCGCGTCGCCGTCCGCGTGCCGCGGTGTCGGCGGGCGCGCGCTGGCGTCGGCGACCTCGACCCGGACCGTCCCGGGGCCCGCCGGTGCGGACCCCGGGGCCCCCACGGCTCCCGTGCTCCCTGCGGCCCCCGCGGCTTCCTCGGCGGCATCAGGGGCGTCCGGGAGCCGCATGCGCAGTACGGCAGGACAGCCCGTATGCACGACCGCGTTGGTGACCAACTCCGAGATCAGCAGGATCAGCGTCTCGGCAAGTGGCTCGTCGAGCCCTATTCCGGAACAGGCGAGCCGCGAACGCGCCCACCTGCGGGCTCGCCCCACCTCCGCGGGGTCGGGCCTGACCTCCAGCTGAACATGAAGCACCTGCACCGCTCACACCATCCGAACCGGCGGACACATCGCCTCGCGACTCCAAAGGGTCACGGAACGTGATTCCCTTGAGAGACAGCATGGTTGACGTTCAGTCACCCCAACAAGCGCTTCAGGCATATACCAGCGCGAAGGAGTACGCGTGCGGCATACTGTGCGACGCGCGCTGCGGGGGGTCGAACAGGCGGGCATATATCCCTTTCCTGCACTGCGAGCGGTGCGCATTGCCAGGTCCGGCGCCGCCTCGGGGGCAGCACCGGCATGGCTCGACCTCAGAACCACTCGCATCTCACACAAGGTACCGGAGCGGAAGCCCGACTCCATGCCGTGACGAGTCACGCGTAGGACACAACCCGATATCGACGCTCAGTAGCGTCCCCCCACTTGGCGGACTCCACAAGTCGATCACTCTGCGCACAGAGGCCCCACGGGCCTCACAGCGCCGCCGCCAGCTCCTCCTCCGCCCGGGCCGCCGCCTGCCCGAGGCCGGCCCGCACCCAGGCCCGCTTGAGGTGCAGATGCACATCGGCTTCCCAGGTGAACCCCATCCCGCCGTGCACCTGAAGACAGTCCCGCGCGCCCCGCACCGCCGCCTCGTCGGCGAGCAGCTTGGCCGCCGCGATCTCCAGTACGTCTCCGGTGACGGCAGCGGCGTACACGGCGGCACGGGCGACCTCGACGCGGACCAGCATCTGCGCGCAGAGGTGCTTGACGGCCTGGAATGCCCCGATGGCCTGCCCGAATTGCGTACGTTCTCGGGCATACCGGACGGCCATCTCACAGGTCTTCCCCGCACTGCCCAACTGCTCGGCGGCGATCAGCAGATCCGCCTCGGCCTCCGGGTTCCCCGCCCCTCCGCCACCAGGCACCCGGTGCAGCGGCGTCAGCGGGTCGACGGACCGCAGCGGAACGGCGCCGGAGACATCCCCGCGCACCACGTCCGCCTCATCCAGCCACGGCACGAGCCCGCCGCCAAGCCCACCGCCGAGCCCCCCGCCGAGCCCCCCGGACACGGCCGTCACCACGGTCGCCCCCTGCGCCGCCCCCGCGACATCCCGCGCCGCGAGGAACGTGGCCACCAGCGGCCCGGGAAGCAGCGCCCGCCCCGCCTCCTCGAAGGCCAACACGGCCTCCGGAAGCCCGAGTCCGACCCCGCCCTCCCCCTCCGGCACCCGCAGCGAGAAGAACCCGGCGTCCCCGAGCTCCCGCCAGAGGGCCCGGTCGAGCGAGGGAGCCCCGGAGGGGTCCGCGGCGGCCCGCAGGGCACCCGCGTCGAACCGCCCCTCCAGGATCTGCCGCATCCCGCCCCGCAACGCCACCTGATCTTCCGAGAGTTGGAAGTCCATACGGCTCCTCACCGCCCCTTGGGGAGGCCGAGTATCCGCTCGGCCACGATGTTCTGCTGGATCTGCGAGGTGCCGGCGGCGATCGTGTACGAGAGGGAGGAGAGCCGGTCCAGGGTCCACTCGTGGCCCAGGTCGAGCGCGCCGGGGCCCAGGACCTCGCCCGCGGCCTCGTACAGCTCCTGCCGTGCGTGCGAGTACCGCAGCTTGAAGACGGACCCGCCCACCCCCGGCACACCGCCCCCCGCCCGCTGCGACTCGCTGACGTTCCACTGCGTGAGCCGCCACAGCGCCCCGAACTCCGCGCTCAGCCTGCCGAGCCTGCGCCGCAGGACCGCGTCGTCCCAGCGCCCGTTCTTGCGGGCCTCGCGGGCAAGGTCGCCCAGGACGCGGCGGCAGGCGACGACCTCCCCCACGAAGGCCGTCCCGCGCTCGTACGACAGCGTCACCATCGTCACGCGCCAGCCGTCGTTCTCCGCGCCGACCCTGTTCGCGACGGGCACCCGCACCTCGTCGAGGAACACCTCGGCGAACTCGGTCGAGCCCGCGAGCGTGCGCAGCGGCCGGACCGTGATCCCGGGGGCGTCCATCGGCATCGCGAGCCAGGAGATGCCGCGGTGCTTGGGCACGTCCTCGCTCACCGGTGTCGTACGCACGAGGAGCTCGCACCAGTCGGCGACCTCCGCGTGCGAGGTCCAGATCTTGGAACCGCTCACCACGTAGTCGTCGCCGTCCCGCCACGCGCGCGTGCGCAGTGACGCGAGGTCCGAGCCCGCGTCCGGCTCGCTGAATCCCTGGCACCACACCTCGTCGCCGCGCAGGACGGGCGGCAGCCACCGGGCCCGCTGCTCCGGCGTCCCTTCGGACGCGATGGTCGGGCCCGCGTGCAGCAGCCCCACGAAGCCCGCCCCCACGTAGGGCGCGCCCGCCTTCTCCGTCTCCTCCAGGAAGATGAGGTGCTGGGTGGGGGTGGCCCCACGGCCGCCCGCGTCGACGGGCCAGTGCAGGCCCGCGTACCCGGCGTCGTACAGCCTGCGCTGCCACCCCATGTCGTACGCGCGCCGCCCCGGCCAGTCCAACGGGTCGGGCCGGGTGGGCAGTTGAGGGAGCGTCCTGGCCAGCCATTCGCGCAGTCCGGCCCGGAAGGACTCCTCCTCCTCGGTGTACGTGAGGTCCACGTCAGGCCCGCCCGTCCGTCATGGTGTCTCCTCCGGCCGCCCATCCAGTCCCACCGGGCTATCTGATGCCCCGTCAGACGGCAGGCTAGCTCCGCACCCCTGGACCGACAAGGCGGTGAGCCTTACGCTCTCGGCACGATCTGACTGACCGTCAGCTATCCGTATCTCAGCTACCTGTTCCACCTGTCTCTCATCCCGCTGGACTCCGGCCGCGAGGGGATCACATGAAGGCCTCAGGGAACGCAGTCGACGAGACCGCGCACGCACTCGGCGCCTCCCGCACCCTCTGGGAGCTCATCGAACGCCGCGCCGCGCTCACGCCCGACGCCCCCGTCCTGATCCAGGCGTCCGCAGGCCGGGCCGACCCCGCGGACGACCGGCGTCTGACCTTCGGCGAACTGCGCGACCGGTGCGAACGCGTGGCGGCCGGGCTCCACGAGATGGGCGTACGCCCCGGCACCGTCGTGGCCTGGCAGCTGCCCACCCGCATCGAGACCGCCCTGCTCTCCTTCGCGCTCGCCCGTATCGGCGCGGTGCAGTCGCCGGTCATCCCCTTCTACCGCGACCGCGAAGTCGGCTTCGCACTCCGGGAGTCGAAGGCCGAGTTCTTCGCCGTGCCGGGGATGTGGCGCGGCTTCGACCACACGGAGATGGCGCGGCGGCTCGGCGCGCGGGGCGTCTTCGAGGCGTACGCGTACGAGGACCTGCCGGACGCCGACCCCTCCGTACTGCCCCCGCCGCCCTCCGACGGCACGTCGGTGCGCTGGATCTACTGGACCTCGGGCACGACGTCCGACCCCAAGGGCGTGCTGCACACGGACCGTTCACTGATAGCGGGCGGCTCGTGTCTCGCGCACGCGCTGCATCTGTCGGCGGACGACGTCGGCTCGATGGCGTTCCCCTTCGCGCACATCGCGGGCCCCGACTACACGGTGATGCTGCTCCTGTACGGCTTCCCTGCGGTCATGTTCGAGTACTTCGCGCTGCCGGACGCGCTCGACGGCTACCGGCGGCACGGCGTGACGGTGGCGGGCGGGTCGACCGCGTTCTACTCCATGTTCCTCACCGAGCAGCGCAAGCTCGTGGAGCGGCGGGGGGTCGCGCCGGGCGAGAAGATCATCCCGACCTTGCGTCTCCTCGCGGGCGGCGGGGCGCCGAAGCCGCCGGAGATCTATCACGCGGTCGTACGGGAGATGGGCTGCCAGCTCACCCACGGCTACGGCATGACCGAGGTGCCGATGATCACCATGGGTGCGCCTGACGACACCGCCGAGAACCTGGCGACGACGGAGGGGCTGCCGCCACAGGGGATGGAGATCCGGGTCACGGACGCCGAGGGCAAGGAGGTGGCCGCCGGTGTCGACGGCGAGGTGCGGCTGCGCGGGGAGGCCGTCTGCCAGGGGTATGTGGACCCCGAGCAGAGTGCGGGGGTCTTCGACGCGGACGGCTTCCTGATCACGGGTGACCTGGGGCACGTACGGGCGACGGGGCACCTCGTCCTGACCGGCCGGGCCAAGGACATCATCATCCGCAAGGGCGAGAACATCTCGGCGAAGGAGATCGAGGACCTGCTCCACCAGCATCCGGCTGTGCAGGACGCGGCGGTCATCGGCCTCCCGGACCCCGAACGGGGGGAACGGGTCTGCGCGGTGATCGAGCAGCGTCCTGCGGGCGGCCTGCGATCGGTGGGCGACGACGCCCCCGCCCTGACCCTGGAGTCGATGACGGCGTATCTGCGCGGGGAGGGGCTCTCCACGTACAAGCTGCCGGAGCAACTGGAGCTGGTGGAGGCCCTTCCCCGTAACGAGACGTTGCGCAAGGTGCTCAAGTACAAGCTGCGGGAGCGGTTCGCGCGGAGCTAGCAGAGCTGGCCGGTCCGGTGCGCCCGGTCGGCCCGGCTCACTCAGGAACGGTGAAGTACGCCGCGAACGCCGCGACGATCTCCTCCTCCGTCACACGCCCGTCCCCGTCCGTGTCGAGCGAGGCGCCCGCCCCGCCCGCGATGTCCGCCGGGACACCGAGGGCCTTCAGGACGCGCTCGACCTCGCCGGGGCTGACCGAACCGTCCCCGTCGCCGTCCGCGACCGCGATCACGGCGTCCAGGAAGGGCCGCGCGATCTCGGCGAACCGGGCCGGGTTGTCCCGCAGGCGCTTCACGGCGCCGCCCACGAACTCGGGCTTGGTGATCCGCTGGTCGCCGTCACGGTCGGCGATCCCGGCCATGCCCTGCCAGAAGGCCTCGGCCCCGATGTAGAGGGCCTGGCCCTTCTCGGAGCGTGCCGTCGCGCCGAACTCGGTGAGCAGGGCGGCGGCCGCCGTGCTGAAGTCCTCACGGGAGATGTAGCCATTGCCATCTTGATCGAAGGTGGCGAAACGGGCCGCGATCTTACGCTCGTACTCGGCACTGTCCATGGTGTTCGGGCCGCCTCACTTCTGCGGTTGAGTGCGTGTGCACAGGGGGTTCCCTGGGTGTCTCCAGCAGCGAGCGTACGTCTTCGGCGACCGCCCGGAGGCGGGAAGTCGACGCTTGTGCCAAGACCGGAACAAGAGAGGTTGTACCAGGGATCGATCCTTGGTGATCTTTTGGGTCCTCCTTGACCTCACCTCACATCTTGCCGATGTGTGCGCTTTCATGCGGCCACGATCAGTGATCCAAACCTCGTTGATGTCATGAACGGGTCAAGGATCATTCACGTATGCGCAAAGCGAACGCACAGCGAACCGCCCCCCACTGTCCGTGCTCACGGAATCTCAACTGCCGCTGTCGCACCAGGGTGTTAATAGTCACCACAGGCATGAAGCGGCAGCCCTGACCAGCTGCCACGCACGCACACCGGGCCCGGGCCCCCGCCCCGGGCCCTTCGCCTTCTTGGGGGAAGCGATCAGTACGTCGAGCAGCACGTCAGGCAGCACGTCAGAAGTCCTCAGCGCCACGGGAGTCGACCTCTCCTACGGCTCCACCCCCGCCGTCCGTGACGCCCATCTGACCCTGGCGCGTGGCGAGATCGCGGCGATCACCGGGGCGAGCGGCTCCGGCAAGTCCTCGCTCCTGTACTGCCTGGCGGGCGTGCTGCCGCCCGTGCGCGGCGAGGTGCGGTTCGAGGGCCGGGCGTACGGCGAGCTCGACGACGAGGGCATCAGCGCGCTGCGCCGCGAGCGCTTCGGCTTCGTCTTCCAGTACGGCGAGCTGCTCCCCGAATTGACCATCGAGGAGAACACCGCCCTGCCCCTGCGCCTCGCGGGACAGCGCAAGCGCCCCGCGCTCAAGGCCGCCGCCGAGGTGCTCGACCGCCTCGGGATCGCCGACCTGCGCGAGCGGCGGCCCTCGCAGGTGTCGGGAGGGCAGGGCCAGCGCGTCGCCGTGGCGCGGGCGTTGGTGCACAAGCCCGCCGTGGTCTTCGCCGACGAGCCGACCGGCTCCCTGGACAGCGCGAACGCGGCCACCGTCCTCAAGGAGTTCCTCGGCCTCGCCCGCTCGCAGGGCACCGCCGTCCTCCTGGTCACGCACGACGCGAACGTCGCGGCCCAGGCCGATCACCACTACACGATGGCCGACGGAGTCCTCGCCACGAAGGGCGCACCGGCATGAGCGAGTTCCTGCTCGGCCTGCGGCTCCTCTTCGGCTCCGGGCGCGGCTCCCGCGTACGTTTCCTGCTCATGACCCTCGGCGGCTCCCTCGGGGTGTGCTGCCTCGCGCTCGTCCTGACGATCCCCTCGATCCTGGGCGCCCACGACGGACGGTCCGCCGACCGCGACCCGCAGGTCTTCGCCGGCGAGAAGTCCGGGCGGCCCACCCTCGTCCTCCAGCGCTCCGACCCGCACGGCTCGAAGCCGTTCAGCCGCGTCTTCCTGGCCCGCGGCAAGGACGGCGCCGACGTGAAGCCGCCACCCGGCCTGAGCGAACTCCCCGCCCCCGGAGAGGTGTTCGTCTCCCCCGCCCTGCACGACCAGCTCCGCCGTGAGCCCGGCCTCAAGGGGCTGCTCCCCGGCGATGAGAAGGGCCTGATCGGTCCCGCGGGCCTGACCGACCCGAACGAGCTGTACGCCTACGTCGGCACCACCGAGGACCGACTCGGCGACGACGCGCGCGCGTTGAAGAGCTTCGGCTCCGAGCACCCGCCCACCACCGCCGTCGAGAAGTCCACCCTCGACATCCTGCGCTTCACCCTCGCCGCCCTCGTGCTGCTGCCCCTCGGCGTCTTCCTCTCGGTCTGCGCCAAGCTCTCCGCCGCAAGCCGCAACCGGCGCCTCGCCGCCCTGCGCCTCCTCGGTCTGAGCACCAAGGGCACCCAGCGCGTGAACGCCGCCGAGACCGTCGTGGCCGCCTTCCTGGGGGCGCTCCTCGGTCTCGCCGAGTTCTGGCTCCTGAACCAGATCATGGCCAGGACCGGTCTCCCCGGCCTCAAGTGGTACCCCGCCGACGGCGCGCTCTCCGCGTCCACCATCGCCGTCTGCCTGATCGGCTGCACCGCGCTCTCCTGGTTCGTGGGACGTGGCAGCGCTCGCGCCGCCGCCACCAACCCGCTGAGCACCCGGCGCACCGCTGCCCCGCGCGCGCCCCGCGTCTGGGGCGGCCTGCTGCTCGTCACCGGGCTCGGCATCGTCGTCGGCTACGGCGCGACCGGCCTCACCGACAACCCCGCGCAGTCCACCGGCGTCAACTCCCTTCTGGTGCCCGGCGGGGTGCTGCTCACCGGGCTCGGCCTGGTGACGGTCATGCCGCTGCTCTCGTACGGCATCGCCACGCGCCTCGCCCGCTCCGGCAACCTCGCCCTGAGCCTTGCCATGCGGCGCAACGAGGTCGAGCCGGGCAGTGCGATGCGGGTCGTCACGGGGCTCGTCCTGCTCGTGTTCTCGGCGTCGCTCGCGCAGGGCGTGCTGGTGGAGGAGCAGCAGATCACCCGCTCCGACTCGCCCGTGCAGGAGTACGGCCTGCGGCTCTCGCAGCTCGACGGGGAGCAGCAGGACAAGCTGCGGGACATTCCGGCGGTGCGGGCGGACGCGATCGTGATGGATCCGCGCACCGACCCCACTAAGGACGGCGGCGACTGGCAGGCCCCGGCCCTGGTCGCCACCTGCGCGCAGCTCGCGAAGCTGGTGGAGCACGCGGCGGGCTGCGAGGAGGGCAAGGTGCTCAGGCTCCAGGACCCGAACGTGTCCGAATCGCCGATCAAGACCTCCACGTACGCGATGAAGCAGCGGGGCGGGAGCGGCGAGCGCACCTCGCTGAAGGTGAAGGTGCCCGACGCCACCGTCCTGTTCGACGGGTACGACGTCACCAACATGCCGAGTCCGGGCCTCCTGGTACCGCCCTCCGCGCTCCCGGCGCACGCCCTGCCCGCCGCGGCCCTGCTCGTCCTCACGAGCAGCTCGGACCCCGGCACCGTACGGGACGTGCTCGACCGCATCGGCGCCATCGCGCCCACGGCGGACGTCGATCCGGCGGGCATCAACATCGACGGCCTCCAGCAGATCACCGTCATCGAGACGCTGCTCGCGCTCGGCATGGTGATGGGCCTGATCATCGGCGTCGCGGCGTTCCTCGTCTCCGTCACCGACCGGGCCGTGGAGCGCCGACCGCAGGTCACGGCGCTGTCCTTGATCGGCGCGCGGGCCCGCACCCTGCGCCTGGTGCAGTGCACGCAGGTCGTGCTGCCGCTTGCCGTGGGTCTGCTGCTCGCGCTCGTCGCGGGGAAGCTCGCCGAGTCCGCCTATCTGGTCACCGGCGGCGGCGAGACCTTCTGGGACGGGGCCGGGGTTCCGCTCCTGGTCGCGGCCATGGCGGGCGTGCTCGTCCTGGCGGTCGTGGGGACGCTGCCGCTGGTGGGGCGGCGCATCGATCCGGAACTCATCCGGCGGGACTGACGCGCCGGGGAGGGGCGGGCGGCGGCGGCACGCGGGGAACGGGCGTCACGCGGAGAGCGGGATCGCCTCGTCGTCGACTGCCGCCGCCACGTCCGGGAAGACCTCGAAGAGGCGGCGTACACCGAGGGCCGCGAAGACGCGGTTCACGTGGGAGCCGTCCTCGGCGCCCTTCGCGGGCAGGATCAGGCGCAGGCGGCCCTGACAGGAGCGGAACAGGCGGCGCGTGGCTATCAGCACGCCGACACCACTGGAGTCGCAGAACAGGACGTCGGAGAGGTCGAGGACAAGACTGTGGCGGCCGTCGGCCACCGCGTCGTGCACACGCTGACGCACGATGGGCGAGGTCACCAGGTCCATTTCGCCGGACACCCGCAGAACGGCCCAGCCGTCCTGCTCGTCCACCGCCACCTGCAGCGTCACTCGCACGCCTCTCGCTCGCTGATACCGCTCGCTCGTAGCCTGACTCACGCCTATGCGGAAGCCTTTCCTACGCTTCCTGCGTACGTCGCGGCTGCCCCGGCTCCTCTCCATGAAACACCAGGAACGTCTTTCCCTATCATCCGAAGCGGGGCGGCGGCGTACTTTGCCGCAAAGGGAGTGCGTTGTCGGTGGTGGCGGCTACATTCGATGGAGAGTTTCGATTCGAACGTCGTCGGCACGGGCAAGCGCTGTCGACACGGGCAGGGAACGGCACGCGAGGGGGCCGCATGGCGAAGGACGCGCCGCGTCGCTGGGACCGTCGTATGCAGCAGCGGCTCGCGCACGGGGAAGCAGCCGCGCTCGGCGAGCTGTACGACCGCTTCGCCTCGCTCGTGCACGGCCTCGCCCACCGCGTGCTCGGCGACGAGGACGCCGCCGACCGGCTCACCCGCGAGGTCTTCGCCCACGTCTGGGAGAACCCCGACGCGTACGACCCCAGGCAGGGCCCCCTGCGCTCCTGGGTCGCCACGCTCACCCACGACCGGGCCGTCCGGCGGCTGCGCCAGACCGAGTCCGCCGCCCTGGCCCGCGGCGGCGAGGGCACCACGGAGGACCTGGAGCGCAAGGTGCGCCGCGCATCGGTGGCCGCCCGCGCGGACTACATCGTCACGGCCATGCCCGCACCGCTGCGCGCCGCCCTGGAGCTCGCCTACTTCCAGCGGCGCGACTACCGCCAGACGGCGGCCGATCTCGGCGTGACGGAGGACGAGGCGCGACGCCGCCTCCGCCTCGGCCTGCAGCTGCTCTCCACCGCGAACGACGTGGCGGGTCCCGCGGAACCGCACCCCGCACCGGGCTCACCTCCCGGTTACGGGAGAGCGCTGTGAACGGCCCCGACCGGCAGGACCCGTTCGAGGACCCGGACCGCCCCGAGAGCGGCGCCGGCGCGGAGCACCGGGCCGATCGGGGCGAGCAGAGCGACGCCCGCAGGCCGCCCCGTATACCGCTGCCCCGCACCTCCATAGAGGACACCGGCGCCCCCTTGCCCGACCCTCCCGTCGCCCTCGCCCTCGACCACCGCGTCCTGAAATCCCTCCTCGGGGCCTGGGCGCTCGCCGCCTGCTCGGTCGACGAGGCCATAGCCGTCGAGGAGCACCTGGGGCACTGCGGGCCCTGCGCGGAAGAGGCCCTGCGGCTGCGCGACGCGGTGGGCCTGCTGCACCAGGAGGAGAGCCTCGACCTCGACCCGAGTCTGCGCACCCGCGTCATCGAGAGCTGCCTCGGCCGACGCCCGCCACGCATCCCGGTGCCCGAGTGGGCCATGCCGTACGACGCCGAGACCGCGCGGCTCGACGCGCTGCTGCGCGACATCGGCGAATCGGAGTGGCACGCCCCGGTGGACCTCCGGTGGTTCGACGAGGACCAGCCGGTCAGCCGCCGGACGACGGTGGCCGGGGTGATCGCGCATCTCCTCGCCGTCGACGGCCTGGTCGCGCTCGCTCTCGGCCTCGACGACCCGCTCGGCAGCGAGAAGACACCGCCCTCCGACCCGAGCCGCCGCACCGAGGCTTACTGGAGCGCTTCGTACTTCCCGCCCACGCGCGCGGTGCGCGGCCCCTGGCGCGAGCAGACCCACGAGCTGATCCGCACGGTGTCCTTCACCGCAGGCGGCGCGCACGGCTCCGGCTCCGGCCGCCTCGCCGTTCCCTACAGCGCCCCGGACGACGAGGGCCGCCGCGTCCAACTGCCGCTGCGGGACTCGATGCTGGAGCGCGCCTTCGAGTGCTGGATCCACGCGGGCGACATCGCCGACGCCGTGGACTATCCCTACGAGCCGCCGTCCCCGCGCCATCTGCACCGCATGATCGACCTCGCCGCCCGGCTGCTCCCCGGCACCCTCGCCGAACGCCGCCGCTCGGGGCTCGCCGACCCGGCGCACGGCCTGGTGGCGGCGGGCGCTCCCGGCCGGAGCCTGCGCCTGGAGATCGAGGGCATGGGCGGCGGCGAGTGGTTCATCCCGCTCGACTCCCCCGGCGCCGACGCGTCGGCCGACCGTGAGGTGGCCCATGTCGCACTGGACGGCGTCGAGTTCTGCCGCCTCGCCGCGGGCCACGTGTCTCCGCAGGAGGCGGCGGCGGGACAGGACGGAGACCGCGGGGCGATCAAGGACGTACTGTTCGCGGCGGCATCATTGAGCCGTATGTAGCTGTATGTGGCTGTATGTGGCTGTAGCTGTATGTGGCCCTTTCTGCACCTAAAGGGCCGGGCGAAGAGCCGTCGCTAGGCGAAGACGACCGTGCGGTGGCCGTTCAGCAGGATCCTGCGCTCCGCATGCCACTTCACGGCCCGCGCGAGCGCCTGGCACTCCACGTCGCGGCCGATCGCGACCAGCTGGTTCGGCGTGACGTCGTGGCCGACCCGCTCGACCTCCTGCTCGATGATCGGGCCCTCGTCGAGGTCCGCCGTCACATAGTGCGCGGTCGCGCCGATCAGCTTCACGCCGCGCGCGTGCGCCTGGTGGTAGGGCTTCGCGCCCTTGAAGCTCGGCAGGAAGGAGTGGTGGATGTTGATGATCCGGCCGCTGAGCTGCTTGCAGAAGTCGTCCGAGAGCACCTGCATGTAGCGGGCGAGGACGACGAGCTCCACGTTCTCGCCGCGCACGACCTCCAGGATCTGCGCCTCGGCCTGCGGCTTGTTCTCCTTGGTCACCGGGATGTGGTGGAAGGGGATGCCGTACGACGCGACCAGCTCGGCGAAGTCCGTGTGGTTGGAGACGACCGCCGCGATCTCGACCGGCAGCGCGCCGATCCGCGAACGGAACAGCAGGTCGTTCAGGCAGTGCCCGAACTTCGACACGAGGAGCACGATGCGCATCTTGTCGTCGGCGCGGCCCAGCTGCCAGTCCATGTGGAAGGAGTCACCGATCGCCGCGAAGCTCGCCCGCAGCTTCTCCACCGTCACCGGCGGCTCGGCCGAGAAGTGGACGCGCATGAAGAAGAGACCGGTGTCGTGGTCGCCGAACTGCTGACTGTCCTCGATGTTGCACCCGGTCATGAAGAGATAACTCGACACGGCGTGCACGATGCCCTGCTTGTCCGGGCAGGAGAGGGTGAGGACGTACTGCTCAGCGGGGTCGGCGGACGCGGCGACGGACGGTTCGTTCATGCGCCCAAGGTTCCCACAACCGGGCACCCGTCCGGTCCGCCCTTCCAGAGGCCGGGACAGGCCGGGACCGGGCCGGGACCGGGCCGCCGCACGTGAGGCCCTAGCTCGCGGTCCGCGTCATGATCCGAAGGACCTCCAGTGTCCGAGGCGGCACATCCGGCTCTTCCCCGTCACTCACGGAGAGCCGTACATGAGCCTCCCTAGCCGCCCGGACCGCCTCGGGCCAGCCCGGGTGGTCCAGATAGGCGGACACCAACGCGTCGGGCCCGACCTCGTGCATGATCCGCAGCACCCGCAGCACCGCCGCGTCGACGAGAGCCGCCTCCTCGGCGTCGCGGAAGATCGTCCCTACGTACTTCTCGGCGGACCAGTTGTCGAGCCACGTGTCCTCGACCAGGCGGTATACGGCGTCGGTCACGTCCCCGTACTCGTCGCGCCCGGCGAGCCAGCACTCACGCTGGAACCCCGGGTCGGAGAGCATGTGCAGCGCCGAGCGCACGTTGCTGCGCCAGCGCCACCATGGCATGTCGTTCGTTGGCATGCCGCCCATGGTGCTTGAGCGACTGCCGCGACGGGAAGAGTTCTCCGAACCTTGCACGGTCATCGATCGTACGTTCCCCTTTCGGGCAGCCGAACCGGCCCCTGCCCTTCACCTTCTTGTCACCTTGCGTTGAGAGCGCGTCACTCCATGGTTGGCGCTGCGGCGGAATCGTGCATGACCATGCCCGCCTCGCGACGCACCTTGCTCCCCCACCCCTCCACAACCGCGTCCCTCACCGCCCTGGTGGCGGTGTGTGCGTCCCTGACCACCGCGTGCGGGGTCATCCCCGGTTCCACGGGGGGATCGAGTAAAGACCCCGTGACCGTCATGACCTGGGCCCCCGAGAAGACCAGGGCGACCAACAAACCCGGCATCCCCGCGATGGCGCAGGCATACGCGCGCTGGGTCAACGCGAACGGCGGGCTCGACGGCCACCAGCTCAAGGTCATCACCTGCAACGACCACAACGACCCGGTGGGCGCCGCCGACTGCGCCCGCAAGGCGGTCGACGAGGAGGTCGCGGCCGTCGTCGGCTCCTACAGCCAGCACGGCCAGTCCTTCCTCTCCCCCCTCCAGGTCGCGGGCATCCCCTACATCGGCGGATACGGCGTCACCGACGAGGAGTTCAGCAGCCCCCTGTCGTACCCCGTCAACGGCGGCGAACCGGCGCTCATGGCGGGCAACGGCAAGCAGCTCGCGGGGCGCTGCGAGCGCGTCTCCCTCGTCCGCCCCGACACCATCGCCGGCGACGATCTCCACAAGCTCCTGGACGCGGGCCTCACCGAGAGTCACCGGAGGCCCTCGTCCGACATCCGGGCGCCCGAGGACGGCACCGACTTCACGGCCCAGGCCGAGCAGGCGCTGGACCGCGCGGGCACCGGCGGCTGTGTGACGGCGGCGCTCGGCGCCCGCACGGACACGTTCTACGACTCCTACCGGCGCACCCGGGACGCGTACCCGACCACCAAGATCTCCTCCGTGCTCGGCAGCGTCGACCAGTCCCTCATCGACCGCACGGGCGGCGGCGAAGGACCGTACGAAGGCGCCTACGTCACCAGCTGGTACCCGGCGGCGAGTGATCCCCGCTGGGACGAGATGCGCGAGGCCATCCGTGAGCAGGCGTTCGGCGACAACCGGGTCGACCCGACGGACGCGGGCGTGCAGACGACGTGGATCGCGTACACCGTCCTGAAGAAGGCCGTCGAGTCGCTCGACGGCGGCGAGGTCTCGTCACGGACGCTGCGGCGGGCCCTCGACCGGGGGCTGAAGGTCGAGACGGGCGGTCTCACGCCCACCTTGAGCTGGCGCTTCAAGGACATGCTCGCGGCCAGCGACTTCCCGCGCCTGATCAACGCCGACGTCACGTTCCAGGAAGTACGGGACGGCCGCCTGGTGCCCGCGCGCAAGGGCTTCGTGAACGTCTCGAAGACCCTGGAGCGGGTGAAGTGACCCGCTCCAGGCGCCCGCACCACCGGTGACCCGCGGCTTGTCCTGGCGTTTGTCCTGACGCTTGTCCTGGCGCTCGGCCTACAGCTGCGACTTGTCGCGCGTGGTGAGCCCGTACTCCTTGGCGATGGCGTTCCACAGCCCGGCCGCTTCCTGCTTGGCCGTGGTCGCCTCGCCGCTCGACTTGTTCCCGGCGACCGCCTGCGCCGTCCCGCGGGCGTGGCCCTTCCGGCAGCCCTTCTTGCCCGCGACCTGGCCCGCCCACGCGGCGTAATGGTTGTCGGCCGCGGCGGACGCCTTCCAGGCCTTGGTGAGGGACGCGGTCAGCTGCGCGTTGGCCGGGAGCTTGTCCACGGAGAGCTGCGAGAGGCGCGTGACCAGGCCGTTGCGCTGCTTTGCCGCGTTGCGCAGATCGGTGGCCGACTGACCGAGGTTGTCGCACTTTCCTACGTTGCGTACGGCGGCGATCACCGAGTCGCGGCTGTTGTTGCTGTCGGCGAGGAGCTTGTCGAGGGCGACGGCCTGCTCCTTGGCCGGGTCGACGGAGGGCGAGGGCTTCTCGTCGGACGGCGCGGAATCGGAGACGGTCTTGGGGCTGTCCTTCTCCTCGTCACCGCCGCCGCTGAGGAGGGCGCCCGCTCCGACGCCGATCAGCGCGATGGCGACACCGATGGCTGCGAAGAGCGGCACCTTCGAGCCAGTGCGGCCCCCGCCGCGCGACGCGGGAGCGGCGGCAGCGGCTCGGCGTGCGGCACGGCCTCCGCCGTCGCCGTGCGCCTGAGCCTGGAACTGGCCCGGGGCCTGGGCGGCGGGCTGCGGCGGCTCGAAGCGGGGCATCTGCTGGGTCGACGCGGGGCCTTCGGGCTCCGGCTGCTCGGTACGGAAGAGGCTGTCGAACTCGGCGGGCGGCTGCCGGTCGCCCGGGGCGCCCGGCCGTATCCCGAAGGGTGCCTTGCCCGGCTCGGCGGGCACGGGGGGTATGTACTGCGTGGGCTCGCTGTCGGAACCGGCCGCCGGGGGCAGGGGCGCGCCCGGCATGGGTCCGTGTCCCAGGAACTGCGTGGCGTCCGGGGTGGGTGCCTCGGGCGGCAGGGCGCCGGGGGCCACGGGAGGTATGTACTGCGTGGCGCCTTCGTCGGCCCCGGCGCCGTTGCCGGGCATCGCGGGTATGTACTGCGTGGCGTCCGCGTCACCCGGGGCGGCGGGCGGAAGCGGCGCGATGCCTCCCGCGACGGGCGGAAGCGGTGCGCCCGCGCCGCCGGAGCCGGAGCCGCCGGGGGGAAGCTGCCCGGCCTGGACCGCGGGCGGAAGCTGACCGGCCTGACCGGCCGGGGGAATCGGATGTCCCGGCTGTCCGGGGTACGCGGCGTCGGCGGGCTGCCCCGCATGGGCCCCGCCCACCGGCTGTCTCGCGTGCGCGCCGCCCGCCGGCTGCCCCGCGTGGGCCCCGCCCGCACCCGGCCCCGCGTAGGGCCCGTCGGCGGCGCGCTGGCCCGCATGCTGACCCGCGTGCTGGCCCGCGTGCTGGCCGCCCTGAGCGTGGCCCGCGTACGGCCCGCCCTGGGGCTGTCCGCCGTATCCGGCGCCCTGCGCCTGGCCGCCGTACGAGGCGCCTGCGGGCTGGCCTCCGTACGAAGCGCCCGAAGAGCCCGAAGCGTCCGAGGGGTGGCCCCCATAAGACTGCTGGCCCCCGTAGGAAGGGCCCTGCGGGTAGCCCTGGTGCTGTGTGCCCTCGGCGGGCAGCGGGGTGCCCGCGCCGTACGACTGCTGCTGGCCGGCCGGGGAGTCCCACGCCTGGCCGGAGCCGGGCGGCGGGTCCGCAGGGGCCGGGCCCCACGGCTGGCCCCAGGGGCTGCCGCCGGGCGGGGCCACCTGGTCGCCGGTGGTGCCGGGCAACAACGGCTCGCTTCCGTCGGCAGGCAGCACGATGCCTTCGTGCGCGTGCCGGTCCGCGGGGTGCGGATCGGAGGAAGCGGCGCCATGCCCGCTCTGCTGCGTCACCGGGACTCCTACGTATGGGGGAACCTACGGAACCGTCGGCTCACGCTACCGGGTCCCCACAGCCGTCTGCCACGCAGCTCAAACCTCCGCCACCGCTTTAATCGCAGAAGTAACAAAAGCTCTCCGCGAAACGCTGGTTACGTCGCCAACAAGGGGCGATCGCGTACGGGAGTTGGACATTCACGTCGCGGAAAGGGCTGGGACGGGCCACGTTCACCGGTGCGCGACACACATCACAAATTCGTCACGCACCCGGTCCCGCGCCCGATCCCGCGTTCCGCCCCGCGCCCGCCTCCGCGCCCCTTCACGCCGCCTGGATGTCCGCGCGCGCCCCGAACTCCCTTACCACCGGCTCCTCCCGGTACGGCGCGAGCCGGTCCTGGAGGTCCTCCAAGTACTCCGCGCCCCGGTTCGACCGCAGCGTGCCGAGGAGTTCGACCGCCTTCAGGCCCGTGTGGCAGGCCTGCTCGATGTCACGGCGCTGCACCTGCGCGGTGGCGAGCAGGACGAGGCCGATCGCCCGCCGCCGCGCCCGCGTCTCGGGGTGCCCCGCGAGGGACTCCTCCGCGCTGCGCGCCGCCGCGTCCGCCTGCCCCAGGTCACGGTGACAATGAGCCAGTTCATCGGCCAGATACGCATGGTCGAAGTGCCGGATCCACACGGGGTCGTCGCCCGAATCCGCCTCCCCCGACGCCCGGTCCATCGCCTCGACCGCGTGGCCCGCGACGATCTGCGTCGACCGCCCGTCCCCGAGCAGCGCGTGCCCCCTGGCCTCGGCGGCGTAGAACATGGCCTCCGCGCGCGGGGTGACCCGCCCGCGCGTCCCCTCCTGGGCCGCCCGCGCCAGCTGCGCGATCTCCCGCGGGTTGCCCAGCTGGGCCGCGAGATGGCTCATGGACGCGGCGAGCACGTACCCGCCGTACCCCCGGTCGCCCGCCGCCTGGGCGAGCCGCAGCGCCTGGATGTAGTAGCGCTGGGCCAGACCCGGCTGGCCCGTGTCCACCGCCATGTACCCGGCGAGTTCCGTCAACCGCGCGACGGCGGCGAACAGTTCGCGCCCCACGGACTCGCGGTACGAACCGGCGAGCAGCCCCGACACCACGCTGTTCAGATAGTGCACGACGACCGGCCGCACATGCCCGCTGCCGTACTGGTGGTCGAGCTTCGTCAGCGCCTCGGTCATGGCCCGCACCGCCGCCACGTCGGAGAGCCCGACCCGCGGCCCCGCCATCCGCCCGACCTGCGCGTCCGGGGACGAGATCAGCCAGTCGCGGCTCGGCTCGACGAGCGCGGACGAGGCGACGGACGAACCGGACAGGAAGTCCCGCCGCCCCACGTCGCTGCGCCACAGCTCGCAGACCTGCTCGATGGCGCCGAGCACGGTGGGCGAGAACTGCAGACCGACGCCGGACGCCAGATTCTTGCCGTTCGCCATGCCGATCTCGTCGATCGTGACGGTCCGGCCCAGCTTGCGGCCGAGCGCCTCCGCGATGATGCCGGGCGCCCTGCCGCGCGGCTGCTGGCCCCGCAGCCACCGGGCGACCGATGTCTTGTCGTAGCGCAGATCGAGACCGTGCTCCGCGCCGCACATGTTGACCCGACGGGCCAGACCCGCGTTCGAGCAACCCGCTTCCTGAATGAGTGCCTGCAGCCTTTCATTGGGCTGCCGCGCGACGAGCGGCCTTGCGGCCATGGCGTACCCCCTGATGTGCACCGTGGTTCATCTGGACGGACTGGACGGAGGGGCCGGGATCAGCCACCCCAGATGATCAATGCCCTTGGAACAAACGGAAGATGCACCACAAACGGACCATAAGTCGGTAACTGGGCTGCTTCTTCGGAGTGCCCCAGTCTTGGCTACCCGCACATGGAACCCATTCCCCATGCGCGCCCCCGCCCGTGCACCCATGCGCCCCACATGCAGGATCGATGCTCCGCCCCCGCGCACGCGACGGCCGTAACCGTAGGTGTCGGGCGGAGTTGAGAAGTCCGTGGAAGAGACCATGGGAGTCACGTCAGCCGCGCACATCCCGAAGCAGCGCGGAGAATCCTTGCTGGACACGGCCGTGCGCTACGCGGAAGAGCGCCACTGGGACGTGTTCCCCGGGACATGGCTCGAGTCCGTCGAAGGGGCCGAAATCTGCTCGTGCGGTGACGCCGCGTGCACGGCGCCCGGTTCGCACCCGGCGCGCGAGGACTGGGCGACACAGGCGACGGGGAGCGCGACCGCGGCCAGGCGGCTGTGGACCAAGCAGCCGAAGTCCTCGATCCTGCTGCCGACAGGCCGCACGTTCGACGCGATCGACGTGCCCGAGACGGCCGGGTTCCTCGCCCTTGCCCGCATGGAGCGCATGGAGCTGACGCTCGGCCCCGTGACCTGCACACCGGACCGCCGGATGCAGTTCTTCGTCCTCCCCGGAGCCGCCGCGAAGGTGCCCGACCTCGTACGCAAGCTCGGGTGGCCGCCGGCCGCGATCGACTGCGTCGCCCTTGGCGAGGGGTCGTACGTGGCCGCGCCCCCGACCCGCTTCGGCGCGACGGGAGCGGTGCAGTGGGCGTGCCGCCCCACCGCGGCGAACCGCTGGCTGCCCGACGCGGAGGAGATCATCTCGCCGTTGGCGTACGCGTGCGGGCGGGAGGCGCGGAGGTAGGGGCGGAGGCAGGCGCGGCCCTGCGGGGGCTGGATCTCAGCCCGTCGAGGGGCCCCTGCTCTGTGAGAGCTTGGGGGGAGTCCGAGGAAGCTCGGCGGAGCCGGTGATCGGCGGTGCGCAGGACGTATCGTGCGAATCCAGCGGCGACGAAGGGCGGACACGGTGAGCGAGCCAGCATCGGCAGCACCATCGGCGGTACGGGTACAAGGACTGTGGAAGGCCTTCGGCCAGCAAATCGCCGTCGCCGGGATCGACCTCACCCTCCCCGCGGGCAAGTTCATCGGCCTCGTCGGCCCGAACGGCGCCGGGAAGACCACCACCCTCTCCATGGTGACCGGGCTCCTCCGCCCGGATCGGGGCACCGTGGAGGTCGTGGGCCACGACGTGTGGGCCGACCCGGTTCAGGTCAAGGCCCGCATCGGCGTCCTCCCCGAAGGGCTGCGTCTCTTCGAGCGCCTCTCGGGGCGTGAACTCCTCGCGTACACCGGGCGGCTGCGCGGGCTCCCCGGCGGCGAGGTCGACAAGAGGGCGACCCAGCTCCTCGACGTACTCGACCTCGCGGGCGCCCAGCACAAACTGGTCGTCGACTACTCGACGGGCATGCGGAAGAAGATCGGCCTCGCCGCGGCCCTGCTCCACAACCCCGAAGTCCTCTTCCTCGACGAGCCCTTCGAGGGCGTCGACCCGGTGTCCGCGCAGATCATCCGCGGTGTCCTGGAGCGCTACACCGCGTCCGGCGCCACCGTCGTCTTCTCCTCGCACGTCATGGAACTCGTCGAATCGCTCTGCGACTGGGTCGCCGTGATGGCGGCGGGGCGCATCCGCGCCCAGGGCACCCTCGCCGAGGTGCGCGGCGCGGCCCCCTCGCTCCAGGAGGCGTTCCTGGAACTGGTGGGCGCCCACGGCCGCGACAACGGCTCGCACCTCGACTGGCTGGGCGGCGGCACCCGATGAGCGCGCCGACGGCGGCGTCCGCGCCCTCCATCATCCCCGTCTTCGTACGTCTCAAGCTCTCGCTCCTGCGCAACGGCCTGCACCAGTCGTCAGGACGCAGCGCCGCCTACATCGCGTCCGTCGTCGCGGCGCTCCTCGTCGCCGCACTCCAGCTCATCGGCCTGATCGCCCTGCGCGGCAACGAACACGCCGCCACCGTCTCCGTCCTGCTCACCGCGGTACTCGCGCTCGGCTGGGCGGTGATGCCGCTGTTCTTCCCCAGCGGCGACGAGACCCTCGACCCCACCCGCCTGGTGATGCTGCCGCTGCGCCCGCGGCCACTGGTGCGCGCGCTCCTCGTGGCGTCCCTGGTGGGCATCGGCCCGCTCTTCACGCTCTGCCTCGCTCTCGGGGCGGTCATCTCCCTCGCGCACGGTGCGGCGGCGGCCGTCACCGCGGTCCTGGCCATCGCCCTTACGCTGCTCGTCTGCGTGGCCCTCGCGCGCACCGTCGCCGCCGCCAACATCCGCCTCCTGACCAGCCGCAAGGGGCGTGATCTGGCCGTTCTGAGCGGCCTGGTCATCGCGATCGGCGCGCAGCTCGTCAACTTCGGGGCGCAGCGGCTCGGTTCGTCGGGGCTCTCGCAGCTCGACCCGACGGCGGACGTCGTCCGCTGGATCCCGCCCGCGTCGGCGATCGGCGCCGTCGACTCGGTGAGCGAGGGCTCGTACGCGACGGGGATCGCACAACTGGCCGCGAGCGCCGCCGCTCTCGCCGCCCTCCTGGCCCTCTGGCAGCGCAGCCTCACCCACCTCATGACCACCCCCGACGGCTCGACGCTCGCGGCGGCGGAACCCACCAAGGCCCGCGCGGCACGCGGCCCGGGCGGGCTGCTGCCCGGGGGACGCACCGGCACGGTCATGGAGCGCAGCCTGCGCTATGTGTGGCGCGACCCGAAGACGAAGGCGGCCTGGGTGACGTCCCTGGCCATCGGGCTCATCGTGCCGCTCTTCAACGCCCTGCAGGGCACGGGATCGATCTACTTGGCGTGCTTCGCGGCCGGGATGCTCGGCGTCCTGATGTACAACCAGTTCGGCCAGGACACCTCGGCGTTCTGGATGGTCGCGACGGCGATCTCGTCGACGTACGACGCGTACATCGAACTGCGCGCCCGCGCACTGGCCCTGATGGTGATCACCGTTCCGTACGCGACCCTGGTGACGGTCGTCACGGCAGCCGTGCTCGGCGACTGGACCGGCCTGCCGGAGGCGCTCGGCCTCTCCTTCGCCCTGCTCGGCGCGATGCTGGCGACGGGCGCGTGGACGTCGGCCCGCTTCCCCTACTCGATCCCGCAGGAGGGCTACAAGAACGTGGCCCCCGGACAGGCGGGCCTGGCCTGGATCTCGATCTTCGGCGGAATGGTCGCCGCGGCCCTGCTCTGCGCCCCGGTCATCGCCTTCACCATCTGGCTGCACGTATCGGGCGCGGACTCCTGGACCTGGCTGCTGCTCCCGCTGGGCGGGGGCTACGGAGCGGTGATCACGCACTTCGGCGTGCGGCTCGCGGCGCCGAGTGTGGCGCGGCGGCTGCCGGAGATCCTGACGGCGGTCAGCAGGGGCTGAGAGCCCCTGAGCCCGCAGGGAACGCAGACGACCCGCGAGCCGTGGTCCCCGCCGTACGAGACGGCGGGAAGCCGGCCGGACTCACCGGCGGCTCGCGGGTCGGGTGACTGCTTGGGATTGGGCCGGTCGCACGCACATCACACGTGCTGGTCCGGCGCCGAAATCGAGTTGCGACGACGGGCCACTAGCCCGCAGTCACCTCACGCGTCCGGTTTCCATACATCTGCCGAACCACCTCCTCTCCGTGATGACTACAGCCTAGGAACCTGACCGGCTCGGCTCAACCGCTTTTTGAGCAGGGCTCACGAGGAACATCGAGCCGTCCCGGGACGTTCACGCGGGGCAACGATTTCGTCGAACTTCTGGGAAGTACCTGTGGGCTGCGTCACGTTCGAGTTCAATGATCTGACGTGCGGTACATGCGGAAGTCGCAGAACATGCAGCTCATGAGGACACGGCCTGCAGGGGGTGCCAGGTGAGTGCTTCCCGGCGTAGGGGGACCACCGACGAGCTGGGGCCTGAAGACCCCGGCCCCGGTGGGGCCGAACTGCTCGCGGCACTGCTCGACGGGATGGACGCCGCGTTGTGCGCGTTCGATGCCGACGGGGTGGTGACGCACTGGAATCGTGAGGCCGAGCGGATCCTCGGGTGGTCGGCGGCGGAGGCCGTCGGGCGGCAGGGGTTCGCGGGGTGGGCGGTGCGGACCGCCGACGCCGAGGAGGTCGAGGGGCGGCTCCTGTCGGCGATGGACGCGCACGGGCGGCAGGTGCACGAGTTCGCGCTCCTGACGAAGGACGGCGGGCGGGTGCTCGTGCGGACCCAGTCCGCGGCCGTGCGGGGCGGGGACGGCAAGCCCGCCGGGGTGTACTGCGCCTTCAGCGAGGTCCATGCGCAGATCGACCTGGAGCGGTCCATCGCGCTGAGCGAGGCCCTGTTGGAGAACGCGTCCTGGGGCGTCGTGCTCGTCGACGCCGATCTCCGTCCCGCCGTGGCGAACGAACACGCCGCCCGGGCCCTGGGGATGGGGCGTACGGCCCTGCTGGGGCGGCCCCTCGGGGAGTTGCTCGGGCAGGGCGTGGAGGAGCTGGAGAGCGCGCTGAGCCATGTGCTCGCCGAGGGGGCGCCGCCCGCGCCCGCCGAGATGTGGGTCTCGGTGCGGGCCACGGAGAGCGGTGAGCCGGAGCGGCGCTGCTGGCGCAGCGGCTTTCTGCGGCTCGCGTCGCCGCTCGCGGAGGAGCCGGTGCCGCTGGGGGTCGGCTGGCTCTTCCTGGACGTCACGGAGGCCAAGCAGACGGAGCAGGATGCGGCGCAGCTGCGCTTCCGTTCGCAGCAGTTGCACCGGGCCTCGCGCGCCGCGGGTGAGTGCGAGGATCCGACGGAGGCGGCGACGGTCCAGCTGGACTTCGCCCTTGCCGGGTTCGCCGACCACGCACTGATCGACCTGGTGGCCTCCCGGACGGCGGACGAGGAGCCTGTGCGTCTTGTTCGCGTCGCCGCCACGCCCGCGGGCGCTCCGGGGCCGTGTCTGCCGGTGGCCAAGGCGGGCCTGCCCGTCCGCTATCTGGAGGGTCATCCGGCCCCGCAGTGCGTGGACCGGATGGGTTCGGTACGGGCCAGCGCCGGTACCGCGCCGCCCGAGCGCGCCCGGGAGTGGGCGGCGGCCAGGCAGTGGCCGGAGGACTCCGTCCACGCCCTGTGCACGGTGCTGCGCAGCCGGGGGCGGACGCTGGGCGTGGTGACGTTCCTCCGGGGCGCGAGCCGCACCCAGTTCGAACGGGCGGACGCGACGTACGCGGAGAGCGTCTCGGCGAGGGTGGCGGCTTCGCTCGATCTGGCGGGTGTGCTGGGCACGGGGTGAGCCCGTGCGGGGGGGCGGGGGTTCAAGGCCACCGCTTCGCGGTGATTTTTCCCTCCCACCCGCCCGATTGCCCGGGGTGACAGGTGAGTGGGCAGGTGAGTGGGCAGGTGAGTGGGTGGATGGATGGGAGACATCCGTCGTGAAGCGGCGGTCCAGGGTCCAGGCACGCCACCCACCGGGCCCCGCGGGCCCGATGAGCCGGGATCCGGGCGGCCCCCGCCCGAACCCCCAGGCCTCCCTAGGCCTCCCCCAGGCCTCCCCTAAGCCGCGTGCAACGCCAGCGTCGGTGAGAGCCGCGCCGCCCGAACCGCCGGGTACAGCCCGGCCACCGTCCCGATGACCAGCGTCGCCCCGAACCCCCCGCTCACCGCCCACAGGGGGACCACCCAGGGAAGTCCGCCCGACACCGCGTACGCGCCGGTCGCCGCCGCGCCCAGTGCGATGCCCGCAAGGCCGCCGAGGCCGGACAGCATCAGGGACTCCGTCACGAACTGGATCCGGATCTGCCCCTTCGTCGCGCCCATCGAGCGGCGCAGGCCGATCTCGTACCGTCTCTCCAGGACCGAGATGATCATGGTGTTGGCCACCCCTACGCCGCCCACCAGCAACGCGATCCCGCCGAGCCCGAGCAGCAGCGTGGAGAACGCCCCCTCCGTCGCCGCCTTCGCCTTGAGTGCCGAAGACGGGTCCGTCACCTGGACGTTGCGCGGGTTCTCCGGGTCGATCGAGGCGGCGAGCAGGCCGCGGACGTCGTGCACGGAGTCGTCGGTGGACCGCTCGTACACCGATGTCGGGCGGCCGTCGAAGCCGAGCTCGCTCTTCGCCGCCTCCCAGCCCACCAGGGCCGAGCGCTCGACGTCGGGCGAGAGGGGCAGCGGGTCGAGGATGCCGACGACCGTGAAGTAGCGGTCGTCCACCCAGACCTGCTGGCCCGGCTCAGTGATGCCGAGGCGGTCGGCCGCGACATGGCCGAGGACGATCGACGGATAGCGGCTGTTGGCCGCGTTGAACCACGTGCCGTGCGCCGTCCCGCCGCGCAGCACCTTCAGCAGGCCCTCGGTCGCCGCCTTGACGGAGATGCCGCCGGTCTCGTCCTCGGGGATCTTCTCGCTGCGCCGCACGCTGCGTTCGAGGTCGCCGGTCGCGCCCACGTCCCGTACGCCCTCCACACGCGAGACCCGGCCCGCCGCGTCACGCGGGAGCACCACCTTCTCCCCGGAGAACAGGGGCTCCCCGGGAGAGGCCACCAGCATGTTCGTGCCCAATTCGTCCAGCTCACGCATGAGTTGCGCCTTGCTGGAGGAGGAAATGCCCACCACCGCGATCATCGTGGCGATCCCGATGGCGATCCCGAGGGCGGAAAGCACGACCCGCACCGGTCGGCTGCGCAGTCCCGCCGAGCCGACGTGCAGGACGTCCCGCGGCCCGAGCCGCGCCGCCTTCAGCCGCGCACTCCTGACCTTCTTCGTACGGGTCACCCTCTTCGTACGGATCATCCGGCGAGCACCCCCTCGGAGGGCGCTGTGCGCACATCCGCCACCACCTGCCCGTCCCGGATCCGCACCTGCCGCGGCAGCCTCTGGGCGATCTCCGCATCGTGCGTGATGACGGCGATCGTCGCGCCCTCCGCGTTCAGATCGTGCAGGAGCTCCATCACCGCCTCGCCGGACGCCGAGTCGAGCGCGCCGGTCGGCTCGTCGGCGAGGAGCAGGTCCGGTGAACCGACCACCGCGCGCGCGATGGCGACGCGCTGCTTCTGGCCGCCGGAGAGTTCGTGCGGGCGGTGCTTCATGCGGTCCGCGAGGCCGACCCGGTCGAGCGCGTCCGCGGCCCGCGCCCGGCGTTCCGCGCGCGAGAGTCCGGAGTACAGGAGCCCCTCCGCCACGTTGTCGCGCGCGCTGATCCCCGGCACCAGGTGGAACGCCTGGAACACGAAGCCGATGTGCCGTGCGCGCAGCGCCGAGAGGCTGCGGTCGGCGAGCGTGGCGACATCGTGTCCCGCGATCGCCACCGAGCCCTCCGAGGGGCGGTCCAGGGTGCCGATGATGTGCAGCAGCGTCGACTTGCCGGACCCGGAGGGCCCGACGATGGCGAGGAGTTCGCCCTCCTCCACCCGCAGGTCCACGCCACGCAGGGCGGCGACCCCGCCCGGATACTCCTTGGTGACCCCGCCCAACTCCACGACGGCGCTCATATCTTGGGCACCCCGACCTTCATGCCGTCCTTCAGGCCGCCCCCGGTGACCTCCACACGCCCCTGGCCGAACATGCCGAGTCCGACCTTCACCTGGCGGGCGCGGCCGTGCTCGACGACCTGGACGCCGTAGCCGCCGCCGGGCAGGGCGAGAAGGGCGTTGACGGGGACGGAGAGTACGTCCTCGCGGGTCTCCCCGGTGAGGTTGACCGTGACCGGGGACTGGTCGAAGCCGCCGACCTTGCCGGGGTCGTCGAAGGAGACCGTCACCGGGACCTTGGGGGTCTTGTCGGCCGGGTCGTCGCCCGGCTTGGCCGTCTTGCCGACGGACGCGACCTCGCCCTTGACGGTCGAGCCGTCCGGCAGGTCCACGGTGACCTTGGTGCCCACCTTGGCGAGCTTCCCCTCGGCGACGTCGAGCTGGAAACGTACGACCCGCTCGGCGCCCGTCGTGGCGAGCACCGGCTTGCCCGGCGCGATCTGGTCGCCGACGGCCGAATCGGTGGACTTCACGCGGACGCCGCCCGGTGAGAAGGCGATCTGGTCGGGGCCGACGCGCCCCGTCTGCTTCTGGTCGTGCGCCTTCTGCCACTGCTTGACGGCGGCCGCTGTACCGGCCGTGTACTCGTCGTCGACGGCGAGCCCCGCCCCGTGTCCGAGCGCCCGGAGATTCTCTTCCAGCTGCCGTACGTCGTTGCCCTCGTCGCCGGTCTTCAGCGTGCGGTACATGGGCTCGGTGCCGTACATGAGGCGTACCGGGACGCCGTTGACCTCGTAGAGGCGCCCGTCGCGTCCGATCGTCGAGCCGCTGCCCGTGGACCAGGTGAGGGTGCCGGTGGTGCCCGCGTTGATCTTGCGTTCCTTGGCATAGCCGAGGGTGCCGTCGGTCTGGGTGCCGCTGCTGAGGTCGCCGCGTTCGACGGGGGCGGTGGCGGGCGGGAGTCCGGCGTCCTGGCGCACGGATCCGTCCTTGCCGTTGTCGGCGAGCGCGGTGACGGCGACGCCGCCGCCGGTGATCGCGAGCAGGGCCACGACGGTGGCGACGACGGCGGTGCGGCGCCTCACGCGACGATGTCCTTGCACGCCTTGGCGGCCTTCTCCATCTTCTTCGCCTCGGCGCCCTCGGGTATCTTCTGGGCTGCCATGCCGCCGCCCTCGAACTTCGGGTCGGGCATGTTGAAGCCGTTCTCGCGCATGCACCGGGCGTACTTGAGCATCTTGTCCTTGTCGGCCTGCGAGACCGATCCGCCGCCCGAACCGCCGTCCCTGCCGGTGCACTCCTTCATGGCGGCCTCCATCTTCTCCTTGCCCAGGTCGCCGCCGATGGTGATCCCGCGGGTGTCCTCGCCGGACTTGGGCTCGGACACCTTGAGGCCGTGCTTGCGCAGGCACTCGCGCTCCTTGAAGGCAGCGTCGGCCTGCTTCCCCTTGCCGCCGTCGGCCTTGTCCTGGCTGCTGCTTCCGCCGCCGCCGGAGGAACAGGCTCCGGCGAACAGGGCGAGTGCGGCGAACCCCGTCGCGATGGCTCCTGAGCGCGTACGAGTCCTCATGGCGTCCCCTTCACTGATCACGTCACTGGTCGCGTTGTGGCGCTCAGGCTCGCGGGAAGCGAGGTTTCGTTTCTCTCAACGGAGACGCTTACACCGACGAAAGGTGCACTTCAGGTACACAGGGCCGCATGCGCGTACTGCTGGTGGAGGACGAGGAATTCCTGGCCGAGATGATCGCCGACGGGCTGCGCCGCGACGCGCTCGCGGTCGATGTCGCGGCCGACGGCCTGACGGCGCTGCGCAAGCTGCGGCTCGGCGAGTACGACGTCGTCATCCTGGACCGGGACCTGCCGGGCCTGCACGGCGACGAGGTGTGCCGCACCGTGGTGCGGCAGCGGCTGCTCACCAGGGTCCTGATGCTGACGGCGTCGGCCACGGTCCGGGAGCGGGTCGCGGGCCTGGGCATCGGCGCCGACGACTATCTGACCAAGCCCTTCGCGTACGACGAACTCCTCGCCCGTGTCCTGGCCCTCGGCCGCCGCACGCGCCCCGCGCTGCCGCCCGTCATCGAACGCGCGGGTCTCGTCCTGGACACGGCACGGCGCCAGGCCAGCCGTGAAGGGCGCCATCTCGCGCTCTCCCGCAAGGAGTTCGCGGTCCTTGAGGCGCTGCTCCGGGCGGACGGCGCGGTGGTCAGCGGCGATGACCTGATCGAACAGGTCTGGGAGGAGGACACCAGCTACCGCACGAACGCGGTCCGCGTCACCCTCTCCAAACTCCGCGCCAAGCTGGGCGAACCACCGGTGGTGGAGACGGTCCCGGGCGCGGGCTACCGGATCGCGGGAGGGGCGGCGTGAGGCGCGGGCGCACCGGGGTGCGGCGCTTCGGCGTGCGGCGCACCGGCATGCGGCGCACCGGCGGGGGCAGCACCGGCGGGGGCGGATTCCGCGTCGGCGGCCTCGGACTCAGCCTCGGGCTCAGCAGCGAACGTGCCCGTCTCACCGCCCTCTACGGCGGCATGCTCCTCCTCGCGGGGGCGCTGCTCACCGGGCTCGTCTACTTTCTGGTGCGGCAGGGGCTCTACTCCTCCATCAGCACCGCCGTCACCACCGCGGTCCCCGCCCGCAGAATGCATCCGCCCTGGGTGTTGCCGCCGTCGTCCGCGTCCCGGTCGGCGGCGACCGCCGAGCCGATGCCCGCCGACGGCGTCACGGCCCCCGACGACATCACTCAGGGCCTCGCCGTCACGAAGATCAGTGACGTCGCCGAGCAGGCCGCCCTGAGCAGGCTGCTCACCGTGTCCGTCATCGTGCTGTTCGTGTACGCGGTGCTCTCCATCCTGCTCGCCTGGTGGATGGCGGGCCGCGTCCTGCACCCCGTGGCCGTGATCACCGGCACCGCGCGGCGCCTGTCCGGCGAGAACCTGCACGAGCGGATCGCGCTCGACGCGCCGCCCGGCGAGCTGAAGCAGCTGGCCGACACGTTCGACGAGATGCTCGGGCGGATAGAGCAACTGGTCGGCGCGCAGCAGCGGTTCGCCGCCAATGCCGCGCACGAGCTGCGCACCCCGCTCGCCGTCCAGCGGGCCGCCGCCGAGATCGGCCTCGCCGGGGAGCCCGACGCGCAACAGGTGGCCCGCATCCGTACGAAGCTGATCTCCGTCGCCGACGACAGCGAGCATCTGATCGAGGGGCTGCTGCTCCTCGCCACCACGGAGCGGGGTCTTGAAAGGTGTGAGCCCGTCGCGCTCGACGTCATCGCCGACGCGGTGGCGGAAGGGCTCGCGGGGCGGGCCGCCGAGCGGGACGTCACCCTCTCCCTGCACGCGGAGCCGCTCACCGTGCGGGGCGACGGGGTTCTCCTCGACCGCCTCGTGCACAACCTGGTGGCGAACGCCGTGGACTACAACGTCAAGGGCGGCCGGGTCGAGGTGCGCACCAGCGCCGAGGGCGTCGAGGTCGTCAACACCGGGCCCGTCGTCCCGCCGGAAACCGTCCCGCACCTCTTCGAGCCGTTCCGGCGCCTGCGGGAACGTACGCACGCGCGCGGGGAGGGCGCGGGCCTCGGCCTGTCCATCGTCGCCGCGATCGCCCGCGCGCACGGCACACGGGCGATCGCGCGGGCGAACGAGGAGGGGGGAGGGCTCAGCGTGCGGGTGCCCTTCCCGACGGGACCTGACGGGTCGCAGGGGCCTCAGCGGCGGTAGAAGATCCGGTCGCCGTACTCGGCGAAGACGCGTCCGTTCCACTCGTGGCCGCCGTCCACGTTCCCCGACCGCAGCAACGGCGGCTCGACGCCCCGCGCGGCGAGCTGCTCGACGGCCGTCGCCACCACCGCCTGCATGATCGCGTTGGTGACCACGCTGGAGGCGGGTCCGAAGGGCGCGTCGACCGCGTCGAGGCTGAGCTCCGCGTCACCGAGGGCGATCTTGGAGTCGATCACGACGTCGCAGTGGTCCTTGAGGAAGGTGCCGGACACGTGCCGCGACTTCGTCTCCGTCGCGTACACCACCGACGTCACCCCGATGACCTTCAGGCCGAGCGCGCGGGCGTTCATCGCCATCTCCACGGGCAGCGAGTTCCGGCCGGAGAGCGAGATGATCACGAGTACGTCACCGGGGCGGGCCGGCGAGGAGTCCAGGACGGCGCCCGCGAGCCCGTCCACCCGCTCCAGGGCGGAGCCGAGCGTGGCGGGCATGACGTCGATCCCGACGACGCCGGGGACGGCGAGGAGGTTCATCAGGGCGAGGCCGCCCGCGCGGTAGACGACGTCCTGGGCGGCGAGCGAGGAGTGCCCGGCTCCGAAGGCGAAGAGCCTGTTGCCCCCCTCGACCGCGTCGGCGAGCAGCGCGGCCGCCGCGTCGATGTTGCCGCCGGCCCCGCCCTCCTCGTCGCGCACCCGCCCGAGCAGGCCGATCGCGGCGTCGATGTACTGACCGGCCAGCTTGCTCTCGCTCTTCGAGCCCATGCGCCGAGGAACCTTTCGGGGTACGTAGTACGTATGTTTTGTACGTATGTTCTGCACGTGTTTCCCGTGTGCCGCGGCTCACGTTGCGGTCTGGACCAGTGCCCTGTCAATACGGCCCGAGCACCCCGTCGAGGCCGCCAGGACCGGGTTTTCCCCTGGCGCGACCCGGTTGTCAGCGGTATGCGTCAGAATTGGTAGCAGGGCCGGCCGCACGAGCGAGATCTGAGGGGCACCCATGTCGGGGCTGATTGACACCACTGAGATGTATTTGCGCACCATCCTCGAGCTGGAGGAGGAAGGTGTGGTCCCCATGCGCGCCCGGATCGCCGAGCGTCTCGACCAGAGCGGGCCGACGGTGAGCCAGACGGTCGCGCGCATGGAGCGCGATGGTCTGGTGGCGGTCGCGAGCGACCGCCACCTGGAGCTGACGGAGGAGGGCCGCAGGCTCGCCACCCGCGTGATGCGCAAGCACCGCCTCGCGGAGTGCCTGCTCGTCGACGTGATCGGTCTGGAGTGGGAGCAGGTCCACGCGGAGGCGTGTCGCTGGGAACACGTGATGAGCGAGGCGGTGGAGCGCCGCGTCCTGGAGCTCCTGCGCCACCCCACCGAGTCTCCGTACGGCAACCCGATCCCGGGTCTGGAAGAGCTGGGCGAGAAGGACGGGGCCGACCCGTTCCTCGACGAGGGCATGGTGTCCCTGGCCGATCTCGACCCGGGCGCGGAGGGCAAGACCGTCGTGGTGCGCCGCATCGGCGAGCCCATCCAGACGGACGCGCAGCTGATGTACACGCTGCGGCGCGCGGGTGTGCAGCCCGGCTCCGTGGTGAGCGTGACGGAGTCCGCGGGCGGGGTGCTCGTGGGCAGCAGCGGCGAGGCCGCGGAGCTGGACAACGACGTCGCGTCGCACGTCTTCGTCGCCAAGCGCTGAGGTCACGCCGAGGTCACGGCAAGACCCGCTCCGGGACCCTCGGGGCGGGGCGACGGCGTCCGCGACGTGGGGTTCTGGCGGGATCCGCCTCCCGACACCTGCCGTTACCGGGGGTTAGCGTCAACTAGTGGTAACGGTTGGGCAGTTGTGAGGACTCCAGGATTGTATGGGGTCCAAGATTCAGTGTGCGGAATCGCAGCGCCCGGACGTTTTGCGTGCCAGGCTGTCGCGTGAGGCATATGACCAAAGGGCTCTTGCCGTGTCGGTGCGCAACCGGCCGCCGCGGCTGTGGGAGGGGGCAGGAGGATGTGCCCATCTGGTGAGCGGGAGCGCGTACGCGAGCCGTGCGCCTCGACGCGCCCTGAGCACGCGGAGGGCCCCGGCGCCCTTGAGCGCCGGGGCCTGTCCTCCCCTGCAGTGACCCGGAGCCCCGAGCTCCCAGGGTCGTCCCCCTCGGACCGTTTTCCCCGAGCGGCCCGCCTCCCGATGAAGATCTCCCCTCGGCAGCGGCGGCCAATCCTTGAGGGTGGTCACTCGAACGAGGGGTGTTGCCGGCGATCTGGCCGGTTTCGAAAAAGAGTTCGATAGCGTGCGGGGGTGCGTGACAGAACCAGGCGTTCAGCCAGGCGTTCAGCCCGAGAGGATTCAAGGGGGGTGCCAGGAACCATGGTGCGGCGCATTGACGTGACAGGCGCGGGTGGCGTTCGCCTCGCCGCCTGGGAGTTCGCTGATCCTCCCAAGTCCAGGGAGACCGACGGTCCACCCGGCGGCGTGCTCTTACTGCACGGCCTGATGGGCCGCGCTTCCCACTGGGCGGGCACCGCCCGCTGGCTCTCCGAGCGGCATCGCGCGGTCGCACTCGACCAGCGTGGGCACGGGCAGAGCGACAAGCCCCCCGAGGGCCCCTTCACTCGCGAGGCCTACGTGGCCGACGCCGAGGCCGCGCTCGTCCAGCTCGGCCTCGCCCCCGCCGTCCTCATCGGCCACTCCATGGGCGCGCTCACCGCCTGGCAGCTCGCCGCGAAGCGCCCCGATCTCGTCCGCGCCCTGATCATCACCGACATGCGGGCCTCCGCCCTCGGCGCCGCCTCGCAGCGCGAGTGGGAGGACTGGTTCAGGGCCTGGCCCGTCCCCTTCGCGACACTCGCCGACGTGCGGAAGTGGTTCGGCGAGGACGATCCGTGGGTGGAGCGGCCGAACCCCTCACGCGGCGAGTTCTTCGCCGAGGTGATGAGCGAGGGCCCGGACGGCTGGCGCCCCGTCTTCGACCGCGACCAGATGCTCAAGTCCCGCGAGACCTGGGTGTACGACGCCCACTGGGAGTATCTGACCCAGGTCCAGTGCCCCGCCCTGGTCGTCCGCGGCCTGGACGGCGAGCTGGGCCGCGCCGAGGCGCAGGAGATGGTCCGCGTGCTGCCCCGTGGGGCGTACGCGGAAGTGGCCGACGCCGGTCACCTGGTGCACTACGACCAGCCGGAGGCCTGGCGCGAGGCGATCCAGCCGTTCCTGGACGGGGTTCTGACGGGGTAGGGCCCGGTGCCGCTCACGGGCTGAGGCGCTCGACCGTCCAGCTCGCGGCTGCCGCGGTGGCGCCCTGCTCCGTGTTGGTGGCGCCCTGCTCCGCGCGTTCGTAGCGCAGGCGGTCGTGCAGGCGGTTCGCCCTGCCCTGCCAGAACTCCACGCTCAGCGGCTCGACGCGGAAGCCGCCCCAGTGCGAAGGCGCGGGCACCTGCTCGCCCTCCGGGTAGCGCTGCGCCAAATCGGCGTACGCGCGGTCGAGTTCGTCGCGTGTGGCGATGACCGACGACTGGGCGCTGGCCCAGGCGCCGAGCTGGGAGCCGTGCGGGCGGGTGCGGAAGTACGCCACCGTCTCCTCGCGCGGGACGCGCTCCGCCGTGCCCGTGACGATGACCTGGCGTGCCATCGGATGCCACGGGAAGAGCAGCGCGATGTTCGGGTTCGCGGCCAGTTCACGGGCCTTGCGGGACTCGTAGTTGGTGAAGAAGACGAAGCCGCGCTCGTCGTAGCCCTTCAGGAGGACCGTGCGCGAGCTGGGGCGTCCCGCGGTGTCCACCGTCGAGACGACCATGGCGTTCGGCTCGTGGAGCACGCCCGCGTCGGCCGCGGCGAGTGCCTGCGTGAACCAGAGCGCGAACAGTTCGACGGGCGTGGCGGGCAACTCCGCCTCGATGAGTCCGTCGACGCCGTAGTGGGCCCGTATGGCGGCGAGGTCGGACACGGGAGGGGCCCCGGCGGACGATGATGAGGCTGATGCGGAAGCGGCGGCTCGATCGGTCACGCGGTCATCTTGCCGTATACGAAGGGTCACTCGGCGGGCTGTCGCGCACCACGGGGAGGTGACGTGTGGCACTGAGTGCCGCGCACCATCGCCAAGGGTGGCACCAAGGGATATCGTGCGGCTTCCGTATCGGTTGGGTGACCACCAGCCGCACGGGGCATGACCGGGGTGACCGACCCGGATCGCGAGTCGAAAGCCGGAAGCCACCGACGCACCGGCAGACCGCGGAACCGGACCGGAGATACCCACTTCTGACACATGGTCATGAGCTGTCTGTCACCACCATCTGTCGCACACATCACGAGGAGCCGCCTGATGTCCGACTTCGTACCCGGACTTGAGGGAGTCATCGCGTTCGAGACGGAGATCGCCGAACCGGACAAGGAAGGCGGCGCGCTTCGCTATCGCGGCGTCGACATCGAGGATCTGGTCGGCCACGTCTCCTTCGGCAACGTCTGGGGCCTGCTCGTCGACGGCGCCTTCAACCCCGGTCTGCCGCCCGCCGAGCCGTTCCCGATCCCGGTGCACTCCGGTGACATCCGCGTCGACGTCCAGTCCGCGCTCGCGATGCTCGCCCCCGTATGGGGTCTGAAGCCGCTCCTGGACATCAGCGAGCGGGAGGCCCGCGACGACCTCGCACGGGCCGCCGTCATGGCCCTCTCGTACGTCGCCCAGTCCGCCCGCGGCCAGGGCCTGCCGATGGTGCCGCAGCGCGAGATCGACAAGGCCGACACGGTCGTCGAACGCTTCATGAAGCGCTGGCGCGGCGAGCCCGACCCCAAGCACGTCAAGGCCGTCGACGCGTACTGGACGTCAGCCGCCGAGCACGGCATGAACGCCTCCACGTTCACGGCCCGCGTCATCGCGTCGACGGGCGCGGACGTGGCCGCGGCGCTCTCGGGCGCGGTGGGCGCCATGTCCGGGCCCCTGCACGGCGGGGCGCCGTCCCGTGTCCTCGGCATGATCGAGGAGATCGAGCGGACCGGGGACGCGGTCGCGTACGTGAAGCGGGCCCTGGACAAGGGCGAGCGCCTGATGGGCTTCGGCCACCGGGTGTACCGGGCCGAGGACCCTCGCGCGCGGGTCCTGCGCCGTACGGCACGTGAGCTGAGCGCTCCCCGCTTCGAGGTGGCGGAGGCGCTGGAGAAGGCCGCCCTTGACGAGCTGCACGCCCGCCGCCCCGACCGGATCCTGGCGACGAACGTCGAGTTCTGGGCCGCGATCGTCCTGGACTTCGCCGAGGTGCCGGCGCACATGTTCACGTCCATGTTCACGTGCGCGCGGACCGCAGGCTGGTCGGCGCACATCCTCGAACAGAAGCGGACGGGGCGCCTGGTCCGTCCGTCGGCCCGGTACATGGGCCCTGCGGCGCGGGACCCCCGGGAGGTCGAGGGGTTCGGGGACATCGCGCGGTAGGCAGCCGTGAACGCCGGTGAACAGCGGTAGGCGTACGAACGAGGCGGCGTACTCCGACATGGTGTCGGTGTACGCCGCCTTGGTGTGGGGCGAGTTGCGGGAGGGCCGGGTGTGGGGCGGGTCGCGGGAGGGCCGCCCGCGCGGTCACGGCGACTACTTCGCGTCGCCGTTGAACTTCGAGGCCGACCAGAAGTAGCCGAGCACCGCGAGTCCGACGCACCAGGCGATGGCGATCCAGCCGTTGTCGCCGATCTCGCTGCCGAGGAGCAGGCCGCGCAGGGTCTCGATGGCCGGGGTGAAGGGCTGGTACTCGGCGATCGGCTGGAACCAGCCCGGCATCGCGTCGATGGGGACGAAGGCGCTGGAGATGAGCGGGAGGAAGATCAGCGGCATCGCGTTGTTGCCCGCGGCCTCGGCGTTGGGGCTGACCATGCCCATCCCGACGGCGATCCAGGTGAGCGCCAGGGCGAAGAGCGTGAGCAGTCCGAAGGCCGCGAGCCACTCCAGGGCGGTGGCGTCGGTGGAGCGGAAGCCGATCGCCACGGCGACGGCCCCCATGAGGATCACGCTGGCGATGCACTGCAGGACGCTTCCGACGACGTGTCCGATGAGTACGGAACCGCGGTGGATGGCCATGGTGCGGAAGCGGGCGATGATGCCCTCGGTCATGTCGGTGGAGACGGACACCGCGGTGCCGATCGTGGTGCTGCCGATGGTCATCAGGAGGAGACCCGGCACGAGGTAGGCGATGTAGTCGGAGCGGTCGCCGCCACTGATGCCCGCGCTCATCACGTCGCCGAAGATGTAGACGAAGAGCAGCAGCAGCATGACGGGTGTCAGCAGCAGGTTCAGGGTGAGGGACGGGTAGCGCCGGGCGTGCAGGAGGTTGCGGCGCAGCATCGTGGACGAGTCACGGACGGCGAGGGAGAGGGTGCTCATCGGACGTTCTCCTTGGGCTGGTTCGGCTGTGCGGCCTGGGCGGGGACGTGGGTGCTGTCGGTGAGGGCGAAGAACACGTCGTCGAGGTCGGGGGTGTGCACGGTGAGCTCGTCGGCCTCGATGCCCGCGGAGTCCAGCCAGTCGAGGATGGAGCGCAGCTCGCGCTGGGTGCCGTCGCTGGGGAGTTGGAGAGCGAGCGCCTCGTCGTCGCGGGTGACCTCGGACAGGGCGGCGGCGGCCGACTGGTAGGCGTCCGGGTCGGTGAAGCGGAGGCGGACGTGCCCGCCGGGGACGAGCCGCTTCAGTTCTTCCGCGGTGCCCTCGGCGGCGATCTTGCCGTTGTTCAACACCGCGATGCGGTCGGCGAGTTCGTCGGCCTCCTCCAGGTACTGGGTGGTGAGGAAGACGGTCACCCCGCCGGAGACGAGGCCGCGGATGATGCCCCACATGTTGTGCCGGGAGCGGGGGTCGAGGCCGGTGGTCGGTTCGTCGAGGAAGATGATCCGGGGGTCGCCGACCAGGGTCATGGCGATGTCGAGGCGGCGTTTCATGCCGCCGGAGTAGGTGGATGCGGGCTTCTTGGCCGCCTCGGTGAGGTCGAAACGCTCAAGGAGTTCGGCGGCCACCCGTCGGCCCTCCTGCTTGGACAGGTGGTGCAGGTCGGCCATCAGGAGCATGTTCTCCTCGCCGGTGATCAGGCCGTCGACGGCGGAGAACTGCCCGGTGACGCCGATCCCGGCGCGGACCGCCTGCGGGGCGACGGCCAGGTCGTGGCCGCCGACCCGCAGCTCGCCGGCGTCGGCGCCGACGAGGGTGGAGAGAATCTTGACGGCGGTGGTCTTGCCCGCCCCGTTCGGGCCGAGCAGGGAGAAGATCGTGCCTTCCGGGACGGCCAGGTCGATGCCGTCAAGGACCGTCTTGTCGCCGTAAGCCTTGCGCAGCCCGTGCGCCGCGATGGCCAGGTTCGTCATGAGGAGTGCTCCTTCAAAGCTGCGAGGTCGAGAGGCGTTGGAGGTGACAGAGGTGTCAGAGGTGTCAGAGGCTGCGGGCGGTGATGTCGCCCTGGGAGACGGTCGCCTTGATGACGAGGCCGGGCGTGCCGTCGCTGTTCTTCAGCGAGTTGTCGATCCGGCCGTAGCTGGTACCGGCGTCCAGGGAGGCGGAGACTCCGCGAGCCGCGCCGGCCGTGATGTTGCCCTGCTGGGTGTTGAGCGTGAGCGTGCCGCCGGTGGCCTCGGTGACGTTCACGTCGCCCCGCTGGGTGCTGATGTCGCCGTCACCCGTGAGGCGGCCGACCGTGATGGTGGCGTCGTGGCCGGTGAGGCGGGCGCTCGCGGCCTCGTCCAGCTTGACCGAGCCGTAGCCGCCGTCGAAGACGACGTCACCGAGCCGTCCCACGCCCCGGAACTCCGCGGCGGCGGACTTCGCCTCGACACGGGACCCGGCGGGCAGCTGGACCGTGACCTCGACGGCACCGGAGTTGCCGAAGACCCGGTTCTTGCCCTCGGGGACCCGGATCCGCAGGACGCCGTCGGCGTAGGTGACCTCGGCCTGCTCGGCGGCCTTCACGTCGCCGCTCTTCGAGGCGTTGGCGGGCAGGACCTCGACCGTGGTGTCGGCGCGGTCGGCGGCGATGAACTGGATCCGCCCGGCGGGGATGTCGAGGACGGTGGTGACCGGGGCGGAGGTGTCGAACTTCTGCATGGTGTGCTCCTTGTGTCTGTGGTGTTCGTGTTCGTGGTCGTGGTGTTCGTGTTCGTGGTGTTCGTCGTGCCCGTTGCTCTTTCTGATGTCGTGAACGCTACGTTGCATTCGCGGTTCCCTCAATTGCTTCATTGCGAGGAATCTGCATTCCAGCAGGTCACAGCTAGTATTTCGTTGCAATGCTCCTGTGTGTAATGCAACGAGAGGCCTCTGATCGTTGCAATGCAATGAGAGTGAACGCTATGCTGGCGGCTCTCAGAGAGAGCTGAAGAGGCCTGAAGAGAGCCGAAGAGGGCCAGAGAGCCAGAAAGCCGAGGAGACCGCGATGCCGGGAGGCAGACTCACCCAGCAGGAACGTCAGCAGATCGCGCTTGGCCTGGCCGACGGCCTCGCCTACGCGGAGATCGCCAGACGTCTCGACCGCCCCACCTCGACGGTCACGCGCGAGGTCATGCGCAACGGCGGCCCCACCGGCTACCGCGCGGACCTGGCCCACCGCGCGACCGAACGCCGCGCCCACCAGCGCAGGCAGGCCGCGCCCCGGGACGCGGAGGCGCCGCCGCAGGTCCACGGACGCGACCCCGAGGCCGTACGTGAGTACGAGGAGACGCTCACCACCGTCTTCATGCAGTCGGGCCTGGCCAAGATGATGTCCCGGGTCCTTGCCTGCCTCTACACAACGGACACGGGCAGCGTCACCGCGGCCGAACTCGCCCGGCATCTCCAGGTCAGCCCGGCGTCCGTCTCCAAGGCGATCGCGTTCCTGGAGGGTCAGGACCTGGTCCGTCGAGAGCGCGACGAACGCCGCCGGGAGCGCTACGTCGTCGACGACGACGTCTGGTACCAGTCGATGAAGGCCAGCGCCCGGGCCCTCACCCAGATCGTCGAGACCACACAGCAGGGCGTCGCCATCCTCGGGCCCGACACCCCGGCCGCCATCCGCCTGGAGAACATCGCCCGCTACCTCGACTTCGTCAGCGAGAGCACCGCCCGCGCCGCGGAACAGGCCCGCGAGATCCTCCACACGAAGCCCGAGGCGAGCCGCACATCGGACGAGTGATCAGGCGCTCCAGGCGCTCCAGGCACTGGGGCGAGTTCACCCCAGCGCGCCCTCCACCAGCCTCGCCCACTCCCCCACCACTCGCTCCCTGCGCGCCCCGTCATCCGTCAGCAGGTTGGCGAGGCCGAGGCCGCGCGCCATGTCCAGGAGCCCCTGGACCGTCTCCCGCACCCCCGGCCGCGACTCGTCGGCATCGAGCAGCCGCACCGCGATCCGGTGGGTCTCACGGCCCACCCGCGCCTCCAGCTCCGTCACCCGCGCCCCCAGTTGAGGCTCGTTGGACGCCGCGACCCACAGGTGCAGCGCCGCCCGGAAGAGCGGCCCGGTGTAGAGATCGACCAGGGCGGCGACCACCGACGCCCTGTCCTGCGCCGGGAGCGCCCGCAGCGCGGTGGACCGCTGCTCGGCGACGTACTCCACCGCCGCCGTGAAAAGGTCCTCCCGCGTGGGGAAGTGGTGCTGGGCCGCTCCCCGTGAGACCCCCGCCCGCTCGGCGACCACGGAGACCGTGGACCCCGCCCAGCCGCTCTCGGCGAGGCACGCCACCGCGGCCTCCAGGAGCCGCTGGCGCGTCGCGCGGCTGCGGTCCTGCTTGGGCGAGCGATGCGTGGATGAGCGATGCGTGGGCGAGCGATCACGATCGGCACGATCAGCCGCGGTCACAGCACCCATGGGCACTCCCGTCGTTCGAGGAAAGCCCCCATTCCTTCCCGCGCCTCCGCCGATGCGAAGAGCCGCGCGGACAGGGCGATGAGGGAGTCCGTGTGGTGGTCGAATGCGTCGAGCACCCTAGCCGTGAGCAGCTTCTTCGTCTCGGCCAGGGCCTGCGGCGCCGCCTTCCGCAGCCCGTCGATGAGGGGCCCGAGCTCCGCGTCCACGTCGTCACCGGCCACCGTCACCAGACCGATCCGCGCCGCCTCCGCCCCGCCGAAGCGCTCCCCGGTGAGGAAGTAGCGGGACGCCGCGCCCGGGTCGAGCCGGGCGAGCAGCGGCATGGAGATGACCGCGGGCGCCACCCCGATCCGTACCTCCGTCAGCGCGAACGACGCCCCCGTCCCCGCGCCCGCCATGTCGCAGGCGCCGAGCAGGCCGAGCCCGCCCGCCCGTACATGCCCGTCCACCCGCGCCACCACCGGCTTCGGCAGCTCCACGATCTGCCGGAGCAGCGCCACGAAGACGGCCGGGTCCGGCGGCTCCCGCAGATCGGCGCCGGAGCAGAACGTCGAGCCGGTGTGCGTGAGGACGACCGCCCGCACGTCGGGGTCTTTTCCGCAGTCGTCGAGCGCCTCCGCGAACCCGTCGAGGAGCCCCGCCGAGAGCGCGTTGCGGTTGGCGGGGTTGTCCAGGGTGAGCGTGACGATGCCGCGCTCCGGGGGCGCGTACACAAGACCCATGGAATCTCCAGCAGTTGAGAGCGTTGGGAGAGGTGGACGAAGAAGTGGACGAGGGGGAAGTTCGCGAGACGGCAATGGGGGGGCGGCTCAGTACGACTTGGGCAGCCCCAGTGTCTGGTGGGACACGTAGTTGAGGATCATTTCCCGGCTCACGGGGGCGATCCGCGCCACCCGCGACGCCACGATCAGCGAGGCGAGGCCGAACTCCTTCGTCAGGCCGTTGCCGCCCAGGGTGTGCACCGACTGGTCGACGGTCTTCACGCACGCGTCGGCGGCGGCGAGCTTGGCCATGTTGGCGGCCTCACCGGCGCCCATGTCGTCGCCCTCGTCGTAGAGCCGGGCGGCTTTCTGCATCATCAGGCGGGCCAGTTCGATGTCGATGTGCGCCTGTGCGAGGGGGTGCGCGATCGCCTGGTGGGCGCCGATCGGGCTCTTCCACACGCTGCGTTCCTTGGCGTATCCGACGGCCCGGGAGAGGGCGTAGCGCGCCATGCCCAGCGAGAACGCCGCCGTCATGATCCGCTCGGGGTTGAGCCCGGCGAAGAGCTGGAGCAGCCCCGCGTCCTCGTCGCCCACCAGCGCGTCGGCGGGCAGCCGTACGTCGTCGAGGGTCAGCTCGAACTGCTTCTCCGGCGCCTGGAGTTCCATCTCGATCCGCCGCCGCTGGAAGCCCTCCGTCTCGCGCGGCACGATGAAGAGGCAGGGCTTGAGGCTGCCGGTCCTTGCGTCCTCCGTACGGCCCACGATGAGCGTCGCGTCGGCGATGTCGACGCCCGATATGAACACCTTGCGGCCGGTCAGGAGCCAGTCGCCGCTCGCGCCGTCCCTGCGCGCGGTCGTCGTGATGCGGTGGGAGTTGGAGCCCGCGTCGGGCTCGGTGATGCCGAACGCCATGGTGCGGCTGCCGTCGGCGAGACCGGGCAGCCAGGCCCGCTTCTGCTCCTCGGTGCCGAAGCGGGCGATGACGGTCCCGCAGATGGCGGGCGAGACGACCATCATCAGGAGCGGACAGCCTGCCGCCCCCAACTCCTCCAGGACAATGGAGAGTTCGGCTATGCCGCCGCCTCCGCCGCCGTACTCCTCGGGCAGGTTCACGCCCAGGTAGCCGAGCTTGGCGGCGTCGGCCCACAGCTCGTCGGGGTGGCCCTCGTCGCGCACGACGCGGGTCATGTAGTCGCGGCCGTAGCGCTTGCCGAGTGCGGCGACGGCCGCGCGCAGGGCCTGGTGCTCTTCGGTTTCGAGGACGGTGCTCATACGGATTGCTCCTCCTGTACGACGGCTCAGGCGACTTCAGGGGCTTCTACGACGTCTACGACGTCTACGACCGCCAGCAGCGTGCCGACCTCGACCTGGCGGCCGGGCTCGGCGTGCAGGGCGGTGAGCGTGCCGGAGGCGGGAGCGGAGATGCGGTGCTCCATCTTCATGGCCTCCAGCCAGATGAGGGGCTGCCCGGCGGTGACCCGCGCCCCCTCCGCGAGCCCCTCGGCCAGGCGCACGACGGTGCCGGGCATCGGGGCGAGCAGGGATCCCGGCTCCTGCCGAGTGGTGGGTTCGGGGAGTTGCGGGAGCGCGGTGAGTGCGGTGTTGCCGACGTACACGCGCCCCTCGTCGCCGTACCGACCGCATCCGCCGTACCGGCTGACCACGAACTTCCTTCGCACACCGTCGACTTCGAGTACGACGAGCTCCCCGGACACGGAGAGCACCCGCACCCCTTCCGCGCTCAGGCCCTCGCGTGTGTGCCGGTAGCGGACCTCGTGCTCGGTGCCGTCCGGCTCGCTCCGGAAGAGCTTGACCTGCGGCTGCGACGCGAGGTTGCGCCAGCCGCCGAACCGCGAGCGCCCGTGCGCGTCGGCAAGCGCGGCGGCCAGCGGGGCGTGCGGGTCCGGCGCGGGGGCCGCGAGTTCGGCGAGGTGCCGGTCGTAGAAGCCCGTGTCCATACGGGCCTCGACGAACTCCGGGTGCCGCAGGGAACGTACGAGCAACTCCCTGTTGGTGACGGGCCCGTGCACGACCGCACGCTCCAGCGCTCCCGCGAGGGCGCGCAGGGCCTGCGCACGCGTGGGGGCGTACGCGATGGCCTTGGCCAGCATCGGGTCGTAGTGCACGCCGATCGTGTCGCCGTCCACGTACCCCGTGTCGAGCCGCACGCCCGGCACGGAGAGCCGGTGGAGGATGCCGGTCTGCGGGGCCCACTGCGCCGCCGGGTCCTCGGCGTAGAGGCGGGCCTCGACGGCGTGCCCGCGCGCGAGGGGCGGCTCTTCCGCGAGCCGCGCGCCCTCCGCGACCTGGATCTGCGACGCCACGAGGTCGACCCCGAACACCGCCTCGGTCACCGGGTGTTCGACTTGAAGCCGCGTGTTCATCTCCAGGAAGTGCGCCCGGTCCCCCGCGACCAGGAACTCCACCGTGCCCGCCCCGCGATACCCGGTCACGCGCGCCGCGCGCACGGCCTGCGCGTGCAGCTCCTCGACGAGACCGGCGGCGAGACCCGGCGCCGGGGACTCCTCGATGACCTTCTGATGCCTGCGCTGGAGCGTGCAGTCCCGCGTCCCGAGCGCCCAGACGGTGTCGTACGCGTCGGCCATGATCTGCACCTCGACATGCCGACCGCCCTCCAGATAGGGCTCGACGAAGACCTCGCCGTCCCCGAAGGCACTGGCCGCCTCCGCGCGGGCAGCCTCCAACTCGCCCTTCAGGGAACTCAGTTCCCGTACGACGCGCATGCCGCGCCCGCCGCCACCGGCCGCCGCCTTCACCAGAACTGGCAGATCGCCCTCGGTGACGTCGTCAAGGCCCATCGGCGCGATGCCCATGAGTTCCTTGGCGCGCGTCTTGGAGGCCATGGACTCGATCGCCTCGGGCGGCGGCCCGATCCACACGAGCCCGGCGTCGATGACGGCACGCGCGAAGTCCGCGTTCTCGGAGAGGAAGCCGTAGCCGGGGTGGACGGCGTCCGCGCCGGCGGCCTGGGCTGCCTTCACGATGAGTTCGCCGCGCAGGTACGTGTCGGCGGGCGCCGCGCCCGGCAGCCGCACGGCGGAGTCGGCCTCACGGACGTGCAGGGCGTCCGCGTCGGCGTCGGAGTACACGGCGACGGTGGCGATGCCCAGGTCGCGGCAGGTGCGGAAGACGCGGACGGCGATCTCGCCACGGTTGGCGACGAGCAGAGTGCTGATGGAACTGGTCATGGGAGGGGTCGCGGAATGGGACACGGGAGGGGTCGCGGAATGGGTCATGGGAGGGGTCCTCACATCCGAAAGACGCCGAAGCCACCGCGCGCGCCCTCGTAGGGGGCGGTGTGGATCGCGGACAGGCACAGGCCGAGGACCGTGCGGGTGTCGCGGGGGTCGATGACCCCGTCGTCGTAGAGGCGGCCGGACAGGAACATCGGCAGCGACTCCGACTCGATCTGCTGCTCCACCATGGCGCGCAGAGCGGCGTCGGCATCGTCGTCGTAGGGCTGCCCCTTGGCGGTGGCGGAGGCGCGGGCCACGATCGACAGGACCCCCGCCAGCTGCTGCGGTCCCATGACGGCGGACTTGGAGCTCGGCCAGGCGAAGAGGAAGCGCGGGTCGAAGGCGCGCCCGCACATGCCGTAGTGCCCGGCGCCGTACGAGGCCCCCATCAGCACGCTGAGATGCGGGACGCGCGAGTTCGAGACGGCGTTGATCATCATCGCGCCGTGCTTGATGATGCCGCCCTGCTCGTACTCCTTGCCGACCATGTAGCCGGTGGTGTTGTGCAGGAAGAGCAGCGGGATGTCCCGCTGGTTGGCCAGCTGGATGAACTGGGCGGCCTTCTGCGACTCCTCGCTGAAGAGCACGCCCTGCGCGTTGGCCAGGATGCCGACGGGATAGCCGTGGAGCGAGGCCCACCCCGTCGTGAGGCTCGACCCGTACAGCGGCTTGAACTCGTCGAAGTCGGAGCCGTCGACGATGCGGGCGATGACCTCGCGCGGGTCGAAGGGCACCTTGAGATCGCCGGGCACGATGCCGAGCAGCTCGTCCCCGTCGTACTTGGGAGGCTCGACGACACCCGCCGGATCGGCGTACGCCTTGCGCCAGTTGAGCCGCTTCACGACCCGCCTGGCCTGCCTCAGCGCGTCCCGCTCGTCCTCGGCGAGATAGTCCGCGAGGCCGGAGGTACGGGCGTGCATCTCGGCGCCGCCGAGCGACTCGTCGTCGCTCTCCTCGCCGGTGGCCATCTTCACCAGCGGCGGACCACCGAGAAAGACCTTGGCGCGCTCCTTGACCATGATCACGTGGTCGCTCATGCCGGGGACGTACGCGCCGCCCGCCGTCGAGTTGCCGAAGACGACGGCGACGGTCGGTATCCCGGCGGCCGACGACTGGGTGAGGTGCTTGAAGAGCGCACCGCCCGGAATGAAGATCTCCTTCTGGGACGGGAGATCGGCGCCTCCCGACTCCACGAGATGGAGGGACGGCAGCCGGTTGGCGTGCCCGATCTCGTGCGCCCGGAAGGCCTTCTTCAGGGTCCACGGGTTACTGGCCCCGCCGCGCACGGTGGGGTCGTTGGCGGTGATCAGACACTCCACGCCCTCGACGACACCGATGCCGGTGACCATCGACGCGCCGACGGGGTAGTCGCTCCCCCAGGCGGCGAGCGGCGAGAGCTCCAGGAACGGCGTGTCGGGGTCGAGGAGCAGCTCGATCCGCTCCCGGGCGAGCAGCTTGCCGCGCCCCCGGTGCCGGGCGACGTACTTCTCGCCGCCGCCCTCAAGCGCCTTGGCCTGCTCGGCGTCGAGCTCGGTGAGCCCCGCGAGCATGGCCTCGCGGTGCTCGGCGTACTCGGCGCTCGCGGGGTCGAGCGCGGACGCGAGGACGGTCACGGGTGTACCTCCGTCGGGTCGATGGGGGCGGTCGCTTCGAGCGGCGCGACCGGAATGTCGAGCGGCTTGACCGGGATGTCGAGCAGCGCGACCGGGATGTCGAGATGGCGGGCGCGCAGCCACTCGCCGAGGCCCTTGGCCTGCGGATCGAAACGGGCCTGGGACGCGACCCCCGCGCCGAGGATGCCCACGACGACGAAGTTCAGCGCCCGCAGATTCGGCAGGACATGCCGTACGACGGTCAACTCGGCTGCCTCCGGGATGAGTTCACGGAACCGCTCGACGGTCAGCTCATGGACGAGCCACCGCCAGGCGTCGTCCGTACGCACCCACACGCCGACGTTCGCATCGCCGCCCTTGTCACCGCTGCGGGCTCCGGCGACGAGGCCGAGGGGCGCGCGGCGGGTGGGGCTGCCGGGGAGGCGTGGAGGCAGCGGCGGCTGATCGAGATCTTCGAGTACGAGGCTGCCGCCGCCGTCCTCTATGCGCCGCCGCTCACCTCCCGGCAGGACGGCCACGTGATCGACGGTCCCGCGCTCGACGTACGCGGCCTCGAAGACTCCGTAGGGCGCGCCTTTGCCCGGGGGCGCCGTGACGTGGAATCCGGGGTAGCTGCCGAGGGCCAGTTCGATCGCGGCGCCGCTGAGGGCGCGGCCGACGGGCTCCTGCTGCGGGTCGCGCACGACGAGCCGCAGCAGGGCGGATGCGGTCTCCTCGCTCGGAGCGTCCGGCCGGTCGGTGCGGGCAAGCTCCCAACGGACGTCCGCAGGGCGGGCCTTGCTCCGCTCGAAGGCGTCATCGACCTGGGCACGCACGAGATCGGCCTTGGCCTCGACATCAAGCCCGGTGAGGACGAAGACGACTTCGTTGCGGAAGCCGCCGAGCCGATTGAGTCCGACCTTCAGATCCGGTGGCGGGGCCTCTCCGCGCACCCCGGAGACCCGTACCCGGTCGGGCCCCTCCTGGGCGAGGGTGACCGTGTCGAGCCGGGCGGTGACGTCGGGCCCGGCGTACCGGGCGCCGGAGGTCTCGTACAACAGCTGGGCGGTGACCGTGCCGACGTCGACGAACCCACCCGTGCCGTCGTGCTTGGTGATGACGCTGGAACCGTCCTCATGGATCTCGGCGACCGGAAAGCCGAGCCGACGCCCATAGTCGGCCGGGCGCGCGCCGAAGAAAGCGTAGTTGCCCCCGGTGGCCTGCGTCCCGCATTCGAGGATGTGCCCGGCGACGACGGCACCGGCGAGCCGGTCGAGATCGCCGTCCGCCTCACCCCATCCGAAGTCCTTCTCGCCCCACCCGAAGCCCGCCTCACCCCACCCGAAGTGCGCGGCGGCGGGCCCGGTGACGAGGGCGGCGTCGGTCACGCGCCCCGTGACCACGATGTCGGCCCCGCCCCTCAGGCAGGCGGCGATTCCGGCGCCGCCGAGATAGGCGTTGGCGGTGAGGGCGCCCGGAAAGCGGGACCCCAGATCATCGCCCTCCACATGAGCGACCCGCACCTCACCCATCCCGAGGCGGTCCGCCAACTCCCGTACGGCATCGGCAAGTCCACCGGGATTCAGCCCACCGGCATTGGCGACGATCTTGACGCCCCGCTCCTGGGCGAGCCCCAGGCACTCCTCCAGCTGCCGCAGGAAGGTCTTCGCGTACCCGCGCGTGGGGTCCCCCAGCCGGTCGCGCCCGAGGATCAGCATGGTCAGCTCGGCGAGATAGTCGCCGGTGAGGACGTCGAGGGGGCCGCCGGTGAGCATGTCGCGCATGGCGTCGAAGCGGTCGCCGTAGAACCCGGACGCGTTGCCGACCCGCAGCGGGCCGGTCACAGGCTGCGCTCCTTGGCGGGCCGCCCGGGCCCCGGCGGCCCCGCGAAGGCCTGAGCGATGTCCAGCCACCGCTCGGCATCGGCGCCTTCCGCGCGCACGGCGAGATCGTCCCGGTGCGCGCGCTGGGTGACGAGGAGACAGAAGTCGAGCGCGGGCCCGGTCACGCGCTGACCGGCGTCTTCGGGCCCACTGACCCACACCTCACCGGAGGGCAGCCGGAGTTCGACGCGAAAGGCGTCACCCGGCGCGCTCAGCCCCCGCGCCCCGAAGGCGAAGTCCCGGGCCCGCACCCCGATATGGGCCACGTGCCGCAGCCGGTCCGTCGGCACCCGTACGTGACCCAGCGCGTCGGCGACGTCCTGGCCGTGGGCCCAGGTCTCCATCAGGCGGGCGGTCGCCATGGAGGTGGCGGACATGGGCGGCCCGTACCAGGGAAAGCGGGTGCCGCGCGGGGCTGCCGTCAGGGCCTTCAGGAGGTCGTCACGCCCGGCGCGCCACTGCGAGAGCAACGCGGCGGGCGGCAGCCCGGCCCCCGCCTCGGCCCCGTCGTCGACAAACGAATCGGGAGCCGCGAGGGCTTCTTCGACGAGCCGCCCGAAGGCGTCACCATCGGTGACGGCGGTCAGCGCGGCGCGGTCGGTCCAGGCGAGATGGGCGATCTGATGAGCGACGGTCCAGCCTTCGGCGGGGGTGGGCAGCGCCCAGCGCTCACCACTCAATCCCCCTACCAGCTGGTCGAGTTCCTCGCTCTCACGGCGCAGATCGTCGAGTACGGGCACAGCTTCGGACACGGAGCGCTCCCCTCGGGGCACGAATGGGGTCCCCCCTGCTCGAACGAAGTTGAGAGCTTGGGGAAGTGCCCCGGAGCATGGCAGCGCCCGGAGAAACAAGCAAGCGTGCTTGCATTACTTTCCGGACGCCTCCGGCACCGACTCCTCGACGGTCTCCGCCGGAGCCAGCACGGCATCCGGGGTGGCCCCCGACGCGACGACATCCCCGGACCTACGGGCCGGACCGCGCCCGATCTGGGTCCGGACGGCGCCCATGCTGGCGGCGATGACCAGCGAAATGGCCAGAGCCTCATTCACCGAGAGGGCCTGGTTCAGCACGAGGAACCCGGCGACGGCGGCGATGGCCGGTTCCAGACTCATCATGATCGCGAAGGTGGAGGCGGGCAGCCTGCGCAGGGCGATCAGTTCGAGCGTGTACGGCAGCACGGAGGACATCACGGCGACCGCCGCACCGAGCCCGAGCACCTCGGGCCTGACGAGCTTGTCCCCCGACTCGATGAGGCCGAGCGGCAGGAAGAGGAGCGCCGCGACGACCATCGCGAGGGCGAGCCCGTCGGCCTGCGGGAAGCGGCGCCCCGTACGGGCGCTGAAGACGATGTACGTGGCCCACATGGCACCGGCGCCAAGCGCGTACGCGACACCGACAGGATCGAGCCCGCTGAATCCACCCCCGCCCCCCAGCAGGAAGACGCCACAGAGGGCGAGCCCGGCCCAGACGAGATTCAGGGCGCGACGCGAGGCGAAGACGGAGAGGGCGAGCGGCCCGAGCACCTCCAGCGTCACGGCGGGCCCCATGGGAATCCGGGCGACGGACTGATAGAAGAGCCCGTTCATCCCGGCCATGGCCACACCGAAGGCGACGACCGTCCCCCAGTCGGCGCGCGAGTGCCCCCGCACCTTCGGCCTACAGACGATCATCAGCACCAGAGCGGCGAAGGCGAGCCGCAGGGTCACGATGCCGAGGGCTCCCGCCTTGGGCATCACGCTCACGGCGATGGCTCCGCCGAACTGGACGGAGATCCCGCCCGCGAGCACGAGCCCGACGGGCCCGAGGGCCCCCCACCGCCCACCGCCCCCTGCCCCCTGACCACTCCTCGACGCGTCCACAGCGACCTCTCCACTCCTCGACCCTCAACCGGGCCCCTCAGCCAAAACCTTCACCCAGTCCACTCACCTGGACTGCCCCGTCCAAGGTAGTAGACCACGTCAGCATTGTGGAGCCCTTTCACTCCTGTACGCAAACCACATCCCCACCCCGAGTCCAGCCGGAGGGGGGTGAGAGTGGGCGTGAATGCAAGAAAGTCCCACCCCACACACCCTCCCCTCGGCGTGTCGTGGGACTTTCCTGCAATCCCCCACCCCTCAGAGGACCTCAGCCAGGATCTCGGCCAGATGGCGCCCGCGCGCGCCTCCCGCCAGGTGCTCCAGCTGCGTCCGGCAGGAGAACCCGTCCGCGAGGATCACCGGTCCGCCCTCCGCCTCCGGCACCGTGGCCGCCCCCCGCACCGCCGGGAGCAACTGCTCCTCAGCGCACGCCACCGACACCTCGTAGTGCCCCGCCTCGAAGCCGAAGTTCCCCGCGAGTCCGCAGCACCCCCCGCTCAGCTCGCCCTTCAGGCCCGCCTTCTCCCGCAGCCGGCGCTCGGCCCCGTCGCCCAGGACCGCGTGCTGATGGCAGTGGGTCTGGCCCACCACCGCCCGGTCGACCCGCGGCGGGGTCCAGTCCGGGGCCAGTTCCTCCAGGGCCTGCGCGAACGTCCGTACTCGTCCCGCCAGTTCAGCCGCCCGCGGGTCCTCCCCGAGCAGCTCCACCAGGTCCGTCTTCAGCGCCGCCGCGCAGCTCGGTTCGAGGACCACCAGGAGCGCCCCCGCGTCGAGCAGCGGCCCCATCCGCTCCAGCGTGCGCCGCATCACCGCGCGCGCCCTGTCCAGCTGGCCGGTGGAGACGTACGTGAGGCCGCAGCACACGTCCCCCGGCGGCACCACGGGACGCAGCCCTGCGGCCTCCAGGACCCGCACCGCGGCCTGCCCCACCGCCGGTGAGAGGTGATCCGTGAACGTGTCGGGCCACAGCACGACCGTCGGCCCCGCCAGACCCTCCGGAGCACTCCGCCCCCGCCCCCGGAACCACCGCCGGAAGGACTCCCCCGCCAACCGCGGAATCTCCCTCTCCTGCGCGATCCCGCCCGCCCGTTTCGCCAGCGACGCGAGGCCCCCCACCCGCGCGAGCGCGTTGGCCACCCCCGCCGTACGCGTCCGGTCCGCGAGGCGCAGCCACAGCGGCAGCCAGCCCATCGCGTAGTGCGCCGCGGGCCGCCTGCGTCCCTCGTAGTGGTGATGCAGGAACTCCGCCTTGTACGTGGCCATGTCCACGCCCACCGGGCAGTCCGACCGGCATCCCTTGCAGGACAGGCACAGGTCGAGCGCGTCCCGCACCTCCTCCGAGCGCCACCCGTCCGTCACCACTTCCCCCGCGAGCATCTCGTGCAGCATCCGGGCCCGGCCCCGCGTGGAGTGCTCCTCCTCGCCCGTCGCCCGGAAGGAGGGGCACATCACCCCGCCGCCCGAACCAGCCGACGCGGTACGGCACTTGGCGACGCCCACACACCGCCGTACCGCCGCCGAGAAGTCCCCGCCGTCATGGGGGTAGCCGAAGGCCACGTCCACCGGTTCACGCGGCAGCGGGTCGAAACGGAGGTTCGCGTCCAGCGGCGCGGGACGCACCAGCATCCCCGGGTTCAGCAGATCCGCCGGGTCCCACACCCCCTTCACCCGCTCGAAGAGCCCCACGAGCTCGGCCCCGTACATCTTCGGAAGCAACTCCGCCCGTGCCTGCCCGTCCCCGTGCTCCCCCGACAGCGAACCGCCGTGCGCGACCACGACCTCCGCCAGATCCTCCGAGAAGCGCCGGAAGCGCCGCACGCCCTCCGTGCTCATCAGGTCGAAGTCGATGCGTACGTGGATGCAGCCGTCCCCGAAGTGCCCGTACGGAGTTCCGCGCAGACCGTGGTCGGTGAGCAGCCCCCGGAAGTCCCGCAGATACGCCCCGAGCCGGGCGGGCGGCACCGCGCAGTCCTCCCAGCCCGGCCACGCCTCGCTGCCGTCCGGCATCCGCGTCGCCGTCCCGCTGGCGTCCTCGCGGACCCGCCACAGGGCGCGCTGCCCCGCCGGGTCGGTCACCACCACCGAGTCCACGACGCCCCCGGATGCGGCCCCCTTGACGATCGCGTCGGCACGCGCGCGTGCCTCGCCCCCGCTCTCCCCGCCCGTCTCCACGAACAGCCAGGCACCGCCCTTGGGCAGCCCGCTCGCTCCCCGTACGAGATCGGCGGCCATCCCCTCCACCGTCAGCGGCCCGTACGGCAGCAGGCCCGCCGCGGCCTCCGCCGCCGCGCTCTCGTCGGCGTACCCGAGTACCGCGAGGGCACGCGCGCGTGGCGCGTCGACGAGGCGTACGACCGCCTCCGTGACCACGCCGAGGGTGCCTTCCGAACCGCAGAACGCGCGGGCCAGGTCCACGCCCCGCTCGGGGAGCAGGGCGTCCAGGGCGTAGCCGGAGATACGGCGCGGGAGCTCGGGGAACCCGGTGCGCAGGAGTTCGAGATCGCCGTCCACCAAGGCGCGCAGGCCGTCGGGCGCGCCGGACCAGCCCTGGCCGAGCGCGAGCCGTGCGCCCCCGCCGCTCACGACCGAGAGGGACGAGACGTTGTCGGCGGTCGTCCCCCAGGCGACCGAGTGCGATCCGCAGGAGTTGTTGCCGATCATTCCGCCCAGGGTGCAGCGGTTGTGGGTGGACGGGTCGGGGCCGAAGGTCAGGCCGTGCGCGGACGCCGCGCCCCGCAGGTCGTCGCAGATCACCCCCGGCTGGACGACCGCGGTCCGCGACTCCGCGTCGAGCGACACGATCCGGTTCATGTGCCGGGTGAAGTCGAGGACGAGCCCCGTACCGGTCGCCTGCCCGGCGATGGAGGTACCGGCGCCGCGGGCGACGACGGGCACCCCGCGCTCCCGGCACACGGCGAGCGCCGCGGCCACGTCGTCCGCGTCGCGCGGGGCGAGGACGCCGAGCGGCACGCGACGGTAGTTGGACGCGTCCATGGTGTTCAGGGCCCGCGCGGTGACGGAGAAGTCCACCTCCCCCCGCACGGCTGCCCGCAGTTCCTTCTCTACGCCTTGGCCTACGCCTACACCGTCGCCTACGCCTCCGAGATCACTCATGCCCATATCCATGCCCTCAGGATGCATCCGCGAAGGGCCCGATCTGGGGCGGAGCCTCGCGCCCGGGGGCGGAGCCTCGCGTCCCTGGCGGTGGAGCCTCGCGGTGTCCGCTCTGTGGAGCTGCGCGATCTCAGCCGCCGGACGCCCGGATGACGGCCCGCCCCGAGCCGTTAGGCTCACCCCGTGGCTGAGATCCAGATTCCCGCTGACATCAAGCCCGCCGACGGACGTTTCGGCGCGGGCCCCTCCAAGGTGCGCACGGAGGCGCTGGACGCGCTCGCCGCCACCGGTACCTCTCTGCTCGGCACCTCCCACCGCCAGGCCCCGGTCAAGAACCTGGTCGGCAAGGTGCGCGAGGGTGTGCGCGACCTCTTCTCCCTCCCCGAGGGGTACGAGGTGATCCTGGGCAACGGCGGCTCCACCGCCTTCTGGGACGTCGCGACGCACGGCCTCATCGAGAACAAGTCGCAGCACCTCAGCTTCGGCGAGTTCTCCTCCAAGTTCGCCAAGGCCTCGAAGCTCGCCCCGTGGCTCGCCGAGCCCACCGTGATCACGAGTGAGCCGGGCACGCACCCGGAGCCGCAGGCCGAGGCGGGCGTGGACGTCTACGCGTTCACGCACAACGAGACCTCGACCGGTGTCGCGGCCCCCATCAAGCGGGTGGCCGGCGCGGACGCGGGTTCCCTCGTCCTGGTGGACGCCACCTCCGGCGCGGGCGGCCTGCCGGTCGACATCGCCGAGACGGACGTCTACTACTTCGCCCCGCAGAAGTCCTTCGCCTCGGACGGCGGCCTCTGGCTCGCCGCGTTCTCCCCGGCGGCGATCGAGCGGGCCGAGCGCATCCACGCGAGCGGTCGGCACGTCCCGGAGTTCTTCAGCCTCCCCACGGCGATCGACAACTCCCGCAAGAACCAGACGTACAACACCCCGGCTCTCGCCACGCTCTTCCTGCTCGGCGAGCAGCTGGAGTGGATGAACAGCCAGGGCGGCCTGGACTTCACGACCGGCCGCACGGCCGCGTCGTCGCAGGCGCTCTACGGGTGGGCCGACGATTCGAAGTACGCGACGCCGTTCGTCACCGACCCGGCCAAGCGCTCGCAGGTCATCGGCACGATCGACTTCGCGGACGAGATCGACGCGGCGGCGGTCGCGAAGGCTCTGCGCGCGAACGGCATCGTGGACACGGAGCCTTACCGCAAGCTCGGCCGCAACCAGCTGCGCGTGGCGATGTTCCCGGCGATCGACCCGGCGGATATCGAGGCGCTCACGAAGTGCATCGACTACGTCATCGAGAAGCTCTAACGCTTTCGCTGTCAGCTGCGGGTGCTCCGTGCTCTGTACTCCGTGGCTGGTCGCGCAGTTCCCCGCGCCCCTTTGGGCGCGGGGAACTCTGCTTTTACCTGCTCAGCTGCTTGAACTTCCGTACCGCGAGCGGGAGGAACAAGAGGGAGATCGCCACCGGCCACACCACCGCCATCAGCACCGCGTTCTGCTCGACCCAGCTCGCCCCGCCCGCCCCGGGGTTGCCGAAGAGTTCGCGTGTCGCCGTGCCCGTGGAGGACACCGGGTTCCAGGCGGCGACCGGCGCCAGCCAGTCGGGCATCAGGGACGGCGCGACGAAGACGCTGGAGATCATGGTGAGCGGGAAGGCGACCGCGTAGAGCCCGCCCGCCGCCTCCGGGGTCGGCACCACGAGGCCCAGGAACACGCCGACCCAGATCAGGCTGAACCGCAGGAACAGCAGCAGGCCGAAGGCGGCCAGGGTCTCGAACAGCCCCGCGCTGGAACGCCAGCCGATGGCCAACGCCGTCAGCGCGAGGATCGTCAGCTCGGCGCAGGCCACGATCAGGTCGGCGAGACCGCGCCCCGCCGCCACCGCCGAAGGTGCCATCGGCATCGAGCGGAAGCGGTCGATGACGCCCTTGGAGGAGTCCGTGACCACCGCCATCGCGGTGTTCATGAAGCCGAAGGCCATGGTCATCACGAACATGCCGGGCATCAGGAACTGCTTGTAGTCACCGTCGTCGCCCCCGCCGGGCACCTTCATCGCCTCCCCGAAGACAAAGCCGTACAGCAGTACGGAGATGATCGGGAAGCCCAGCTGCCAGGCGATGTTGGCGGGCTGGCGCTTGAAGTGGGTGAGATAGCGCCGTGTGACGTTCCAGGTGTCGGCGAACGCCCAGTAGAGGCGTCCGTGCGGGGGCGGCGTGTCCGTGACGTCCGTGGTCAGTACGGCGCTCATGCCGCGACCTCCGTCTTCTTCTCGTCGATGTCGGCGCCTTCCGCGTTCGGTTGGGGCCCGGAGGGCTGCGTGGACTCCGTCCGGTGTCCCGTGAGGCGCAGGAACACGTCGTCGAGGCTCGGCCTGCGAAGGCCGATGTCCTCCACCGCGACCCCCTGGTCCTGAAGCGTCCGCGCCACGTCCGTCAGCGCGCCGACCCGGTCGGTCACGGCCGCCTGGACGCGCCGCTCCAGGTCGACGGCCTCGGGCACACCCGCCGCGACCCGGGCGACGGCCTCCATGGCCGCCGGGAGATCGGCGGCCTCGCGCACCACGACCTCCAGGTAGCTGCCGCCCACCGTGTTCTTCAGGCCGTCCGGGGTGTCGTCGGCGATGGCGCGGCCCTGGTCGATGACGGTGATCCGGGACGCCAGCTTGTCGGCCTCCTCCAGATACTGGGTGGTGAGCAGGACGGTCGTGCCGTCCGCGACCAACTTCCGCACGGTGTCCCAGACTTCGAGGCGGCTGCGCGGGTCGAGACCGGTGGTCGGCTCGTCCAGGAAGAGGACGGCGGGCGCGAGGATCATCGACGCGGCGAGGTCGAGCCTGCGCCGCATGCCTCCGCTGTACTGGCCCGCGCCCTTGTCTGCCGCGTCCGCCAGGTCGAACTGGTCGAGCAGTTCCTGGGCGCGTCGCGCGGCCCGCTTGCCGCCCAGGTGGAAGAGGCGGCCGAACATCTCCAGGTTCTGCCGCCCGGTGAGGACCTCGTCGACCGCCGCGTACTGGCCGGTCAGACCGATGCGGCCGCGCACGACGTCGGGTCGGCGCGCCACATCGGCGCCGGAGACCTCCGCACGCCCGCCGTCGAGGCGCACCAGTGTCGCGAGGATGCGTACGGCGGTGGTCTTGCCCGCGCCGTTCGGGCCGAGCAGTCCGTGCACCGTGCCGCGCTCCACACGCAGATCGAAGGCGTCCAGGGCCTTCTTCTCCCCGTAGCGCTTGTCGAGCCCCTCGGCCCGCACCGCGTAGTCGTCGTTCTCGCTCACTGCCACCCCTCCAGGCTTTGAGTACGCCGTACCCAATGGAGAGTACACCGTACTCAGTTTCGTGGGTACGGTGTACCCAATAAGCGATACGGCGATTAGGCTGAGCGCCATGACGAGCACGAACGGCGGCGGTGACGCCCAGCGCAACGGTGACGACACCCGGCGCACCGGCAGCGACATCGCCCGCAGCCTTGAACTGCTCTGGGGCGAGGGCGAACGCCCCACGCGGGGCCCCAAACCCGGACTCACCCTGGACCGGATCGTCACCGAGGCCGTGCGCCTCGCGGATGCCGAGGGGCTCACGGCGGTCTCGATGCGCCGCCTTTCCACGGAGCTCGGCACAGGCACGATGTCCCTGTACCGCTACGTCCCCGGCAAGAGCGAGCTGCTCGACCTGATGCTGGACCGCGTCTACTCACGGGCGGGCGACGCCGAGCCGCCGGGCGGCGGCTGGCGCGAGGCCGTGGAGGCGTACGCCCGCGAGACGCTCGCCCTCTACCGCGAGCACCCCTGGCTGCTCCAGGTGAACCAGGCCCGCCCGGTGCTCGGGCCCGGCTCGGTCGGCGGCCTGGAGCACGCCCTGTCCGGGATCAAGTCGATGAGCCTGACCGACCCCGAGCTGATCGGCGTGATCGTCATGGTCGAGGGGTACGTCACCGGGGTCGCCCGCACTCAAGTGCACGAGATGGAGGCGGTGCGGAAGAGCGGCCTGACGGACCAGGAGTTCTGGGAGGCGCAGCACCCCACCCTCAACCGGATCATGAGCAGCGGCCGCTATCCCCACCTCGCCGGGCTCTCCGACGACGCGTTCGGCTCACAGTTCGACCATTTCGAGTTCGGCCTCCAGCGCCTGCTCGACGGCCTGGATGTGCTGGTGGCCCGGCGCGAGGCCGCGAAGAAGTAACCCGCGCCCTCTCCCCCTGCCTCTCCCCCTTGGCTACTTCCGCCGGAACAGCCGCTTCAGGCCGAAGAAGGCGACGAGCACGGCGCCGACGGTCAGCGCGCCCACCTTGAGGTCACCGTCGAACCCGGAGCCCCCGCCGTCACCCGCGCCACCGGAACTCCCGCTGCTGGAACCCGAGTTGCCGCCACCGGCCCCCTCGACCTCGACGGGCTCGACCTGGCTCTGCTCGCCCTCGCTGCCGTACATGAGGGTCGTACCGTCCAGGGTGTACGTCACCGACTCGCCCTGCCGCTGGAGCGGCACGCTCAGCCGCCCCTGACGCTCGGGCTTCTTCCCCTCGCCCTTCCAGGTGTACGAGACCCCGCCGAGGTATCCGCGCAGAGCGAGCTGCTTCCCGTCGGGCGAGAAGGCACCGTCCGTGGTCCAGAGGCCGGTGTCGCCGAGGCGCTTGAAGACATTGGTCCCGGAGGCGGACATCCGCGCGGGCCCTTCGTACAGGCCGCCGCCCTCCTCCTTCTTGTCGGCGATGTAGATCCGCCCGGTCTTGGGGTGCACCATCATCGCCTCAGCGTCGCGCGGACCGCCCTCGTACTTCACCGTGTACTGCGTGGCCCGGACCGTCTGGTCGCCCAGTTTCTTCGGCTCGGGCAGCTTGTAGATCCACACGTGGGGCCAGGTGCCGCCGAGGTTGTCGCCGATGTCGCCGACGTAGATGTTGCCGTCGCTGCCGACGGAGATGGCCTCCACGTCACGGGGCGTCCCGACGCCCGTCATGGTGACGGTGGCGACGGTCTTGCCGGTCTTGCCGTCCACCGCGTAGATCAGCGCGCCGTTCTTGTCCTGGTCGTTGTGCGTCCAGTAGACGCCCGGGTGGGCGCGGGAGGCGGCGAGGCCGCTCGACTCGATGATGCGGGGGTCCTTGATGGTGAACCCGTCGTGGCTATCGTCGGCGGTGGCGGGGCCGACGGCGGCGGCGAGAAAGAGCAGGGCTCCGGCGCCGATGGCACCTGTGGCCCTCATGGCACCCATGGCACCCGTGGCACCCGTCGAAGAACGCAGTGAACGCATGGGCCAAGACTGCCACCCCGGCGCAGGGGGCTGTCGTCCGGCAGGTGGTCAGCCTCACATCGCAGGCCGGGGCGTTGATCCGGGATGATGAGCGGATGCTCAGGTTCATGTTCGTCGGCGACTCGATGACGATCGGCAGCGCGGGGGAACACACCTGGCGCCACCGGATGTGGCAGCACTTGCGGGCCTCGCTCGGAGACGCGGCTTTCGCCGTGGTGGGCCCGCGACAGGCGCTGCACGACAAGGATTCCGGCGAACCGGTCTCGTACGCGTACGCCTGCGAGGACCCGGACTTCCCGCGCCATCACCTCGCGGGCTGGGGCGAGGGCTGGCTGCACATGGCGCCGCGGATGGCGGAGGCGGTGCGGCGGGACAGGCCCGACGTCCTTCTCGTCTCGCTCGGCCTGATCGACCTGGGCTTCTACACGGACGCGGAACAGACGGCGCACAACGCACGCCGCTTCATCGCGGAGGCGAGATCGGCGAACCCGCGCGTCCGGCTCGTCCTGCTCCCCGTGATCCCGAACATCCGGGCCCGGACGGACGCCCCCTTCGCGGCGGAGGTCTCACGCTTCAACGTGCTCCTCGCGAAGGCGGTGGCGGACCTGGACACGGGCGCGTCCCCGCTGCTCCTCGCCTCGACGCCGCCGTCGTACGACATCGACGTCGACACGTACGACGGGACGCACCCGGGCGAGAGCGGCGAGCACAAACTGGCGGCGGCGTTCGCGGACGCGATGCACCAGGCGTGGGGTCTCGGCGCGCCGTACAGGACGACGCACCAGCCCATGACGCCCGAGTCACCCGTGTCACCCGTGTCGGCGCTGTCGCCTACCGGCTGAAGTTGGCCTTGAGGGCCTTGAGTCCGGCGATGTCCCACTTCGTGTACTGACCGGCGTACTTCTTGGCGCGGGCGTCGCTGCCGCCCTTGGCCCTGGCGTGGCCGCCGTTGGGCGAGCACATGACCGGCCGGTCCTTGCTGCTGTTGGAGACGCACTCGTAGGGGTCGGCGGTGTTGTTGGCGTCCGAGCCGTCCACGTTGGCGTGGTCGAGTCCTATCGAGTGCCCTATCTCGTGGCTCACCGTGTTCGAGATGAGCGTCGGGGAGGCCGCCCAGTCGCCCGGCTTCCAGTACTCACTGTCGAGCCATATCCATCCGCCCCAAGCGCTCTGGTTCGCACTGGCCGAGCAGGGGTGCGCCTGGGAGTAGCCCGGCTTGTTGCCGGGGGTGAAGGGGCGGTACTTCATCCCCACGGTGATGACGTGACGCTCGGCGGTGTTACAGGCGCTCTGCTCCTTGTGATAGCCGCTGGCCAGCGTGAACTTGGTCCCGGTCACCGAGGTCAGCTGGGCGGCGGTCTTCTTCAACTGCGCCCGCAGCTGCGCCTCCGCCTTCTTGGTCTGCGCGGCGGTGAGCTTGGTGGCGGACGCGCTGGGCTTGACGAGCTGAATGACGTACGGGTCGGGGCTGAGCGACTGTATTTGCCTCTGGGTCAGGATCTTCCATCCGGTGCCCTTGTAGACATCCCCCGCGGCATAGGCCGGATTGCTGAGCGCGACGAGCCCCACGGTGGCGGCGAGGACGCCAAGCGAGCGGACGATCTTTTTCACGGTCATGCCCCGCATCCTCACCCACCCCACCAACAACTCCCCAACGCCCTCTCCCCTCGGTCATCTCCCGCACCTCCCATATCTCGTGTCCCGTATCTCGTGTCCCGTATCTCGTGTCCCGTATCGAGAGCAGTGGAATCGAGAGCAGTGGAGTCGGGAGCGCTGGAGTCGGGAGCGCTGGAGTCGGGAGCGCTGAAATGGAGCGGGCGGGGTGGGCGGGGGTCGGTGGAGGTGGTCGCCCTCACCGGGGGGGGCACGCCTCACTCGGCCCGGGTAAGCCGGTTCGCAAGCGTCGACATCGTGTACGTACCGATGCCCATCACGACCTCAAGGGCGTTCCGCTCCGTGTGACCAGCCGCCAGGAACCCCTTCAGCTCGGCGTCCCCGACGCCACCCGCGGTCGCAAGCACCTCCAGCGTGAACTGCCGTACCGCCTCCAGCCGTTCATCGCCGAGCGCCCGCCCCTCACGCAACGCGGCGATCAGCTCGGCATCCGCGCCCAGCTTCCGCAGCTTGCCGGTGTGCATGGTCACGCAGATGTGGCAGTCGTTGCGCACGGCGACGGTCATGATGACGACTTCCCGGGCCACGGGATCCAACGTCGTGCGCTCGAAGGACGCGCTCAACTCCAGGAAGCCATTGAGCAGTTCGGGCGACTCGGCCAGACGGGCCACGGCACTGGGCGTCTTCCCGGAAGCCGCGGCCGTACGCTCCATCGCCGCGCGAGAGCCCTCCGGCGCGGTCTCCACAGTGTGCTCAGCGAACAAGGCGGACACGACGTACCCCCTACGATGGACAACATGGTTGACGAAAATAAAGTAAACCAGGTTGTCGATACCCGCAAGAGCGACGAGCCGGACGAGCCGTCGGTGTCGGAGCCGGAGCCGGAGAGCGACGACCGCCACGGCTTCGAGCTGCCCCTGCTCCTCTTCGCCGGGTTCCGCACCCTGATCGACCGGCTCCACGCCGAACTCGCCCGCCAGGGACACCCCGACGCCCGCCCCGCCCACGGCTTCGCGATGCAGGCGATCGGTGTGCGGGGCGCGAGCGCGAGCGAGGTGGGCCGCCGCCTCGGCGTCACCAAGCAGGCAGCGGGCAAGACCGTCGACCGCCTCATCACCCTCGGCTACGCGGAACGCACCGACGACCCGACCGACGCCCGCCGCAAACTGGTCCGCCTCACCCCGCACGGCATCGACGCGCTGACCCGCTCGGCGGCGATCTTCGAGGAGCTGCACGCACAGTGGGCGAAACAGCTCGGCGCCCGGCGCCTGCGCGCGATGGAGGACGACCTGCGCGCCGTCGTACCGCCGGACGTGTTCCGCCTGGACGCGGCGGGCTGGCTGGGCGGCTCGTGACCTTGTCCGCCTTCGGAGCGGATGTGGACCTCACCCGCACAGTCCTCGGCCTCACCCTCAAGACCGACGAGTTCCCCCGCGACTGATCACCCCTCGGCCCGCACCCTTGCATAGAGCGCACTTCAAGTCGTTGGCTGAGCAACCATGAAGTACACGCAGCTGGGACGCACAGGACTCAAGGTCAGCCGACTCGCGCTCGGGACCATGAACTTCGGGCCTCTGACCAACGAGCCCGACAGCCACACGATCATGGACGCCGCGCTCGACGCGGGCATCAACTACTTCGATACAGCCAATGTCTACGGGTGGGACGCGAACAAGGGCCGCACCGAGGAGATCCTCGGCACCTGGTTCACGCAGGGCGGCGAGCGGCGCGACAAGGTCGTGCTCGCCACCAAGATGTACGCGAACATGGCCACCGACGGGAAGCCGGCCTGGCCCAACCACGATCTGCTCTCGGCGGTCAACATCCGCCGGTCCGTGGAGGCATCGCTCAAGCGGCTGCAGACCGACTACATCGACATCTACCAGTTCCACCACATCGACCGCCGCACTCCCTTCGAGGAGATCTGGCAGGCGATCGACACCCTCATCACGCAGGGCAAGATCCTTTACGCGGGTTCGTCGAACTTCCCCGGGTACAAGATCGCCCAGGCCAACGAGATCGCCAAGCGGCGTGGCAGCTACGGCCTCGTCAGCGAGCAGTGCCTCTACAACCTCGCCGAGCGCAGCGCCGAGATGGAGGTCATCCCGGCCGCCCAGGACTACGGCCTCGGTGTCATCCCGTGGTCGCCGCTGCACAGCGGTCTGCTCGGCGGCGTGCTGAAGAAGGAGGGCGAGGGCAAGCGGCGCGCCGCCGGGCGTGCCGCCGAGGAGCTCGCGAAGCCCGAGGTGCGCGCGCAGGTGCAGGCGTACGAGGACCTGCTCGACAAGCACGGCCTCGCACCGGGCGAAGTGGCGCTCGCCTGGCTGCTCACCCGGCCCGGCATCACCGGGCCGATCGTCGGGCCGCGCACCTCGGAGCAGCTCACCAGCGCTCTGCGCGCGGTCGAGCTCGAACTCTCGGACGAGCTGCTCGGCGCGCTGGACGAGATCTTCCCGGGGCCCGGTCCTTCGCCTGAGTCCTTCGCCTGGTAGCAGGTGCCGGGCAGCAGGTAGCAGGTAGCAGCAGCTTTACCTTTACGCGGCCGCGGTCATCGCCATCGCCTCACTGGCCGACCGCGGCCGCCACCGCCACGACGACGAACATCAGCACGAGCACACCGGCCATGATCCGGTTCCTGGTTTTCGGGTCCACGTAGTCGAGGTTAACCGGCTCCGCCCAGCGGCCATCGACCGACCACCTCATAGCGGGGCCGCTCCCCCGCCACCCCAGTCCTGCCTCCGGCGGTTCTCTCCCCAACCCCGCCGCCCTTTCCCGAAACCCGCTGCGCGAGGGCCTTGTGCCTCGTGCCTTGTGCCTCGTGCCTTGTGCCTCGTGCCTTGTGCGTACCGTCATCACCGGCTTCGCCGAGTTCGTCCTCAAACGCCGGACGGGCTGCATGGAGGCTCCAGGGGGCGGACCCCCATGGTTTCGGCAAGGGGCGGCGTGGGGGAGAGGAAATCCTATGGATCACATAACCATCCGCCCCGCCGGCCCCGACGACATCCCCACCGTCCTCGCCCTCTTCGACGAGGCGGTCGCCTGGCTCGTCTCCCAGGGGCGTACGGGGCAGTGGGGCGATCAGCCCTGGTCGACGAGGCCGAAGACCGTCGCCCTGGTCGAGAAGTATCTGACCACCGGCTCCGCCTGGATCGCGGAGATCGACGGGGAGGCGGTCGGCACGGTGACACTGACTGACGGACCGGGGGCGTACATCGCGCCGGTGGACGAGCCGGAGCAGTACATCCACCTGCTGACCGCACGGAACGGCACGGGCGCGGGCGCCGCCCTCCTCGCGCACGCGGCAGAGGAAACCCGGAGCCAGGGGATCTCCCTGCTCCGGGTCGACTGCTACGCGGGCGGTGACGGCAAGCTCGTCGCGTTCTACGAGCGCAACGGCTTCACCCGGACCGAGGCGTTCGTCGAGAAGGACGGCACCTGGCCGGGCCAGATCCTGGCCCGGCGCGTCTAGTCACGGAGAACGGCCTACGCCGCCGTCGCCAGCTGCTCCCGCGGCACGAACTGCACATGCTGCTGCCCGCGCCGCAGATCCACCTTCAGCCGCAGGTTCGCGGCGCGGGCCAGCATCAGGCCGACCCCGACCGCGGCCACGGCGCAGATGAGGCCGCCTGCGGCCATGCTGACGCGCACCCCGTACGCGTCGGCGAGCCAGCCGAAGAGCGGGCCGCCCAGGGGCGTACCGCCGGTGAAGACCATCATGAAGAGGGACATGACGCGCCCCCGCATCTCGGGGTCCGTGGCCATCTGGACCGAGGAGTTGGCGGTGACGTTCACCGTCAGGCCGAGGATGCCGATCGGGACGATCAACGCCACGAACATCCACAGCTCGGGCGCGAACGCGGCCACGATCTGCAGCACGCCGAAGGCGATCGCGGCCCCGGCGAGCAGCCTCAGGCGGGAGGTGCCGCGGCGGGCCGCGAGCAGCGCCCCTGCCAACGAGCCGATCGCCATCAGGGTGTTGAAGAGCCCGTACATCCCCACGCCGCCGTGGAAGATGTCGTCCGCGAAGGCGCTCAGCCAGATCGGGAAGTTGAACCCGAAGGTGCCGACGAAGCCGACGAGGACGATCGGCCAGATCAGCTCGGGGTGCTTGGAGACGTAGTTCAGGCCTTCCTTCAGCTGCCCCTTGCCGCGCGGCTTGCGCGGGGTGGCGTGCAGCTCCCCGGTGCGCATCAGGAGCAGGCCGGTGAGCGGCGCGAGGAAAGACAGGCCGTTGGCGAGGAACGCCCAGCCGGGTCCGACGGCGGCGGTGAGACCACTCGCCACGGCGGGGCCGATGAGGCGCGCGGACTGGAAGTTCGCCGAGTTCAGCGAGACGGCGTTGCGGACCTGGTCGGGCCCCACCATCTCGGACACGAAGGACTGCCGGGTCGGGTTGTCGACGACCGTGACGAGGCCCGTGAAGAAGGCCGCGAGGTAGACGTGCCAGACCTGGACGTTGCCGCTCAGGGTGAGCGTGGCGAGGAACAGGCCGCTGATGCTCATCGCGCCCTGCGTACAGAAGAGCAGGCTCCGTTTGGCGAAACGGTCGGCGATGACACCGCCGTAGAGGCCGAACAGGAGCATCGGCAGGAACTGCATCGCGGTGGTGATACCGACCGCGGCCGAGGAGCCGGTGAGGCTCAGGACCAGCCAGTCCTGGGTGATGCGCGCCATCCATGTGCCGGTGTTGGAGACAACGGCGCCGGAGGCGAAGAGCCGGTAGTTGCGGATCTTCAGTGAGCTGAACATCGACGACTTGGCGGCGGGGGACTTGTCGAGGGCGGTTGGTGCGGGGGCGGAGTCTGCTCCGGATCCCGTACTCAAAGGCGGTTCGCCTCCTTGGCGTGGTGCGGTCGTACGGCACACGGCAGGTGACCGCCGTGTGCGCTGCTTACAGGTGCGCGAGCTTCTCCAGTACGGGAGCCGCGGCGCTCAAACGCGCCCACTCGTCGTCGTCGAGCTGCTCGGTCAGGTCGGCCAGCCAGGCATTCCGCTTGCGGCGGCTCTCCTCGAGCATGGCCTCGGCCGTCTCCGTCTGGGTCACCACCTTCTGGCGGCGGTCCTCGGGATGCGGCTCGAGCCGGACGAGACCCTTGGCTTCGAGCAACGCGACGATGCGGGTCATCGACGGCGGCTGCACGTGTTCCTTGCGGGCCAGCTCACCGGGGGTGGCGTGGCCGCAGCGGGCGAGGGTGCCGAGCACCGACATTTCGGTGGGGCTCAGCGACTCGTCGACCCGCTGATGCTTGAGTCGACGGGACAGGCGCATCACGGCGGAGCGCAGAGAGTTCACGGCGGCGGCGTCGTCACCATGGGAGAGGTCCGGCATGTTCGTTAGAGTAACTCATTACTCTAGCTAAAGACCACTCTGTTAACACGGCGGGTCCGACTGGTTCCGTTCAGGAGTCCCGCAGGGCTCTCACGGGGCGCCCCACAGGGCATCTCACCGGGCATCCCGAAGGGCACTCGTACGGTCCCGTCGGCGGCCCCGAGTGGCTCAAATGGCTCCACTGGCTTCCCGCGCCGAGGGCCACGGAACCCTTTCGTCACCCATATGAGTGAGGTGACTTCGGAAAGTGAGACACGGTCCGCGCGGCGGCAGCGACCCTGTCACGCATGGGATCGACAGTGCTCAGCCTGCGAATAGACGGTGAGCTGCTCGACCGGCTCAAGCAGCACGCCGCGAAAAGGGGAATGAGCGTCCAGGACTACGTGGTCGGGACGCTCATCCGTGGAGACTTCGACGAACGCTTCCAGAGCGCCGTCGAGGAGACGGAAAAGTTCTACGGGGCGGCCTGATGGCCGCCCCGTAGGCACTGAGACGTAAGACCGGCCGCCGTTTGAGACGTAAGACCGGCCGCCTTTTACGTGAGGCCGAGCGCCGGCATCAGGTAGTAGAAGGCGAAGACGGCCGACACGACGTACATCGCGGCGGGCACCTCACGGCCGCGGCCCGACGCGAGGCGCAGCACGGTGAAGCTGATGAAGCCGATGCCGATGCCGTTCGTGATCGAGTACGTGAACGGCATCATCAGCATCGTCAGGAACGCCGGGATCGCGATGGTGAAGTCGCTCCAGTCGATCTTGCCGATCGAGCCGGACAGGATCAGGAAGCCGACCGCGAGCAGCGCGGGCGTGGCCGCCTGGGACGGCACCATCGTCGCGATGGGCGTGAGGAACAGCGCCACCGCGAAGAGGGCGCCGGTGACGATGTTGGCGAAGCCCGTACGCGCGCCTTCGCCGACGCCCGCCGTGGACTCCACGAAGCAGGTGGTGGCCGACGCGGACGAGGCGCCACCCGCGGCGACCGCGATGCCGTCGACGAACAGGACCTTGTTCATGCCCGGCATGTTGCCGTTGGCGTCGGTCAGCTTGGCCTCGTCGCCGATGCCCATGATCGTGCCCATGGCGTCGAAGAAGCAGGACAGCAGCACGGTGAAGACGAAGAGGATGCCGGTGAGCAGGCCGACCTTCTCGAAGCCGCCGAACAGGCTGATCTGACCGACGAGACCGAAGTCCGGCGTGCTGACCGGGTTGCCCGGCCACTCGGGCGTCGTCAGACCCCAGGAGGGGATCGTCGCGACCGCGTTGACGATCATCGCCACGATCGTCATGACGACGATGCTGATGAGGATCGCGCCGGGCACCTTGCGCACGAGCAGGCAGAGCGTGAGCAGCGCGCCGAGCACGAAGATCAGGACGGGCCAGCCGTTGAGGTGTCCGTCGGCGCCGAGCTGCAGCGGAACCGTGGTGTGCGCGGCGTCCGGCATGCGCGAGACGAAGCCGGAGTCGACGAGGCCGATCAGCATGATGAAGAGGCCGATACCGATCGCGATGCCCTTGCGCAGGCCGAGCGGCACGGCGCTCATCACGCGTTCCCGCAGGCCGGTCGCCACGAGCAGCATCACGACGAAGCCCGCGAGGACGACCATGCCCATCGCGTCGGGCCACGACATGCGCGGCGCGAGCTGGAGGGCGACCACGGTGTTCACGCCGAGGCCCGCGGCGAGCGCGATCGGCACATTGCCGATGACGCCCATCAGGAGCGTGGTGAAGGCCGCGGTGAGCACGGTCGCCGTGACCAGCTGCTTGTTGTCGAGCTGGTGCCCGTACATGTCCTTCGCGCTGCCCAGGATGATCGGGTTGAGCACGATGATGTAGGCCATGGCGAAGAAGGTGGCGAAGCCGCCGCGGACCTCTCGGACGAGGGTCGAGCCCCGTTCGGTGATCTTGAAGAAGCCGTCGATGCCACCCTGCGGGGGCTTCGGCGGCTCTTTGCTGGCGTCGACCGGGGTGGTGGCCGAGGAAGGCATGCGGGACCTCGCGGGCTCAGAGAAGAGGAAGATCATTAAGTGGCGGATTCTGATTGCTTTGTTTGTTCTTACGAAAACAACCAGCCATTAACGAGTCGTTTCAGTATGAATACATGAGAGGGAAATCGCTATCTCCGCGCGTAGACCCTTGCGGCACCAGGGCGAACCGGCCCCCTCAGTGCCCCCTCGGGGCCCCGGCCCGACGACTCGTAAGCTAGGCGCATGGAGAAGTGGACACCCAAGCACGACGCGCCGGAGCCCCTGGAGGGCCCCGTCGTCGCCACCATCACGGGCGGCACGATCCTCTGGTTCGTCCTCTTTCTCGTGCAGCTCCCGTTCTACGGCTGGTTCGACGACCGCGATGCCACCTGGTGGGTGTGGACCTGCCTGGCCGGTGCGGGCCTCGGCCTGATCGGCATCTGGTACGTGCGGGGCCGCGACGCGGCGATCAAGCGGAACGCGGAGCACAAGGCGGCGCCGGCCACGGAGTAATCAGTTCCGCCGAGGTCCGGGAGCCACCCGTACAACCACGGGAGGGTCCTTGTCCTACCGTGGTCGGATCTTTGGGGCGCTCAAGGGGTGAACCCCCCATCTCGCCCGTACCGTCGTTGGCATGACGCATATCGACGCGGGCGCCGAGCTCGACCCGGTCCACCCGGTGGAGCTGCCCACCGGACGCGCGACGGGTCTGACCGCCGCAGAGGTCGCCGAGCGAGTCGCACGCGGCGAGATCAACGACGTCCCCGTCCGCAGTTCCCGGTCCACCACCGAGATCGTCCGGGCGAACGTCTTCACCCGCTTCAACGCGATCATCGGCGTGCTCTGGGTGATCATGCTTTTCGTCGCGCCGATGCAGGACAGCCTCTTCGGCTACGTGATCATCGCCAACACGGGCATCGGCATCATCCAGGAGCTGCGCGCCAAGAAGACCCTGGACGGACTCGCGGTCATCGGCGAGTCCAAGCCGACCGTGCGGCGCGACGGCAGGGGCGCCGAGATCTCCACCTCCGAGATCGTCCTCGGCGACCTGGTGGAGCTGGGGCCAGGCGACAAGATCCCCGTGGACGGTGAGGCGGTCGAGACCGACAGCCTGGAGGTCGACGAGTCGCTCCTGACCGGTGAGGCGGACCCGGTCGTCAAGAAGCCCGGCGACAAGATGATGTCGGGCTCGTTCGTGGTCGCGGGCGGCGGCGCGTTCACCGCCACGAAGGTGGGCCGCGAGGCGTACGCGGCGCAGCTGGCCGAGGAGGCGAGCCGCTTCACGCTCGTCCACTCCGAGCTGCGCAACGGCATCTCCACGATCCTCAAGTACGTGACATGGCTGATGATCCCGACCTCCATCGGCCTCATCATCAGCCAGCTCGTCGTCAAGGACGACAACTTCAAGGAGTCCATCGCCTACACCGTGGGCGGGATCGTGCCCATGATCCCGGAGGGGCTCGTCCTCCTCACCTCGGTCGCCTTCGCCATAGGAGTCATCCGGCTCGGCCGCCAGCAGTGCCTGGTGCAGGAACTCCCCGCGATCGAGGGCCTGGCCCGCGTCGACACGGTCTGCCTGGACAAGACCGGCACCCTCACCGAGGGCGGCATGGACGTCACCGAGCTGCGCCCCCTCGGCGGCGCCGACGAGGCGTACGTACGCAAGGTCCTCGGGGCCCTCGGCGAATCCGACCCGCGGCCGAACGCGTCGCTCCAGGCGATCATCGACGCCTACCCCGACAGCGAGGAGTGGCGCTGCACCCAATCGCTGCCCTTCTCCTCCGCCCGCAAGTACAGCGGCGCCGCCTTCAGCGAGGGCGACGGCGACACCTCGGCGTGGCTGCTCGGCGCCCCCGACGTCCTGCTTCCCGACGGCGACCCGTCACTCGCCGAGATCGAGGACCTCAACCAGCAGGGCCTGCGCGTGCTGCTCCTGGCCCGCGCGGCCGGTGAACTCGACGACGCCGACGTGGCCGCGGGAGCCGAGGCCACCGCCCTGGTCGTCCTGGAGCAGCGCCTTCGCCCGGACGCCGCCGACACCCTGCGCTACTTCGAGGAGCAGGACGTAAGGGCCAAGGTCATCTCCGGCGACAACGCGGTCTCGGTGGGCGCGGTCGCCGGAAAGCTGGGCCTGCCGGGCGCGGAGAACACCGTGGACGCCCGCCGCCTGCCCACGGAGCACGACGAGATGGCCAAGGCCCTGGACGCCAACTCCGTCTTCGGCCGTGTCACCCCGCAGCAGAAGCGCGACATGGTGGGCGCCCTCCAGTCACACGGCCACACGGTCGCGATGACCGGCGACGGCGTGAACGACGTACTGGCCCTGAAGGACGCCGACATCGGCGTCTCGATGGGCTCGGGCTCGGAGGCGACGCGGGCGGTGGCCCAGATCGTGCTCCTGAACAACAGCTTCGCGACGCTGCCCTCGGTGGTCGCGGAGGGCCGCCGGGTCATCGGCAACATCACGCGGGTCGCGACGCTGTTCCTGGTGAAGACCGTCTACTCGGTCGTCATCGCGCTGCTCGTGGTCTGCTCGCAGGTGGAGTACCTGTTCCTGCCACGCCACTTGACGCTGCTCTCGACCCTGACGATCGGCGTCCCGGCCTTCTTCCTCGCCCTCGCGCCCAACAAGGAGCGGGCCAAGCCCCACTTCGTACGAAGGGTCATGCGGTACGCGATCCCGGGCGGTGTCGTCGCGGGCGTCGCCACCTTCTGTACGTACCTGCTGGCGCGCCACCACTACACGGGCGAGGGAGCGCGGGAAGCCGAGACCAGCGCGGCCACGCTTGCGCTGTTCCTGATCGCCATGTGGGTGCTCGCGATCATCGCCCGCCCCTACACGTGGTGGCGGCTCGGTCTGATCGGCGCGATGGGTCTCGGCTTCCTGCTGGTGCTCACCGTTCCGTGGCTCCAGGACTTCTTCCAGCTGAAGCTGGTGGGCGCGACGATGCCGTGGGCGGCGGTCGCGATCGCGGCGGTGGCCTCACTGGTGATCGAGGTCATCTACCGCTGGGTGGACCGCCGCTTTCCGGCGTAGCCGTTCAAGGGTAGTTACTAGTTGACGTCCACGAAGTCGCTCGTCGACGTGACGGCCGGGGTCGTGGACGTACCGGCGAAGACGTAGCGGTAGTAGCCGTCCGCGGTGGCCTTCACGGTCGTCTTCAGGTTGCCCTTGGTGTCGGACGTGATGGTCTTCAGGGTGGAGTAGGAGGCCGCACCCTTCTTCTTGTACTGGAGCTTCACCGACTGCTTGGTGTAGCCCGCGTACTTGAGGGTGTCCCAGTTGGCGCGGGTCAGGGCGCCCTTGACCGTGAGGGTCTTGCCCTTCTTGATGGGCTCCGGGGAGGCGTTGGTGGTGAGGCGGGCGTTGCGCTGGATGCTGGCGTAGCCGAACGTGTCCTTGGTGACGAAGTCGCCGTCGTTGCCGATCGCGTTCGCCGACACCTTCCACTTGCCGGCCAGGATGTTGCTGTAGAGGTCGAGCTTCGGGTCGACCGTGACGTTGACCGTGCAGGTGGAGGTGGTCGCGTCGACGACCTTGCACGTGGCCCCGTCCTCAGCGGAGAAGAGCAGGCCGTCGATGTCGCTCTCGATGTCCGAGCCGTGCCACAGCATGGCATCGGCGTCGTAGATGCCCTCGGGGTCGGTCGCCGTGATGGCGACGGTGAACTTCTTCTTCTCGGTGGTGCCGACCACGATGTTCTTGCCACCGTTGACGGCGACCTTCGTGATCTTGGTGTCGCCTATGGACTCGTCGACGGGGGCGTTGGCTTTGAAGGGCGCGAACTTCGGGGCGTTCGGCTCGTCGGCGGCCTGGGCGGCCGGGACGACGAGTGCGGAAAGGGCCAGGGTGCCGGTCAGTGCGGCCACGGTGGCACGGATGCGCATGTGTTTCCCCAGGTGGGAAGGGGGCGCCGCGGTGTATGGGGGTTGTCACGCGAAGCCCAGTGGTCTAGGAGTCTGTTGACTCGGAAGATCAGACCCTTGACATGGACCTCTGGTTGTACGGGAAGTGAAGATTTCGTGACCGAGCTCTGGAGCGCGGGATCCAACGGGCCCTGAAGGGGCGCGGGGAACTACGCGACCAGCCACCACGCCCCGCGGACGAGTCAGTCGAACCAGCGGTCCCGCTCCAGCTCATCCGTCCGGGAGGGATCCTCAAGGAGCGCCGCGACCTCGAAGCGGCGCGGCCACTGGCCCGCCGCCCAGGCGAGACCGGCGGCGACGCCCTCAAGCGTGGCAGCGTGGAGGGTGCCGTCCGGCGTCCGCCGCCAGTCCAGCTCGACGTCACCGGCGAACAGCTCCTCGTACTCGACGTACGTCTCCGGGGTGGCCGGACCGAGCAGAGTCCGCACCGAATCCGGCACCGGATGCTCGGCGCCGTCCCCCGAAGGCTCCTGAGCCGCCGTCTCACTCAGCCTGCGCACCTGGAACAGCTCGGCCAGGTCCCCAGCCTTTCGAGGCTGCACGGGCAGCAGCGCCACGCCCCCGGCGAGCGGCAGCAGGTCCGGCGCGTCGGCGACGACCGCGTCCGCCACGTCGACCACCACGACCTCACCGTCCACGACGGCCCGCACCTCGTCCGGCAGCGTCACCTGCTCCGGGTCCAGATCGGCCAGGGCGCCGTACAGCGCGTGCAGTTGGGCCGCCGAAACGGTCCTCTCCGGGTCCGCGAGCCGGTCCAGCAGCTCGGCCGCGCCGCCGGGCTCCTCCAGGAGCGCGGCGACCGACGTACGGACACCGAGAGCACGCAGCACCTGCTCGTCGTCGAAACCGGAGGCGTCGGCGGCGTCGTAGAGCCCTTCGAGCAGCGGGTCGCCGCCCGATGCCCGCAGACCGGCAGGACGCCGTCCGCCGAGCACCGGATTCCCGCGCAGCCACCAGGCCGTGTACGAACGGACAGTCTGCGTCGTGCCGTCCGGGAGCAGGATCCGCAGCGGCTGCGTGAGGGCGTCCCGCAGCGGCGGGCGCGAGAGCATCGCGAGGGCCTGCGGCCAGCAGTCCTCGTCCACCAGATCCAGATCCCGTACGGCGATGATCTCGGTGGCGACCGGCGGAACGGGAGTCTCCGGCAGCCGGTCGAGCACGTCCTCGGCCCACACGTCGACCGCGTCGAGCAGACCGGCGTCATCGGGCTCGGCGAAGTCGCCCTCGCGGGGGTCGAGTTCGTCGGGGTCGAGCACGACGTCCGTGGCGCGGACAAGGGCGAACGTGGCGAGCACGCCGCACGCGGCGAGGGGCTGCTCGCCCCAGCGGTCGGCGAGCTCGGCGTCCACCGAGGCGAGTTCGTCCTCGCGCATGACCTGCGCGAAGGGGCTGCCGGGGAAGACGAGTTCACCGGCAGGGGCGAGGTCGCCGTCCTCGTCGTCGGGGAGTGCGAGTGCGCCGAGCCAGGGCTCGTCGCCGGGTGCGAGGTTCGCGTCGCGGACGAGCGAGAGCACGATGTCCGCGAGCTCCTCGGCGTCGAGCGCGTCCTCGTCCCACGTGTCGTCGTCGAGGGACGCGGCCACGGCGGCACGGACCTGCGGGGTCGTCAGGACGGCGCGCGGCGTGGCGGGCAGGGCGCCGAGCTTCTCCAGAAGGGGATGTACGGCGTCGGGGTGGGCGACCTTCAGACCGAGGCGGACGAGCGCGGCCGGGTCGCTGTCGTCGCCGATGACGGGCAGGAGGATCTGGCGGGGCCCGATGGTGGTGCGCCCGTCGGCGAGGGGGACGGGAAGCCCCGTCAGGCGGTCGGGGTCGACACCGGCAAGTGTGTCGTACAGCCGTCGCCACCAGCCCGGCTCCCGTTCAAGACCGGCGAGGCGGTCGATCGCCTCGGTCAGCGGGAGGCGGGCGACGCCGAGGGTGCGCAGCTCGGCGCGCCGTTCGAGCCCGGCGGGCAGCAGGCTGGGCAGGACATCGGCGAGAACGCGTACGGTATCGGCGCCCGCGCCCTCCACGACCTCCGCGTCACGGGGCCGCAGCGCGACGGGCAGCTGCCACTCGGGTACGTCCGGGTCGTCGTCCTGCGGTGCGGGCTCGACGGCGGGCGGCAGGAACGCGGTGCGGGGCAGCCGGTCGAGGACGGCCTGGCGCAGGGCGCCGTCGAGCTCGCTCTTGCCGAGCGGTCCCGGGACGAGGCTGATGATGCCTTCCCCGACGGGCCGCCAGTCGGCGAGCAGTTCGGCGTACGCGTCGGCCGCGCGCTGCACCAGGAAGTCCGTGAGGGGCCCGGGCGCCGCGTGCCGCCGGGTGGTGTCGAGCGGGAACGAGGCGATGAGCAGGGCGGGCACGCCGAGGGGCTCGTCGCTCGGGGTCGGCGCGTGCAGGACGGGGGCGCTGCGGGGCGGCTGCGGGGCGCCTTCGCGGTCGGTGGGAACGGCCCAGGTGACGGACCAGTGGGGTCGCAGCCGCTCTTCGACGGGCCGGTCGGCGAGGAGTTCCGGCTCCAGGGGGCCCTGGTGGCTGACGAGGCGCCACCGGGTGTCGCCGTCACGGGTGTCGAAGACATCCACGTAGCCGGGCTCGGCGGTGCGGCGCAGGGTGCGGGGGGCGTGGTCGCCGACCTGGACGACGACTTCCTCAAGGCCAGGGAGGGCGAGGAGAAGCGCGTCGTCGATGCCCTCCAGGAGCCGTACGACGAGGTCCTCGGCGGCGGCGTCGCGCAGGGGCAGGATGACGACGGTGTCGTAGCCGTCGGGGGCGGTCCCTTCGGCGGCGAAGGGCAGCCGAAGGAGAGGCACGTGCCCGTCGCGCCTGCGGACCTCGTCCCCGAGGCCGGGGCTGAACCGGGCGGTCTCGGCAGCGAGTTCGCGGGCTTCGGTCAGCGACCACCGGACTCCGCCCGTACGCCCGACGACGGCGGGCTCGTCGGAGACGGCGAGCACGGCGGCGAAGCCGACGCCGAAGCGGCCGACGGCGCCGTTGTTCCGCTCCTCGTTCTGCTCCTCCCGCTTGGCGGACGCGCGGAGGGTGGAGAGGGACTCGACGCCGGTGGCGTCGAGGGGGGCGCCGTTGTTGGCGGCGGCGAGCACTCCGTCCCGGAGGGTGAGGGCGAGGCGGCCCGGGGTGCCGGTCCTCGCTGCCGCGTCGGCGGCGTTCTGGGCGAGCTCGACGATCAGGCGGTCCCGGTAGCCGCCGAGGGCGAGGTCCTCCTCGGCGTTGGCGTCCTCACGGAACCGGGCCGGGCTGGCGGCCCAGGCGTCGAGGACTCCCCGGCGGAGCCGTGCCGTGCCGAACGGGTCAGTACCCTCGGCCGCCGGCCGCACGGTCTTGCTCACGGTGTCGTCTCCCTCGCTCGGTTCGCGGGCCGAACCGTACCGCGTCCTGGGGTTTCCCCGATGGGCGGTCCGTTCCCCAGTGGCCGGGTGTGGCCCACGGGGGCGCTGCGCTGGGCTTGCGCGGATCGTCCACGGGCCGGCGAACTCTCCCTTCCGGGACACGGCAGCGGGCGTGCGCCGCTCTCTCGCGGGCCGACGGACGGCTCCTGCCCGGGTGCTTCACGGGGCGGGTGTACGTCACCTGCGGGTCCGCGGTCGCCCACTACCCGCGCTCCGCGCGGAACTTTCCCGCCCACCCGCCCGATCGCCCCGCATCGCGCGGTGCGCGTAGGTGCGGTGGATCCGCGCGGTGTGGCGTGGGGACGGAGTGCCACCCGCGGGTCAGTGGGCACCTTTCCCGCGCTCCGCGCGGGGTGTCTCCCGCCCACCCACCCGATTACCCCGGGTCAACGGGTGGGCGGGCGGGCAAAACTCGCGCGAAGCGCGAAAAGGCACCACCCACCGAGCTAAGCGAAAGAATCCAGCCCAGCCTGAACCCACCCAGCGGGAGGACCCAAAACCCCGCGCAGAGCGCGGAAACCCGATCAGCCCCACCCGGGGCACCCGGGGCACCCCCAACCCCGTCACCCCCAGCGGGAGCTCAGGAGTGGCCGAGATCCTCCCCCGCCCCCACCAACGGCACCGACCCCGAGTCCGCAGCGGGCCGCAGCGGCAGGACGTCCACCCGGGTCTCGTCGAGGACCGGCGCGGCCGGCCGCGTCGGTGTCGGCATCACGGCCGCCTCCGAGTGGCCCCCGCAGCCGTACGCGAGGGACACGACATGCCCGTCCGCGGGACCGAACTCATTCGCACACACCCCGAACGCCTGCCCGAGCGATCCGCCGATCGGGGCAAGGAAGCCACAGCTGACGCAGGACGCGGGCGCGGCCTGCGCCATCGCCGTCTTCGCGCCGTGCGACTCCTCCCAGCGATCGGCCGCGGCATGCAGCCCGTACCGGGAAAGGACGCGCGCCCGGCGCATGCCGAGTTCGTCCGCGAGCGCGGCGATCGAGCCACGCGCGGGCGCCGACGGCAGCTCGGCGGGCGGGCCCTCGGTGATCTCGGCGTCCTCCGCCTCGACCAGCTCCGCCATCTCCTCCGAGAACACGGAGTTCGGCGGCGGCTCCTCCTCGCCGGAGTATCCGGGTTCGAGGCGCAGGTCCTCGGCGTCGGTCGGCAGCAGGTCCCCGGGGCCCATGTCGCCGGGGCGGAGCCGCTCGCTCCAGGGCACCCACTCGGGTGCGAGCAGCGCGTCGGGCCCAGGAAGCAGCACCGTCTCGTCGAGCGTGACGATCTTGCCGCGCGAGGCGCGGGCCACCGTCACGGCCCAGCGCCAGCCCCGGTAGCCGAAGTCCTTGCACTCGAACAGGTGCGTGACGACGCGGTCGCCCTCGACCACGACCTCCACATGCTCACCGACCACACCGGGTGCGGCGGTCTCCTCGGCCGCTTCCCTGGCCAGTCCCACCGCCTCGGCGCACAGGCGGTCGGGAGTACGCGGGGTACGCGGGGTACGGCTTCGCGTTGTCGCTGCGCTCACAGGTATCGCTTCTCCATTACGCCGTCTCACGAGTGCGCCACCCATACGCGGGGGTGCGGACGGAGCGGACCTGAGGGCCGCGTCGACGTCCGCGCCCGAACGTCCTCGGGCGCACCTACGTCATCCATTCTGCGGGATGACCGAGAGGCGCGCGGCCAAGAACAACCGCCGCAGGCGCGCTACGCACGCTACCTTCTCCTGGCCCCTGGGCCTACACCGGCGTGCCCGGCCCCTGCGTCGAGGCCCAGCTCTGTTGCCGCTTCGCGGTGGTTTCGCCACCCCTCACACAAGCGCCCCGTGACAGGTTTATCGACCGCCCGCCCGATTGCCCCACAGCGTATGCGCACTAGTACACGCCATTAAGGGGCACTATGACGAGGTGGCTGCCGCGCGGTTGTCGTCCCAGGGAGTGAGCGGACGTCGCCCGGTACTGAACCGGGCCGCCCGCTGGGTCGGCCGCGCCCTGCACCTGCCTTTCACCGGCACGGCCCGCGGTATCCGCAAGGCCACGCACGCCCACGGCGCGGGCGAGTCGGGGCTCGGCAAGCTCATCGAACTGCACGCCGTGAACGGCGCCGGCGACGTCATGATCACCATCGCGCTCGCCTCGACCGTCTTCTTCTCCGTGCCGACCGACGAGGCCCGCGGCCGTGTCGCCCTCTATCTCGCCATCACCATGGCGCCCTTCACTCTCCTCGCCCCCGTCATCGGCCCCCTCCTGGACCGCCTCCCGCACGGCCGCCGCTACGCGATGGCAGCCGCCATGCTGGCCCGCGCCCTGCTCGCCCTGCTCCTTTCCGAGGCGGTGATCACCGGGAGCCTGGAGCTCTATCCCGCCGCGCTCGGCGTCCTGGTCGCCTCCAAGGCGTACGGGGTCGTACGAAGTGCCGTGGTGCCCCGGCTGCTGCCCAGAGGCTTCTCCCTGGTCAAGGCCAATTCGAGAGTCACGCTCGGCGGGCTGCTCGCCACCGGGCTCGCGGCCCCTGTCGGCGCGGGGCTCCAGGCGCTCGGGCCGCGCTGGCCGCTGTACGGCGCCTTCGTCATCTTCATCGTCGGAATGCTCCTGTCCCTCTCCCTGCCGTCCAAGGTCGACTCGGCGAAGGGCGAGCACAAGGCGCTGCTCGCGGCCGACGAGGAGCACCTGCATCTGCACGCCCGCGTCGAAGCCGCGACGGACACGTCCAAGAAGCGGCGCCTCGGCCTGCGTACGGTCGGGCCCGCCGTCACGCACGCCCTCACCGCGAACGCGTCACTGCGCTGTCTCTCCGGCTTCCTCATCTTCTTCCTCGCCTTCCTGCTGCGCGAGGAACCGCTCGGCGGCCAGAGCGCCGCGGTGTCCCTGGGGATAGTGGGAGTCGCCGCCGGAGCGGGCAACGCGCTCGGCACCGCCGTCGGCGCGGGCCTGAGATCGCGGGCGCCGGAGGTCATCATCGTGACCGTCGTCGGTGTGGCCCTCGGCGTGGCGATCACCGCCGCGGTGTTCTTCGGGGCGGTGGGCGTCGCCTGTCTGGGCGCGGTGGCGGGTTTCGCGCAGGCCATGTCGAAGCTGTCCCTGGACGCGCTGATCCAGCGGGACGTACCGGAAGAGGTGCGGACCTCCGCGTTCGCCCGTTCGGAGACCATCCTTCAGGTGGCGTGGGTGGTGGGCGGCGGAATCGGCATGGCCCTGCCGCTGAACGGGGCACTGGGGCTCTCGGTGGCCGCGGCGATCGTCGGACTCGGCTGGCTGACGACCGCGCGGGGCCTGCTCTCGGCGGCCCGGCACGGCGGTAAGCAGAGGCCGCGAGTGGCGTGAGCCCGCACCGCGAGTGACGTGAGCCCGGCGACGTAAGCGGCCTGAGCCCGGCACAGTGAGTGGGGTGAGTCCGAGACCGTGAGGGGCATGAGCCCGGCACCGCGAGTGGCCTGACCCCGTCGGCGTAAGTGGCCCGAGCCCGGCACCGTGAGTGGCCCGAGCCCGACGACGTAAGTGGCGTGAGCCCGACAAATCAACAGGTGCGGCACGCCGCGACCCCCACGTGGCGAGACGGCACGGGGTGCCCGATAGCCTTCGCCCATGACCTCCCTGCTCCGCGGCGGAGCCGCACACGTTCACAGCTCGGCGCGCCGCCGCCGTTCCGTGGCCGCCATTGGCGCTGTCTCCGCCGGACTCCTCGTCCTGTCGGCCTGCGACAAGCCGACGCCCCTCGCCACCGTCACGGTCGGCAGCGACTCGGTGAACACCGAGGCCTCCTGCTACAACGACGGCAAGGAGCTCGACCAGTCCCAGCTGCAGGGCTGCCTCAAGGACACGGACGTCAAGTCCATCAAGGTCGACCCCGACGAGAAGGTCCGCTTCGGCGTCGACCCCGAGGTCGCCGAGAAGGGCTGGACGCTCCTGATGAACGGTCAGCCGCTCACCGAGGCCAGCAAGAAGACGTACGTCGTCATCCCCGGCAGCGTCTTCTTCAACCAGCAGTACGGCGGCGGCGCCAAGTCGACCACCGTCAGCCTGCTCGAGGGCGGCAAGGGCTCGACCGCCAAGGCGACGGGCCTGTGGTCGTTCAAGCTCGAGAAGGACGCCTGACCGAGTCCTCGGTGTCCCCCCTCCGGATTCTGGTGGCCACCGCCGTCCCCGCCGAACGGGACGCGGTGGCGAGCCGCCTGCCCCCGTACGCCGACGCCGTCGCTGTCGGCGTCGGCCCCGCGGCCGCCGCGGCGCACACGGCGGCGGCCCTCGCACGCACCCCGTACGACCTCGTGATCTCCGCCGGAATCGGCGGCGGCTTCCAGCCCGACGCGGCCATCGGCTCCCTCGTGCTCGCCGAAGAGATCACCACGGCGGATCTGGGCGCCGAGACGCCCGACGGCTTCCTGCCCGTAACCGAACTCGGGTTCGGTGCCGTCACCCACCAGCCGCCCGTTTCCCTCGTACGGGACATGGCCGCTGCCTGCGGCGCTCTCACCGGCACCGTCCTGACCGTCTCCACCGTGACCGGCTCCGCCGAGCGCGCCGCCGAGCTGCGGCGGCGCCATCCGCGGGCACTTGCCGAGGCGATGGAGGGATTCGGCGTCGCCGAGGCCGCCGCCGCGTACGCACTGCCCGCCCTGGAGATTCGCGCGATCTCCAACGCCGTCGGGCCGCGGGACCGCGGAGCCTGGCGGATCGGCGAGGCGCTCGGCGCGCTGGGAGGCGCGTTCGGGAAATTCGCGCCCGTACTGGAGAGTTGGAAACGGCATGACTGAATCACCCACGCAGCACGCGACCCCGGACACGAACTCGGGCTCAGGCTCGGACCCGGACGCGCTGCAGATCGCCTACTCGCCCTGCCCCAACGACACCTTCGTCTTCGACGCCTGGGCCCACGGGCGGGTGCCCGGCGCGCCCGGACTCGACGTGACGTTCGCCGACATCGACATCACCAACGGCATGGCCGAGCGCGGCGAGTTCGACATCCTGAAGGTGTCGTACGCCGTTCTGCCCTACGTCCTCGACGAGTACGCCCTGCTGCCGTGCGGCGGGGCGCTCGGGCGCGGCTGCGGTCCGCTGGTGCTCACCCGGGAGGCCGGGGTCGATCTCACCGGCAAGACCGTCGCGGTGCCGAGCGAGAAGTCGACGGCGTACCTGCTGTTCCGGCTCTGGGCCGCGGACACCCTGGCCGGTGACGGCGTGGGCGAGATCGTGGTGCTGCCCTTCGACCAGATCATGCCCGCGGTGCGGGACGGCAAGGTCGACGCGGGGCTCGTCATCCACGAGGCGCGCTTCACCTATCAGAACTACGGGCTCAACCGCCTCGCCGACATGGGCGAGCACTGGGAGAAGACCACGGGCCTGCCCATCCCCCTCGGCGCGATCATCGCCAAGCGGTCACTCGGCGAGGAGCGCCTGCGGCAGCTCGCGGACACCGTCCGCACGTCGGTGCGGATGGCCTGGGACGACCCCGAGGCCTCGCGTCCCTACGTGCAGGAGCACGCGCAGGAGATGGATCCGGCGGTCGCCGACCAGCACATCGGTCTGTACGTGAACGAGTTCACGGCCGACCTGGGCGAGAACGGCTACGCGGCGATCCGCGGACTCCTCACGCGCGCGGCGGCGGAGGGGCTCGTACCGCCCCTCGCGCCCGACGCACTCTCCTTCGGCTGACAGTTCGGCTGACAGTCCGGCCGGTAGATCGGCCGACGATTCGGCCGGTGATTCGGCCGATATCCACAGGCCCTGCGGCCGGTATCTACACGTCCAGCTGGTCGGCGACAGCGCGCAGCAGGCCCGCGATCTTCGCGCCCGACGCCTTGTCGGGGTAGCGCCCCTTCTCCAGCATCGGCGTGATGTTCTCCAGAACGGTCGTCAGGTCCTGGACGATGGACGCCAGTTCGTCGGGCTTGCGCCGCTGGGCGGCGGCCACGGACGGCGTCGGGTCGAGGATCGCCACCGACAGGGCCTGGTCACCGCGCTGGCCCGCCACGACGCCGAACTCGACGCGCTGACCGGGCTTGAGTGTCTCGACACCTGAGGGCAGTACGGAGGAGTGCACGAAGACGTCGCCGCCGTCATCGCGGGAGAGAAAGCCGAAGCCCTTCTCACTGTTGAACCACTTGACCTTGCCGGTAGGCACGTGAAGTCCTCGTCCTCGTACTTGTCGTCGTACGCGTCTATGCCGCGGAAAAACGGCTCTGGATAGCACTACAGCGGGTCGCCCGACCCGCCGGAACCAAGAATATTGGTCCCGGGGCCGGTGACAAGACGTCCCCGGATTCTTCCTTCGGGCTGGGAACTACCCTGGTCGGGTGCGTGACAAAACCCAAGCGAATTCCGCCGGACCGGGCGATGGCCTGGTCCGTACCGGAGCGATCGTCTTCTTCGTCGGAGCCGTGGCCACTCTGGTCACGGTGGCCCCACTGTTCCTCGGCACCGACCCCTTCCCATCCATCGCGTACGCGGTGTGCATGCTGATGGGCGTCGGATTCGTCATCGCCGTGGCAGGAGTGCTGCGCGGTATCGCCGTTCAGCGCCGACAGGCGAAATCGGCGGCCACCTAGCGGCGGTCGGCTCCGGCGCCCGCGACGTACGCGTCGAGCCAGGCCGGGAACTCCGTCAGGTCGCTGAGCACGACGTCCGCGCCCGCCGCGCGCAGTTCCGCTGCGTCGCACGGACCGGTCGCCACCGCGACGGAGAGCGCGGACGCCGTACGCGCGCCGCGTACATCACCGGTGTGGTCACCGACGTACACCGCCGCGTCGTGCTCGCGCAGCGCGTCCGCCTTCGCCTCGGCCCACAGCCAGCCGATCACCGCGTCCGCCTCGATGCCCAGGTGCGCCAGGTGGAGCTTCGCGTTCGGCTCGTGCTTGGCGGTCACCACGATCGCCCGGCCGCCGTGGGAGCGCACGGCATCGACCGCCTCGCGGGCGCCGGGCATGGCGAGCGTGGGGGCGATGGCATATGTGGGATAGATCTCACGGTAGCGGTCGGCCGTCTCCTCGATCCGCTCCTCGGGGAACCAGTGGCGCAGCTCCTGCTCCAGGGGCGGGCCGAGCCGGGTGACCGCGAGATCGGCGTCTATGTACGTTCCTGTCTCGGCGGTCAGGGCCAGGAAGGCCTCCTTGATGCCGGGCCGGGAGTCGATCAGGGTCATGTCGAGGTCGAAGCCGACCGTCAGAGCGCGTGAGGTGGTCATAGGGCCATTGTGCCGAGGCCCGACAGCCGGGGCCGGGGGGCCAGGGACTCCCCCTTAGACTTAGCCGAGCCTTACCGCGCCTTCTCATGCTTCTTACCGCGCCTGCTCAGCCCTACTGAACCGAAACGAGCTCAGCCGATGCGTGTGCCAGCCAGACGCGCTGTCGCGATGACGGCGGCCGTCGTGGCCCTGCTGCTCGCGGTCCTGTTCAGCCTCTCCGTCGGCGCCCGCGCGATCGCGCCCTCCGCCGTCATCGACGCGCTCCTGCACGGCGGGCACAGCGACGCCGCCGAGGTCATCCGCGAGATGCGGGTGCCGCGCACGCTCATCGGCCTGATGGTCGGCGCCGCGCTCGCCCTCGCCGGCACGGTCCTCCAGGGCATCACCCGCAACCCCATCGCCGACCCCGGCATCCTCGGCGTCAGCCAGGGCGCTTCGGTGGGCGTGGTCATGGCGATCGCGTTCGCGGGCGTGCACACCCTGACCGGGTACGTCTGGTACGCCTTCGTCGGCGCGGGCATCGCGTCCGTCGCGGTGTACGCGATCGCCGCGAGCGGAAGGGGCGGGGCGACCCCCGTGAAGCTCGCCCTGGGCGGCGCCGCGATCAACGCGCTCCTCGTCTCGCTGACCACCGCGATCCTCACCACCAAGGCGTCGGCCCTGGACGAGTTCCGCTTCTGGCAGGTGGGCTCGCTCTCCGGGCGGGACGCGGAGATCGTCGGGCAGATCTGGCCGTTCCTGCTCGTGGGACTCGTTCTCGTGCTGTCCGTGGCCCGGGGGCTCGACGCGCTCGCCCTCGGCGAGGACGTGGCCAAGGGGCTCGGGCAGAAGGTCGCGACCGTGCGGATCGTCGGGGGGCTCGGGGCGACCGTGCTCACGGGGGCGGGCGTCGCCGCCGCCGGGCCCATCGCGTTCATCGGGCTCGCGGTCCCGCACATCGCTCGCGCGATCGTGGGCAGTGATCATCGCTGGGTGCTGCCCATGGCCGCTGTCCTGGGGCCGGTCATGCTGCTCGTCTCCGACACCGTGGGGCGCGTCGTCTTTCCGCCGAGTGAGGTGCCTGCCGGGGTGATGACCGCGCTCATCGGGGTGCCGTTCCTCGTGACCCTGGTGCGCCGGAAGGCGGTCGCGGCATGACCAACCGTTGCGGGCAGGCGTTGCGCGGGGCGGAACGGGTGGGTACGACCACCGCGGCGGGGCAGCCGACGAAGCAGCGCCCGGCCGGGTACTCGGTCCTACGGCTCGGCAGAGCCGCGTTCCTGGTGCACCGCAGGGCAGCTGCGATCGCCGTGCTCCTGACGCTGCTCCTGGCTGCCGGCTGCCTCGCCTACCTCTGCGTGGGCGAGGCCTTCGTCCCGCCCGGCGAGGTCCTGAAGGTCCTGACGGGGCGGCCGTCACCGGACGAACTGGTCGTGGGAACGCTGCGCGAACCCCGTCTGGTCGTGGGCCTCCTCGTCGGCGCTGCCTTCGGCGTCGCGGGCGGGCTCATCCAGACCGTCGCCCGCAACCCCCTGGCCAGCCCCGACATCATCGGCATCAGCCAGGGCGCGAGCGCCCTGACGGTGGGAGCGATGACCCTCGGGGTCACCTCCGCCACCGTCCTGCCCTGGCTCTCGGTGCTCGGCGGTATCGCCGCGGCCGCTCTCGTGTACGTCTTCGCCTGGCGCGGCGGCCTGCACGCCACGCGCTTCGTGCTCATCGGCATCGGCTTCGCGATCGCCCTGCGCTCCATCACCACGCTCTTCATGACCAAGGGCGACTACCTCGTCGCCCAGCAGGCGCAGATCTGGATGACGGGCTCGCTCAACGGCCGTGGCTGGGCGGAGGCCGAACCGCTCGCCCTGGCCCTGCTCGTCCTGCTCCCGTTCGTGTTCTGGGCCGCCCGCGCCCAGCGCTCGGTGACCATGGACGATGACACGGCGACCGCGCTCGGGGTGCGCCTGGGGCACGTACGGCTCGGTCTCGTCCTGCTCGGCGTCGTCCTCGCCTCCGTGGCGACCGGCGCCGCGGGGCCCGTCGACTTCGTGGCGCTGCTCGCCCCGCAGATCGCCCGCAGGATGACCCGCACCGCGCAGATCCCGCTGTTCTGCTCGGCGCTGCTCGGTTCGCTGATCATGGTCGTCGCGGACCTGCTCGCCCGGCGGCTCTTCTCGCCGACCGAGCTGCCGGTCGGGGTTCTCACGGCGGCCGTCGGAGCCCCGTACCTGATCTGGCTGATCGTAAGAAGCCACGGCGTCCGGTCCGGCAGCCGTTCCGTCGGAAATGGAGGCACCCAGTGACCGCCGCCCGCCTCAGCGCCCGCGAGCTGACCCTCGCCTACGAGGACCGCGAAGTCGTGCACGAGCTCGACCTCGCGATTCCCGACGGCAAGGTCACGGTCATCGTCGGCCCCAACGCCTGCGGGAAGTCGACGACCCTGCGCGCCCTCGGCCGCCTCCTCAAGCCCAAGAGCGGCGCCGTCCTGCTCGACGGCGACGCGCTCACCAAGCTGCCGACCAAGAAGATCGCCCAGCAGGTCGGGCTGCTCCCGCAGACGCCGGTCGCCCCCGAGGCGATCACCGTCGCCGACCTCGTCGCGCGCGGGCGCCAGCCGCATCAGCACTGGTGGCAGCAGTGGTCCGACGAGGACGAGCGGGCCGTGACGGAGGCGATGGAACGTACCGACGTCGCCACGCTCGCCGAACGGTCCGTGGACGAGCTGTCGGGCGGTCAGCGCCAGCGGGTGTGGATCGCGATGGCCATCGCGCAGGAGACGGACATCCTGCTCCTGGACGAGCCGACGACGTATCTGGACATCGCGCACCAGGTGGAAGTGCTCGATCTGGTCCGGCAGCTGGCCGCGCCCGCCCCGGACGGCGAGCGGGGACGGACCGTGGTCGTGGTGCTGCACGACCTCAACCAGGCCGCCCGGTACGCCGATCACCTCGTCGCCATGAAGGCGGGCCGCATCGTCGCGGAGGGCGCGCCCGCCGATGTCGTCACCGAGGATCTCGTACGCGAGGTGTTCGGTCTGGAGTGTGTGGTGGTACCGGATCCGGTGACGGGGTCGCCCCTGGTCGTCCCGGGGGCTCCGTGGGTCGCCCAGTCGCGCCCGCGCCCCTCGTCCGACCGGAAGACGGCCCCCAAGCCATGACCACCATGATCGCCATGATCGCCGTGACTCCGACGCAGCAGTAGTAGCTGCCGAGCAGTAATTACTGTTGCCGCTGCGATCTCCACAGGAGGTAGAGCGCGGAGGCGACGGCCGCGCCGCGTACCACCCACGGCCCCGTCTCGGCCATCGCGTCGCTCATGTGGCCGTCGACGATGGGATCGCCCCAGCGGCGCTCGCTCCTGCCCCACAGCCAGGTGATCCCGGCGGCCACGGAGAGGACCGGCATGCCGATGACGGCCCACTTCGCCTCGGCGCGGCTCAGCCTGCGCGAGGTGTAGGCGAGGAGCCAGCCGCCGCCGAGGGCGAGCCAGTTGCCGAGGATGGCGCCGACGGTGAGCAGGGCCGCGGCGAGCAGGAGGAGGGGGTTGGTGAAGCGGGGCGCGGCCGGGGCCACGGCTGCCGCCGTAGGGCGGCGGATGCGGATGCGACGGCGCCGCGTGGCAGCGGGCTCGTCCTCCTCCCACTCCTCTTCCTCGTCCTCCCCCTCTTCCTCCTCGTCCTCCGCTTCTTTCACGTCCTTTTCGAGGCGCTTCTTCGGCGGGGGCTTGAGGATCTCCGGGATCTCTACGCCGCCGGTGAAGCCCGGCACGCTGTCGCCGAGGCCGAACGGGCTGCTGTCCGTCCGCCACCAGTCGGGCTCGGAGCCGCCCTCACCGAGCTCGTCCGTGCCCGCGAGGTGCGGCGGGGACGGCCCGGGGTCCTCCTCGGGCAGCTCCGGCTTCTCCGCCGCCGGGCGGGGGCGGGGAACCACGCGGCGCAGGCGCTTGACGCGTTCCTTCGGCTCCTTCGGCTCCCTCGGCTCCCTCTGCTGCTTCGGCTCCTGAGTGCGCTGAGCCCACTGGGTGCGCTGGGTGGGGACGGCGGGGCGGGATTCTGTGCTTGTGCTTGCGCTTGTTCCCGTGTCCCTACCCGCGCCCCTACCCGTGCCCGAGCCCGCCGCTTCGACCAGGTCCTCGGGGCTGCCGAGGCGGTCCAGGATGCGGCGTATCGCTGCCGGGCTGTCGGCCGCCGTCTTCGCCCGGCTCCGGTCGATCTCGTTCCGCAGCTCGGAGACCAGACGCATGCGGGCGCCTGACGGCAGTTGGCACTGCTGAGCCAGGTCGCCGACGCGGCTCAGATAGTCGAAGACGAGCTGATCGCTCTCGATCCCCACGAAGTCCCCTCCGGGGCGGCCCCGTTGACGGCCCGCCCGTTGTACCCGGTGGGTCGACGGTATCGCGTCCGCCGCAGAGCGGGGCCCGGGGTACGTGGCGCGGCCGTACGGACATCCGGCGCGGCCCCGCCCCGCAACCCGAGCAACACCGCAACCCGACCCGCTACGGTGAGCGTGATGAGCACCGACGAGCAGCCCCAGCGCCCAGCGGACACCCCCCGGTCCCTCGCCGAGGCACTCCGCTCCCGTGACGACGCGTCCCTCGGCGCGCTGCTCCGCGCCCGCCCCGATCTGCTCACGCCGGTCCCGAACGACCTCACCCAGCTCGCCACCCGCGCGGCCACCCGCGCTTCCGTGGTCCGCGCCCTCGAACGTCTCGACCGGTTCTCCCAGCAGGTCGCCGAGGCGCTCGCCGTGGCACCGGAGCCGGCGACGTACGAAGAGCTGCACGCCCTCGTCGCCGGAGACGAGGGAAGCGGCGGAGACGAGAGCGGCGCGGGCGGCGCTGGAAGCAGCGCCGCCGTCCAGGCCGCGCTCGGCCGCGCCCTGCACACCCTCCGCGAGCAGGCCCTCATCTGGGGCGCCGAGGACCGCCTCCGCCTGGTCCGCACCGCACGCGAACTCCTCGCCCCCGCCCCGCAGTACCCCTCGCCCACCGGTCTCGGCCCGACCGTCGCCGAGGCCACCGCGGGCATGTCGCCGAACCGTATGCAGGACATCGTGGCGGCGGCCGGGCTCCCCTCGACCCACGACGCGGTCTCCGCGGTGCGCTCGCTCACCGAACTCTTCACGGACCGCACGCGGATGTCGGCGCTCCTCGACGAGGCCCCCGCCGAGTCCGTCGAGGTGCTCTCGCGGCTCGTCTGGGGCCCGCCGTACGGCCAGGTGACCGCCGATCCGGCGCGCCACCTGCGCTGGCTCCTCGACCGCGGTCTGCTGCTCCCGACCTCGCCGGGCACGGTCGTCCTCTCCCGCGAGGCGGCCCTGCATCTGCGCGCGGGCCGCGCGCACCGGGTGCTCGAACCGGTGCCGCCGGCCGTCGACGCGCTGCGCGAACACCGTCCACAGGCTGTGGACGCGGCGGCGGCGAGCCAGGCGTACATGGCGCTCGACACCGTCGAGGAGCTCCTGAAGGACTGGGACGAGGGCGGCCCCACGGTCCTTCGCGCGGGCGGCCTGAGCGTGCGCGACCTGAAACGGACGGCGGTGGCCCTGGACGTTCCGGAGCCGGTGGCCGCGTTCTGGGTCGAACTCGCCTACGCGGCGGGCCTCGTGGCGTCGGACGGCGAGGCGGACGAGCGGTACGCGGCGACACCCGCGTACGACGACTGGCAGGAACTGCCCGCCGCCCAGCGCTGGTCCGTCCTCGCCACGGCCTGGCTGTCGGCGACCCGCACGTCGGGCCTGATCGGCGGCCGTGACGGCAAGGACCGCACGCTGTCGGCCCTCGGCCCGCACCTGGACCGCTCGTCGGCGCCGGAGATCCGGCACCGGGTGCTCACGCTCCTCACCACACTGCCGGACGGCGCGAGCCCGACGCCGGAATCGATCCTCGCGCGCCTGCGCTGGGAGCGACCGCCGCGGGGCTCGGCCGGGGGCGGTGCGTCCGCGGGCGGCGTGTCCACCGGCCTCTCGTCCGGCGGGGCGCCCATGGAACTGCGGGCCCGGATCGCCCAGTGGACCTTGAACGAGGCGGAGTTGCTGGGCGTCACAGGGCGCGGGGCGCTGTCCGCGCACGGACGCGCGCTGCTCGGCTCCGAGAGCGGTGAGGGTTCGACGGAGACGGGCTCGGGCTCAGGCTCAGGATCCGCCCACCCCTCCCCCGCCGAACTCGCCGCGTACGGCGCACGGGCCGCCCGGCTCCTCGCGCCGCAGCTCCCCGAGCCGCTCGACCACGTGCTGCTACAAGCCGACCTCACGGCGGTGGCCCCGGGCCCCCTTGAGCGGCCCCTCGCCGAGACCCTCTCCGTGCTCGCCGACGTCGAGTCGAAGGGCGGGGCGACGGTGTACCGGTTCACGCCCGGCTCCGTGCGCCGCGCGCTCGACGCGGGGAAGTCCGCTTCCGACCTGCACGCCTTCCTCGCCGCGCACTCCCGTACGCCGGTTCCGCAGCCGCTGGCGTACCTCATCGACGATGTCGCCCGTAAACACGGCCACCTGCGGATCGGCGCCGCCTCCGCGTACGTGCGCTGCGACGACGAGGCGCTCCTGAACGAGATCCTCGCCGACAAGCGCTCGCAGGGCCTGCGCCTGCGCCGTCTCGCGCCGACCGTGCTCGCCGCCCAGGCCGACCCCGGGGCGCTCCTCGAAGGACTGCGCGGGATGGGCTTCGCGCCCGCCGCGGAGAGCGCCGAGGGAGACGTACTGATCACGCGGGCGCACGCCCACCGCTCGCCGCCCCGCACCGCGCCCGAGCCGGTCCACGACGGCCCGCCCCTCGCCGACTCCACCCTGACCGGCGCGGCCGTACGCGCCATCCGCGCGGGCGACCTGGCGTCGACCACCCCCCGCAAGGCGACCCCGGAGGCGGGCGACTCGCTGCCCCGCACGACGGCGGCGGAGACCCTCGCCACGATGCAGGCCGCTGTCCTGACCAACGAGGCGGTCTGGATCGGCTACGTGAACGCCGAGGGCTCGGCCAGCCAGCGCGTGATCGCCCCGATCCGGGTGGAGGGCGGCTTCGTGACGGCGTACGACCACACGGCGGACGAGGTCAGGACGTACCCCCTGCACCGGGTGACGGGAGTCGCGGAGCTGGCGGACGACTAGGGCAGGAACGTATTCGCGCGCCATGCGGCACACTGGACGTTTGGCTTACCGAAAGGGTGCGCGCGTGAATGGTCCCCTGATCGTCCAGTCGGACAAGACTCTCCTGCTCGAGGTCGACCACGAGCAGGCCGACGCCTGCCGCCGTGTCATCGCACCCTTCGCGGAGCTGGAGCGTGCTCCCGAGCACATCCACACCTACCGCGTGACGCCGCTGGGCCTGTGGAACGCCCGTGCGGCGGGGCACGACGCCGAGCAGGTCGTGGACGCCCTCGTGGAGTTCTCGCGCTACCCCGTGCCGCACGCGCTGCTCGTGGACATCGCCGAGACGATGGCGCGCTACGGACGCCTCACCCTCTCCAAGCACCCCACGCACGGCCTTGTCCTGACCACCACCGACCGGCCGGTCCTGGAAGAGATCCTGCGGTCCAAGAAGGTGCAGCCGCTCGTCGGTGAGCGGGTGGACGCGGACACCGTCGTCGTCCACCCGTCCGAGCGCGGGCAGGTCAAGCAGACCCTCCTGAAGCTGGGCTGGCCCGCCGAGGACCTCGCCGGGTACGTCGACGGCGAGGCGCACCGGATCGAACTCGCGGAGGACGGCTGGGCGCTGCGGCCGTACCAGAAGCAGGCGGTCGAGGGGTTCTGGCACGGCGGCAGTGGCGTGGTCGTGCTGCCCTGTGGCGCGGGAAAGACGCTGGTCGGGGCCGGTGCCATGGCCGAGGCTAAGGCGACCACGCTGATCCTGGTGACCAACACGGTCTCCGCCCGGCAGTGGAAGCACGAGCTGATCAAGCGGACCTCGTTGACCGAGGAGGAGATCGGCGAGTACAGCGGTACGCGCAAGGAGATCCGCCCCGTCACCATCGCCACGTACCAAGTCCTGACGACGAAGCGCAAGGGCGTCTACCCGCACCTTGAGCTCTTCGACTCCCGCGACTGGGGCCTGGTCATCTACGACGAGGTGCACCTGCTCCCCGCCCCCGTCTTCAAGTTCACCGCCGACCTCCAGGCGCGGCGGCGCCTGGGCCTGACGGCCACGCTGGTCAGGGAGGACGGCCGCGAGTCGGACGTCTTCTCGCTGATCGGGCCGAAGCGGTTCGACGCTCCGTGGAAGGAGATCGAGGCGCAGGGGTACATCGCGCCCGCGGACTGTGTCGAGGTGCGGGTCAACCTGACGGACTCGGAGCGGCTCGCGTACGCGACGGCCGAGGCCGAGGAGAAGTACCGCTTCTGCGCCACGACGGCGACGAAGCGCAAGGTGACGGAAGCGCTGGTCAAGAAGCACGCGGGCGAGCAGACCCTGGTCATCGGCCAGTACATCGACCAGCTGGACGAGCTGGGCGAGCACCTGGACGCGCCGGTCATCAAGGGCGAGACGACGAACGCGCAGCGCGAGAAGCTGTTCGGCGCGTTCCGGGAGGGCGAGATCTCCGTTCTCGTCGTCTCGAAGGTCGCGAACTTCTCGATCGACCTGCCCGAGGCTACGGTCGCGATCCAGGTGTCGGGGACGTTCGGCTCCCGGCAGGAGGAGGCACAGCGGCTCGGTCGCGTGCTGCGTCCGAAGGCCGACGGTCACGAGGCCCGCTTCTACTCCGTCGTGGCGCGGGACACGATCGACCAGGACTTCGCGGCGCACCGGCAGCGGTTCCTCGCCGAGCAGGGGTACGCGTACCGGATCGTGGACGCGGACGAATTGCTGGCAGACAACTGAGGGCCAGGGCCAGAGCCAGCACGGTCAAGGGGTAGGGCGAGGCCAGCGGCTGCTGCCAGAGAGGCAGCCGCAGGTCGAGGTCGCCCCGGTGCGGGACGAGCCACAGGGTGCGGGCCGTGAAGAGGGCCGCCACCGCCGAGGTCAGGCGGGGGCGGCCCTCCGCCATGAGCAGGGTCAGGAGCGGTACGCACCAGATCCAGTGGTGGGACCAGCTGATGGGCGAGACGAGGAGCGCCGTGGCCGCGGCCAGGAGGACGCCGCGTGGCTCGCTGGAGGCGCGGCTCGCGAGCCACATCCCGGTGACGGCGACGAGGGTGGCGGGGACGGCCCACAGGAGTCCCGGGTGCGGGTCGTGGGCCACGCGGGCGACGAGCCCCTGAAGCGACTGGTTGTCGACGATCCACGCCTTGCCGACGCGGCCCGTCTCGAAGATCCGGTGGGTCCAGAAGTCGGCGCTGGCGGCGGGGAGAGCCAGTGCGCCGAGCACGACGGTCCCGGTGAGCGCAGCGGTGGCGGTTACTCCTTCGCGTACGCGCCCGGTGAGGAAGAGATACGCGATGAAGACCGCCGGGGTGAGCTTGACCCCGGCGGCGACTCCGATGGCGAAGCCCTTGCCCATGGCACCGGGGGGCCTGGTCAGATCCCAGAGGATCAGACAGGCGAGGGCGAGATTGATCTGCCCGAAGAGGATGGTCTGGAAGACGGGCTCCAGCCAGAGGGCGAGGGCGGTGGCCGCGAGGAGGGGGGCGAGGCGGGTGGGGAGACCGGCAAGGCGGCAGGAGAGGTGGATCAGGAGTACGAGGAGGGCGATGTTCCCCGCGATGAAGGCGAGCTTGAGGGCGGGGAGGGGGAGCCAGGTGGTCGGTACGAAGAGGATGGCGGCGAACGGGGGGTACGTGGCGGGGAGATCCCACTCGGTGACCGTGAACCCGTAGAGATCACCTCCGCCGGCCACGGCGGCGCCTTCGGCCCGGTAGACGAGGGTGTCGGCCATGGGGATGTGCTGGGCCCGGCAGAGGGTGGCCAGGGCGGCGAGGGAGAGGGCCAGGAGGAGAGCGGTTACTGGCACGAGGGCCTTGACGTAATGTGACCTGCTGCTCACCCTGGGTTGTTTCACGGCGGAGACTGTAGTGGACCTGTGAGGCTTCTGGGGCGGGGGCTGCCTTGGGGCGGGGCTGTCCTGGGGTGGGGCCGCCCGGGTCTCGTCTGAACGAACGGGCCTCTCCCGCCCACCAGCCCGATTGACCCGCGTCTCACCCTCGACGAACAAGCTCTCCCGCCCACCCCCACCCGATTGCCCCGGGTCATCCCGCAGGGGAAGAAATCCGGTGGCCCCTCCACGCAAGGGCGGCATAAGATGCCCGGTCTGCCCGCGTGGAACGCGGTCGTCGGCCGGACGGAAACCGGTCGGCCCAGAACCCGCACCCAGGCCGGAGGCAACCGTGCAGGCCCACCCCAACCCCCTCTCCCACGAGCAGTCCCACCTCTCCGCGTCCCGCTCTGCCCTGAGAGCGATGCGCGAGGACGCCGAGGCGCTCGACATCCGCGACGTCACGGCGAACTGGGTGAACGCCGCCGTCCTGCAGAGCCAGATCGACGAGCGGATCAAATCCCTCGCCGACCTCTCCCACACCCCCCTCTTCTTCGGCCGCCTCGACTACCTCCACGCCCCCGGCGCCGACCAGGCGGAAGGCGCCGAGGGCGAGCAGTTCTACATCGGCCGACGGCACGTCCACGACGCCGACGGCGACCCGATGGTCATCGACTGGCGCGCCCCCGTCTCGCAGCCCTTCTACCGGGCCTCCAAGAAGACGCCGATGGACATCGCCCTGCGACGGCGGTTCGGTTACACCGGCGGCGACCTCACCGCGTACGAGGACGAACGCCTCAGCGACGCCGACGAGGTCGAGCGGACCAGCAAGCTGCTCCAGCAGGAGATCGAGCGGCCCCGCGTCGGCCCGATGCGCGACATCGTCGCCACGATCCAGCCCGAGCAGGACGAGATCGTACGGAGCGGGCTCGGCGGATCCGTCTGTGTGCAGGGCGGTCCCGGTACCGGCAAGACCGCCGTCGGCCTGCACCGCGTCGCCTACCTCCTGTACGCCCACCGGGAGCGCCTGGCCAGGACCGGCACCCTGGTCATCGGCCCCAACAAGTCGTTCCTCCACTACATCGAGCAAGTGCTCCCCGCACTCGGCGAGTTGGAGGTGAAGCAGGCCACCGTCGACGATCTCGTCTCGCACGTCGAGGTGCGCGGCACCGACGAGGCGTCCGCAGCCGTCATCAAGGGCGACGCCCGCATGGCCGAAGTGCTGCGAAAGGCCCTGCGGTCTCACGTGGGTACGCCCAGCGAGCCCATCGTGGTGGTGCGCGGGTCGCGGCGCTGGCGTATCCCCGCGTACGAACTCGAAGAGCTCGTGGCCGAGTTGCTCGCCCGTGACATCCGGTACGGGGCCGCCCGCGACGCCCTGCCGCAGCGCATCGCGCACGCCGTGCTCGTACAGATGGAGCGGGCGGGCGAGGCCCCGGACGACCGCGTACAGGACGCCGTGGCCCGCAACTCCGCCGTGAAGGCCGCCGTCAAGGCCGTGTGGCCGCCCGTCGATCCCGCCAAGCTCGTGCTGCGGCTGCTCTCCGACGCCGATTTCCTCGCCGAGCACGCGGAGGGGATCCTCGACCCCGACGAGCAGAAGCTCATCCTCTGGGCGAAGCCGGTACGGGGCGTCAAGGCCGCCAAGTGGTCAGCCGCCGATGCCGTGCTGATCGACGAGGCGAGTGACCTCGTCGCCCGGACCCACTCCCTGGGGCATGTCGTACTGGACGAGGCGCAGGACCTCTCCCCCATGCAGTACCGGGCGGTGGGCCGTCGCTGCACCACCGGTTCCGCCACCGTCCTCGGCGACCTCGCACAGGGCACCACCCCCTGGGCCACGCGGAGTTGGGAAGAGGCGCTGGGGCATCTGGGGAAGGGCGAGGCCGTGGTGGAAGAGCTCACCGCGGGCTTCCGTGTGCCTCGGGAGGTGATCGCGTTCGCCTCGCGCCTGCTTCCCTCCATCGCGCCCGGCCTCGCCGAGGTCAAGTCCGTGCGTGAGTCGGCCGGTTCTCTGGTGGTGCGGCGCGTGAAGGATCTCGACGCCGCTTCCCACGACGCCACCTCCCCCGACACCACCGCCCCCGAAGCCGCTTCCCTCGAAACCACCGCCCTCGAAGCCGCTTCTCTCGAAGCCTGCGTCGAGTCCCTCCGCCACGAGGGGTCCATCGGCCTCATCGCCGCCGACGCCCGCATTCCCGCGCTCGCCGAAGCCCTCGACGCCGCCGGGATGACGTACCTCTCGCCCGGCGACGAGACCACCCCCGACACCCGGCTCACGCTCGTACCCGCTTCCCTCGCCAAGGGACTTGAGTACGACTACGTGGTCCTCGACGAACCCGCCGCCGTGGTCGACGGCGAGCCCGACGAGCGGACCGGCCTGCGGCGGCTGTACGTCGCCCTGACCCGCGCCGTCTCGGGGCTCACCGTCGTCCACGCGGCCGAACTGCCGGAGCAGCTCACCCGCCAGGCCCCCTAGGGCCTCTCGCCGGGCGGGGTGTCGGCGGACGGCAGGTGCGTGACGACGAGGGCGATGCCCGCGAGCGTCACGATCCGCGTGGCCGCGTCCAGACCGTTCCAGTCCTTCGACTGCCACATGGCGAACCATTCGCCGCCGATCCCGATGAATCCCACCCCGAACAGGACGAGGAGCATCAGCAGGCCGATCGTGCCCGCCCGTCGGGCCCTGCGCAGCCCCTGGGGGCGGCGCAGGGCACCGGCCCACAGGGCCGTCGCCGTGAGGAGGACCAGCGCGGCCAGGGTCTCCCAGACGATGATCCCGACGTACGCGGCGTCCTGGAGCGTGGTGGATCCGATGGCGCGCCACATCAGGTCGTCGTCCTTGAAGGTGGTGTCCATCGCGAGGACATGGCGCACGAACTGCTGGTTGCTGTCGAAGTCGGTGATGTTCCCGAACGCGACGAGTGCGATGTAGAGCGCCACCGTCCCGGTGAGCAGCGTCGCGGCCACGGGCAGCGCCCCGGCCGCGAGTATCCGGTCCGCGCGACGCGTCGTATCCGGACGCGTCTTGTTCGCTGGTGTCGGCATGAAGTCCCCCTCTTTGTCCGACCTTTGTCCGACCTTTGTCCGCCCAGTTGTATCGCGTCACGCGGGGAACGTGATCAGGCACCCCGGGCGGAGAGGGATCAGGCGTCCACTGCCGCCCGCCACCGGGCGACGGCCTCGGCGCAGACCGGTGCCGTCCAGCCGCCGGGCCGCGACGCCCCACCGATGTGGAAGGCGTCGACGCCCGCCGCCTTGAGCTGCGGAAGGTGGTCGAGGCGGAGGCCGCCGCCCACCAGGATCTGCTGCTCGTAGCCCGGTTCGCCGGACCGCGCGGCCTCGGCGCACAGCGTGGGCAGGCCGTCGTCCACACCGGTCGCCGAGCCCGCGGTGAGGTAGGTGTCGAGGCCGGGCAGGTCCGCGAGCTGCTTGCGCAGGGCGTCGCGGTCGGGGGTCCGGTCGATGGCCCGGTGGAACGTCCAGCGGCAGCCGTCGAGCACGTCCACCAGCGCTTCCACCGCGGTCAGGTCGGGTCCGCCGACCTGATCGAGGAAGCCCAGCACGAACTCGTCGGCGCCCGCGCTCCTGAGCTCGCGCGCACGGCGTACGAGAGCGTCGACGTCACCCGCGTCGAACCCGTCCGCGAGGCGCAGCATCACGCGCAGGGAGATGTCCACGGCGGCGCGGATCTCGGCAAAGGTCTCGCGGGACGGGGTCAGGCCGTCCGCGGCCATGTCGGTGACCAGCTCGAGGCGGTCAGCGCCTCCGGCCTGGGCGGCGACGGCGTCCTCGGCGTCGAGGGCGATCACCTCCAGGACTGCACGCTTGCTCATGGATGTCTTCCTTCGGGTCCGGGTCCGGGTCCGGGGTCGCGACCGCGACCGCGACCGTACATAGGTCTAGTCCAATTAACCAGCCTACGCGCAGATCACCCCGGCGCGCCCCAAGCGCACCAGGGTGATCGAAAAGCCATGTACACGTCGTACTTGCCGAAGATTAAGACCCGCGCCCCCCATCTGTTCAGACGAGCGGCTCCAACTCCCTCAGCCGAGCGGCTTGAACCCCCTCAACCGCAGGCTGTTGCCGACCACGAAGACCGAGGAGAACGCCATCGCGGCGCCCGCGATCATCGGGTTCAGGAGACCGGCCGCGGCCAGCGGCAGCGCGCCCACGTTGTAGGCGAAGGCCCAGAACAGGTTCGACTTGATCGTGCCGAGGGTGCGGCGCGAGAGGCGGATGGCGTCGGCCGCCGCGCGCAGGTCACCCCGTACGAGAGTCAGGTCGCCCGCCTCGATCGCGGCGTCCGTGCCCGTGCCCATCGCCAGGCCCAGGTCGGCCTGGGCGAGGGCGGCGGCGTCGTTCACGCCGTCGCCGACCATCGCCACGCTCCGGCCCTCCGCCTGGAGCCGCTTCACCACGTCGACCTTGTCCTGCGGCATGACCTCCGCGATCACGTCACCGGGGGCGATGCCCACCTCGGCGGCCACCGATGCGGCGACCGCCTTGTTGTCGCCGGTCAGCAGGATCGGGGTCAGGCCGAGGGCGCGCAGGCGCTCGATCGCCTCGGGGCTGGTGTCCTTCACGGCGTCGGCGACCTCCAGGATCGCGCGCGCCTCGCCGTCCCAGGCGACCGCGATGGCCGTACGTCCGGCCGCCTCGGCCTCCGCCTTCGCCCGCTCGAGCTCGACCGGCAGCCGTATCGACCACTCCCCCAACAGCGCCTCACGGCCGACCAGGACCGCGTGCCCCTCGACGACGCCCTGGACACCCAGGCCCGCCACGTTCGCGAAGTCCTCGGGGGTGGGCAGCGTGCCGACCCGTTCGGCCGCGCCGGTGGCCACCGCCTGGGCGATGGGGTGCTCCGAGGAGTGCTCCAACGCGCCTGCGAGCCGCAGCACTTCGTCCTCACCGACACCCTCCGCGACCCGCGTGGCGAGCAGGGTCATCCTGCCGGTGGTGACGGTGCCGGTCTTGTCCAGGACGATCGTGTCGACCTTGCGGGTCGTCTCCAGGACCTCCGGGCCCTTGATCAGGATGCCGAGCTGGGCGCCGCGTCCGGTGCCGACCATGAGGGCGGTCGGCGTCGCGAGCCCAAGCGCGCAGGGGCAGGCGATGATCAGTACGGCGACGGCCGCGGTGAAAGCCGCCGTCAGACCCGAGCCGTTGCCGAGCCAGAAGCCGAGGGTGGCGACGGCGAGCGCGATGACGATCGGCACGAAGACCGCCGAGATCTTGTCGGCGAGGCGCTGGGCCGCCGCCTTGCCGTTCTGCGCGTCCTCGACGAGCTTGGCCATGCGGGCGAGCTGGGTGTCGCCGCCGACGCGGGTGGCCTCGACGACCAGGCGTCCGCCGACGTTCAGCGTGGCGCCGGTGACGGAGTCGCCCTTGGCGACCTCGACCGGCACGGACTCGCCGGTGAGCATGGAGGCGTCCACGGCCGACGCCCCCTCGACGACCTTGCCGTCGGTGGCGATCTTCTCGCCGGGCCGTACGAGGAAACGGTCGCCGACCTTCAAGTCACTGACCGGAATGGTCTCTTCACGGCCACCGTCACGCTCGCCCCCACGGATGACGGTGACGTCCTTGGCCCCCAGTTGGAGCAGCGCCCTCAGGGCCGCGCCCGCCTTGCGCTTGGAGCGCGCCTCGAAGTAGCGCCCGGCGAGGATGAAGGCGGTGACGCCCGCCGCGGCCTCCAGGTAGATGTTCCCGGCGCCGTCCGTGCGGGAGATCGTCAGCTCGAAGGGGTGGGTCATGCCGGGCGTGCCGGCCGTGCCGAAGAACAGCGCCCACAGCGACCAGATGAACGCGGCCGACGTGCCGACCGAGATCAGTGTGTCCATCGTCGCCGCGCCGTGCCGCGCGTTCGTGAACGCGGCCTTGTGGAAGGGCCAGGCGGCGTACGTCACGACCGGCGCCGCCAGGGTCAGCGACAGCCACTGCCAGTACTCGAACTGCAGGGCCGGGACCATCGCCATCGCGATGACGGGGACGGAGAGCAGGACCGCCGCCGTCAACCGCTCACGCAGGGGCCGCAGTTCATCGTCGGCCCGCCGGTCACCGTCCACCGCCGGGCCCTGCTCCGTCTCCGTACGGGCCGGGGCGGGCTCCTGCGCGGTGTAGCCGGTGGCCTCGACCGTGGCGATCAGGTCGTGGACGGCGACGTCCTGGCCGCGGTAGCTGACCTTGGCCTTCTCGGTGGCGTAGTTGACGGTCGCCTCGACGCCGTCCATGCGGTTGAGCTTCTTCTCGATCCGGGCCGCGCACGAGGCGCAGGTCATGCCACCGATGGCGAGCTCTACTTCTGCCACCTCGGTGGTGCCAGGTGCGCCGGATGTACCGGGTGTGGTGGACATGTCTGCGGGCTCCTTGGGGGTGGGGTACCCGGGGCGGGTACCCCCGATAAGATCCATGTATACCCCTGGGGGGTACTGAAAGCAAGGGAGATCCCGGCTTGACTTCATACCCCAGGGGGGTATCTTCAGGATGCACGAGGAGCGGCGGTCCGCCCTCCTCCGCCCCCTCCTCATCTCTCGGGAGCCGTCATGAACACCGGACTGAAGATCACCGCCTTCGCCGCCGCTGTCGCCGCGACCTTCGGCACCGCGTACGGAGTGGGCCGGGGCGTCGACCCCGTGACCTCACAGAAGAAGCCCGCGAGCGAGCACGGCGGGCACGGCGAGCGCACGGGCGATAAGGAGGGGGCAGGGCGCACGGGCGAGAAGGAGGGGGCGGGGCGCGCGGCCACCGTGCCCGGCGGCCTACAGATCTCCGAGCGCGGTTACACGCTCGCCCTGAAGACCTCCCGCGTCGACGCCGGGAAGCGCGAGGAGCTGCGGTTCGCGGTGGTCAAGGACGGCACGGGAAAGAGCGTCACGGCATACGAGAGGGAGCACGGCAAGGAGCTGCACCTCATCGTCGCCTCACGCGACCTGACGACCTACCGCCACCTGCACCCGACCCGCGCCGCGGACGGCACCTGGTCGACGCCGGTCGAGCTCCCGGAGGGAGGCGGCTACCGCGTCTTCGCCGACTTCAAGCCCAAGGGCGCGAAGGAGGGCCTGACGCTGGGGGCGGACCTGGCGGTGTCGGGGGCGTACGCGCCGAAGAAGCTGCCGGAGCAGAACGCGAAGACGTCGGTCGACGGCTACGAGGTCAGCCTCAAGGGCGAGTTGAAGCCGGGGAGGTCCAGTGACATGACCCTGAGCGTGGAGAAGAACGGCAAGCCGGTCACCGGCCTCCAGCCCTACCTGGGCTCCTACGGTCACCTGGTCGCCCTGCGCTCAGGCGACCTCGCCTACCTCCACGTACACCCCACAGGCGAACCCGGCGACGGCAGGACCACCCCGGGCCCCGACGTCTCCTTCATGGCCACGGCCCCCAGCGCGGGTTCGTACCGCCTGTTCCTCGACTTCAAGCACGAGGGAAAGGTACGAACGGCGGCGTTCACGGTCCACACGGGGACTGTCCAGCCGGGCCACGGCGACGAGACACCCCCAAAGCCGGACGACCACCAGCACTAGCGCCCCAAGGGCCGCGAGGAACTGCGCGCCCAGCCACGACGAGCCCGCCCCGAAAGGGGCACGAGGAACGACGCGCCAAACCACGACGAGCCCGCCCCGAAAGGGGCGCGGGGAACTGCGCGCCCAGCCACGACGCACCCGCAGGAAACGCACAACCGAACCACCGCCCCGCAGGGGCGCGAGGAACGGCGCGCCCAGCCACAACGCACCCGCAGATCACCCCGCCCCAGCTCCCCTCACCGCTCCTCCCCTCCCCCTCCCCTCCCCTCCCCTCCCCTCAGCTGAAGACCCCCAGGTCAGCCTCCTTCGCCCCCGCGAGTTCATACCGCGTCCCCGTCAACGGCCGCCCGGCGCTGAGCCGAATCAGCGTCGGCGCATCGCCGATGTACCGCGCGGGCGGTGCGGTGCCACCGCCCGCGCCGAGCAGCAACGGCTCATCCCGCCCCTCGATGTCCGCGTGCAACGCCGCCGAGCCCACCGCCTTGCTGTGCGCGGCGAGCAACAGCAACGCGTCCGGGAGCCCGGGCCCGCCATAGGCCCCCGGCCTGCCCCACGCCTCGCGGACATCCCCCGCATGCACCCACTCCCCGAGCGCGACACCGTCGAGCCGCCCCTTGGACCGGGCGATCAGCGGCCCCGCCTCCGTCATCCCGCGCTCCAACTCGTCCACCACACGGGAGTTGGACCAGTCGGCGCGCTCGGCGATGTCACGCTCGTTGCTCTCCGGCGAGTACACGCCCTTCTCGAAGCGGCTCTCGACCACCCGCATCAGCGCGGAGCCGCAGTGCGCGAGCACATGGCGCACCGTCCAGCCGGGACAACAGGTCCGGATGTCGTACGCGGCGTCGTCGGCGTCCCTCAACAGCGGTATCAGCGCGTCGCGTTCGCCGCGCAGGAGGCGGCCGGGGCGCTCGGGGTCGTACGTCTCGTCAGTCCTCGTGGTCGTCATGGCCGCAGCCAACCCTGTCACCGCCGCGCATGGCAACGGGGAAACGGGAAAGGGAGGCGTCTAGGGTCGCCCCATGGCCGACGACAAGGAACTCCGCGCCCGCTGGCACGCGACCCTGCTCCACGCGAGCGAGGGAACCCCCGACCCCGCGCCCTACGCGGACAACCTGCTCGCGCGCTGGGCCGAGCCGCAGCGGCGGTACCACACCACCGCCCACCTGACGGCGGTCCTCGACCACATCGACGTACTGGAGGAGCACGCCGAGGACCCCGAGCTCGTACGGCTCGCGGCCTGGTTCCACGACGCGGTGTACGCGCCCGACCGCTCCGAGAACGAGGAGCGCAGCGCCCGCCTCGCCGAACGCGCCCTCCAGGAAGCGGGGTTGGCGCCCGACGCGACGGCGGAGGTGGCCCGCCTCGTCCGCCTCACCGTCACCCACGACCCCGCCGACGGCGACCACAACGGCGAGACGCTGTGCGACGCCGACCTGGCGATCCTGGCCGCCGCCCCTGACGCGTACGCCGCGTACGCCGCCGCCGTACGCGAGGAGTACTCCTTCGTGCCGGACGAGGACTTCCGCGCGGGCCGGGCGGCGGTGCTCCGCCAGCTCCTGGAACTGCCCAGGCTGTACCGCACCCCGTACGCGAGCGCGCGGTGGGAGGACCCCGCGCGCGCGAACCTGGCGACCGAAATTGATCTGCTGAGCGTCTGAAGCTCCCGTACGCTCCCCGCATGCTTTTCATGGGTGGGGACCAGGTCGAGGAAGCCGCGGCGCACGCGGCGAAGGTGCTGCGGGCCACGGTGGGGCTCGACTGGAGCGTCAAGGCGGGCGGCGACTGGAGCTGCCTGGAGACGGCCGAGCACGTCGCCGGAGTCCTCGTCGCGTACGCCGGACAGCTGACCGGCCGGGCGACCGACGGGTGGGTCCCCTTCGAGATCGCCTTCGACGAGGGCTCGGGCCCCGATGACGCGATCCGCGTCATCGAGTCGGCCGGCGGCCTGGTGTCGGCGGTGGTGCGGACCACGCCGCCGGGGGTCCGGGCCTACCACCCGTACCCGCACGGCAGCGCGGACGCGACGGGCTTCTCGGCGATGGGTGTCGCCGAATTGCTGCTCCACACGTACGACATCGCGCAGGCGCTCGGCGTGGACGCGGAGCCGCCCGCCGCGCTGTGCGAGGCGGTGCTCGCCTGGCTCTTCCCGCAGGTGCAGCCCGCGCGTACGCCATCGGACCAGTGGGCGACGCTGCTCTGGGCCACGGGCCGCGGCGCTCTGCCGGGGCGCCCGAAGCGCGACCGGTGGCGTTGGCACAACCCTCTGGAGATCCCCGCCGGGCGGACCGTCCTGCGGGAGGTGTCCCCCGCTGCGGCGGCCGATCTCGCCGTGGGCGGCACGGGGGGTCTGACCTGGATCGAGGGCGGGCCCTTCGACGGGACGCGGACGGCCGCGGAGATGATCACCAAGGCCTACGCGTCCGGCGTCCACCGGCCCGAGTGGGGCATGTTCGCCCTGGTCCGGGTGGAGGACGAGGTCGCCGTCGGCGGGATGGGCTTCCACGGACCGCCGGACGAGGAGGGTGTCGCCGAGGTCGGCTATGACCTGGCGGTCGGCGCTCGGGGCCGGGGTTACGCCTCCGAGGCCCTCGCCGCCCTCTCCGAGTGGGCCCTCGCCCGGCCCGGGACGTCGTCCCTCCTGGCCCTCGTCGAACCGGAGAACACGGCGTCCCAGGCGGTGGTCTCCCGCGCGGGATACGTCCGCGTCTCGGACCGCGAGGACCTGCGCGCGTACGTGCGGCGCGCCACCGCCTGGACCGCCGCTCGCTCAGAGGCGGCAGCTGATTTCGAGGCCGTCCTCCACGGGGAACGTGACGCTGTGGTAGCCGTTGGCGGTGTCGCGGACGTGGTCGATGTAGGGGACGAGGTCGGAGAAGTCCACGTCGTCGGCGACGACGAGGGTGCCGGGGGCGATGTGCGGTTCGAGGAGTTGCAGGACGGGCAGGCAGAGGTCCTTCCACCCGTCCAGGAACAGGAAGTCGACCGGCTCGCGTAGCTCGGCGAGCGTCTCCAGGGCGTTCCCCTCAAGGACGGTGATCACGTCGTCGAGGCCGGTGGCGGCGAAGGTGTCGCGGGCTGCGGCCGCCTTGGCCCGGCTCATCTCCGTGGTGATGACCTGGCCCGTGCCGTTGTCGCGAACGGCCGCGGCCAGGTGCAGGGTGGAGATGCCGTACGAGGTGCCGAACTCGACGACGGTCGTCGGCCTGGTGGCGCGGACGAGGTTGTAGAGGAGTCGGCCGCCCTCGGCGGAGACCGGCATGTAGATCTCCTTCGCCGCGTCGGCGTATTCCTGCGCCGACAACGCCGCCCGGTCGTAGGACGGGACGCTCCGCATCCGTGCCGCGGACTCACCGTCACGGGCGGCGGCTTCGAACATGCGGGTCAGGGCGGCGGAGACACGTGGTTCCGCGAGGGTGTGGGCCTTGGTGGGCATGGTGCTTGCTCCTTCTCGGGGAGGGGGGAGGGGGGAGGGGGGAGGGGGGAGGGGGGAGGGGCGAGGGGGGTACGGCCGTCTCGTCAGGCCGTGTAGGCGCCCGCGGCGATGTCCGCGAGCAGGGTCGGCCCGGCAGGCTCCCAGGAGAGGAGCCGCCTGGTCGCGTCGGAGGACGCGGTCATGGTGGAGGCGAAGAAGCCGCCGACGAAGCCGAAATGGGCTCCGGCGTCCTGCCGCGCGACCGATTCGACCGGCAGGCCGAGGCTGCGGCCGATCGCCTCGGCGATCGCCTTGGTGGTGACGGCCTCCTCGGCGACGGCGTGCAGCCGCGTCCCCGCGGGTGCCTGCTCCATGCCGAGGCGGATGAGGCGGGCGGCGTCGTCGCGGTGCACCGCGGACCAGGTGTCGGAGCCGTCGCCGACGTAGCCGGAGACTCCCTGCTTACGGGCCGCCGCGGTGAGGAAGTTGACGAACCCCCAGTCGCCGCGGCCGTGAACGCTCGGCGAGAACCGGGTGATCACGGTCCGCACGCCCTTGGCCACGTAGTCCAGGGCGAGGTTCTCGCTGCCGCCCCGGTTGGAGTCGGGGCCGATGGCCGGAGAGACGTCGTCCTCCGTGGCGGACCGGCCCTCGACGAGGCCGGAGAGAGGCGCGGCGACGACGAACGGGCGGTCGGTGCCGGTCAGGGCGTCGCCGAGGGTCTGTATCGCGGCGCGTTCGGAGCGGTCGGACTCGGCGGGGTTGCCCCAGTCGTGCTTGTTGGCCAGGTGGATGACCGCGTCCGCCTGGGCGGCTCCTCGCCGCAGCGAGTCGAGATCGTCCAGGTTTCCGCGGACGACTCCGACGCCCTTGGCCGCGAGAGCCTGCACGGCCTCTTCGGACCGGGCCAGGCCGATGACCTGGTGGCCCGCCGAGAGGAGCTCGTCGACGACGGCGGAGCCGATCCAGCCGGTCGCTCCAGTGACAAATGCACGCATGAGCGTGACCTCCTTCGCCCTGAGAAGGGCATGTGAATGATGGGAATGGGTGGTGGTGGGTGGTGGGTCGTGGGTGGTGGGGGTTGCCCTGATCGCGGCGTCGGCGTTCGGCGCCGAGTCAGGTGGCGTGTGGTCCCGCTGCCGCGGCTACCGCGGGACGGTGGCGGTGCGGTGGGCGCGGCGTGCGCCCGCGACGACGACGGCTCCGGCCATGAGCACGACGAGGGCCGCGGCGCGCAGCGCGGTGTTGGCGCCGTGGGTGAACGCTTCGGTGACGGCGGTGTGATCGGCCGGGGCCAGCGTGAGCGCTTCCTTCACCGTGCGCGGGAGCGGCGTGTGCCGGCTGAGGTCGTCGGGCAGGTGGCGCGTGAACCCGGCCGTGAGGATGGTGCCGACGACGGCCACGCCCAGGGCGCTGCCCAGTTCGCGGGTCGCGGACTGCAGGCCTCCGGCGATGCCCGCCCTCTCCACGGGCAGGGCGGAGGCGATCGACGCGGTCAGACAGGGCGCGGCCAGCATGATGCCGAGCCCGATGACGAGCAGACCGGCCGCGTACACGGGGTAGGCCATGGTCGATGCGTACGAGAGGCCGAGCAGTCCCGCGCTGGTGAGCGCGAAGGCCGCGGAGAGTGTCGCGGGGATGCCGACGCTGCGGATGAGCCCGGGAACGTAGCGAGTGCCCAGCAGGATCGGGACGGTCAGCGGGACGATCCCGAGCCCTGCCTGCAGTACGGAGAAGCCGCGCCCGTACTGCAGGAGTGAGGCGTTGACGTAGAAGAGCCCGAAGTTCCCGAAGAACGTGATGGTCATGCCGAGGGCGGCGCTGCTGAGTGCCGGGCTGCGGAACAGCCGCGGGTCGAGCATGGGGTGGGGGACGCGCAGTTCGACACGTACCCAGCACAGGCTCAGCAGGACGCCGCAGGCGAAGGCGGTCAGGACGGCCGTGCTGCCCCAGCCCTGTTCGGGCCCTTCGATGATGCCGATCAGCAGCGCCACGACGGCCGCCACGAACAACAGCGTGCCGGGCACGTCGAGGGTGCGTTCGTGCCGGGAGCTGCGCGGCGCCGACCGTGCCGCCCATGCCGCGCAGCAGGCCGCGATGAGGGCGACCGCCACGAACAGCGCGCGCCAGGAGCCCGTGCTCAGTACCGCGCCGCCTCCGACGTTGCCGACGACGCCCCCGATGCCGGAGGCCGCCGCCCAGATGGCCAGCGCGTGGGGGCGCCGTTCCGGGGCGGTGGCGTGCAGGAGGATGCCGACGCAGTTGGGCAGGACGCACGCGGCGCCGAGGCCCGTGATGGCGCGCCCGATGAGCATGACCGTCACGTTCGGCGCCATGGCCGACACGACGGCGCCGAACGCGAATATGCCGAGCCCCGCCATGAGGACGCCCTTGCGGCCGAGTTTGTCGCCGGCCGCACCTGCGGGGATGACCAGGCAGGCGAAGATCACGACATAGGCGTCGACGATCCACAGCAGGTTCGACGAGGTCGGTCGCAGTGAACTCGCGGCCAGCTGCGGCACCGCCAGGTTGATCGACGCGACGAATCCGACGACCAGGGCGGTGCACACGCTCACGCAGGCGAGCACCGGGCCGGACCGCTGCGCGGGGCGCAGGGCGCCTTCGAGTGTGGGAGCCACCATTGCTCTCGATTCCTTCTGGGATTGCGGTACATGAAGCACGGCATACGACGCACCGCATACGAAGCACGGCCGGAGACTCGTAAACGACTAACGAGTCACCGTGCACCGTAAAGGTAACACATACGAGACACCGTGACTCGTATAGAGTGGCGGCATGGTGGATGGAAGCGGCCGCGGCAGGCCCCGCAGTGAAAGCGCACGCGCCGCCGTGCTGCACGCCGTCGACGATCTGCTGGTCGAGGTCGGGTACGCGGCCCTGACCATGAAGGGCATCGCCGAGCGGGCGGGCGTGGGCCGTCAGACCGTGTACCGCTGGTGGTCGAACAAGGCGGAGGTTCTCTACGAGGCCAGCGCCATCGACGCCCGGCAGGAACTGTCCGTGCCCGGCAGCGACGATCCCCGCAAGGACCTCAAGGCGTATCTTGACGCCCTCGTCACCTTCCTGTCCCGCTCCCACGCGGGCGCCGCCTACCGCGCCCTCCTGGGTGAGGCCCAGCACGACGCGGACGTCGCCGCGCTGCTCGCCTCCCGCGACATCCTCGGGGAGAGCGCCGCGGAGGTCGTGGAAGCGACACGGAAGTCGAGCGGCACCGCCCTCTCGCTCGAACAGGCGACCGCGCTCCTGATCGGCCCGCCCTTCTTCCACATCCTGTCCGGGCGCGGCGCGGACACCATCGACACCGAACAGCTCACGGAGCAGTTCATGCGCACCCTGAACCATCCGGGGACGTGAGACGCCCGGCCCGGCGCGGGTAGGCACGGCGCGGGTGGGCACGCGCGGGTAGGCACGGCGCGGGAACCACCCGCCACAAGGAATGTCAGCCGCAACCCGAGCGTTCAGAACTGTTATGCCGAACCCCGACCCGAAGGCCTTGATGAAGGCCCCAAAGGCCCCTGCCCCCACGGCCCCCGAGCCAGGGAAAAGCGGGGGCCGCACCACCCGCATGCCCATAGCCGTCTACATCCTCGGCCTGGCCGTCTTCGCCCTCGGCACGAGCGAGTTCATGCTCTCGGGGCTCCTGCCGCCCATCGCGGACGACATGAACGTCTCCATCCCCCGCGCGGGCCTCCTCATCTCCGCCTTCGCCATCGGCATGGTCATCGGCGCCCCCCTCCTGGCCGTGGCGACCCTGCGTCTCCCCCGCCGCACGACCCTCATCACCCTCATCACGGTCTTCGGCCTTGGCCAGGTCGCCGGTGCCCTCGCGCCCACGTACGAGATCCTCTTCGCGTCCCGCGTCGTCAGCGCGTTCGCCTGCGCCGGGTTCTGGGCGGTCGGCGCGGCCGTCGCCATCGCGATGGTGCCGATGAACCAGCGGGCCCGCGCCATGGCCGTGATGATCGGCGGCCTCTCCATCGCGAACGTGCTCGGCGTGCCCGCCGGTGCGTTCCTCGGCGACAACTTCGGCTGGCGTTCGGCCTTCTGGGCGGTCGGCGTCGCCTCCGCGATCGCCCTCGTCGGCGTACTCACGCTCATCCCGCGCATCCCGCTCCCGGCCAAGAAGCCGCGCCTCAAGCAGGAGTTGGCCATCTACCGCGACCGGCAGGTCTGGCTCTCCATCGCGATCACCGCGCTCGCGGCGGGCGGCGTCTTCTGCGCGTTCTCGTACCTCTCCCCGCTCCTGACGGACGTCGCGGGCCTCGACAAGGGCTGGGTCCCGACCGTCCTCGGCCTCTTCGGGGCGGGCGCGCTCCTCGGTACGGTGATCGGCGGCCGCTTCGCCGACGCGCACCTCTTCGGCGTCATGCTGAGCGGCGCCGCGGCCTCGACGGTCTTCCTCGTGGCACTCGCCCTCTTCGCCGGTACGGCGCCCGTGGCGATCGCCCTGTCCTTCCTCATCGGCGTCTCCGCCTTCTACACCGCCCCGGCGCTCAACGCCCGCATGTTCAACGTCGCGGGCGCCGCCCCGACCCTCGCGGGCGCGACCACGACGGCCGCGTTCAACCTGGGCAACACGGGCGGTCCGTGGCTGGGCGGCACGGTGATCGACCTGAAGCTCGGCTACGAGGCGACGGCGTGGGCGGGCGCGGCGATGACGGCGGTGGCGATCATCGCCGTGGCCGTCTCCCTCCGCCTGCACCGCAGGACCCCGAGCCGCGTGATCACCACCTCCTCCGCCCCTTCCCCCAACCCTGCCGAGGACATCACCAAAAGCCCCTCCTGGAACTAAAGTTGACCGAGCCACGGAAATCAGGGAGATTCCGGGGCCCAGGGACCAGGGGTGGGGCAGATGACGACGGCGAACGACGACGCGACGGACCGGATCGAGGGCCAGTCGCTGGCCTTCTGGGTCGAGGCGACCGACGAGGACGACACCCTCATCGGGACGGACGGCGGCCCGGGAGGCGACTCCAAGGGACTCTTCAACCGGGACGGCGACGCCGTGCTGCGCGCGGTCCCGCTCGGCCCGCTCCGCAAGAACCTCGCGGACACGGTCGACGCGCTGCAGCAGCTGTTCAAGGAGGTCGCCGAGCGCGACGACACGCTCGCATTCGCCGAGGCGCAGCTCTCGTTCCAGGTGACGGCGAGCGGCTCCATCCAGCTCATCGGCACGGGACAGGTACAGGGAACCAGGGGCCTCACCCTGACCTTCAAGCGCCCCACGACCTGAGCGCGCGGCCGTGCCACAGCACAAGGCCCTCCTGATCGGGGCGAGCGACTACGACGAACCGCGCATCGACAGCCTCCCGTTCATCCAGGACGATCTGCTGCGGCTGCGCGACATCCTCACCGACCGCGGCTTCCAGTCGGTGGAGATCGTCGAGAACAAGCGGGGCATCATCCCCAGCGCCGTACACGCCCAGGTCCGCGGGTTCCTGCGGGACGCGAGGCCGGACGACACGCTGTGGATCCTGCTCAGCGGGCACGGCCACCACTTCGAGGGCCAGGACTACCTGATCCCCGAGGACGCGACCTTCGACGTCGAGCCGTTCTCCGACACGTGCATCGAGATCGGCTGGCGCAAAGAGCTGGAGGAGTCGCGGGCGGCCCACGTCGTCTTCCTCGTCGACGCCTGCCGCGAGGGCATCCAGCGGGACACCAAGGCGGGCCCGCCGGGCATCCAGAGCTGGTCGCGCCGGAAGATCGCCGCGTCGCTGCGCCGCAAGGTCGCATACGTGTACGGGTGCTCGGCGACTCAACAGGCCCTGTTCGTGCGCGAGTCGGAGACAGCGGCTCCCGGCGCCGACACGGGCATCCCGCCCGGCGAGTCGTTCAGCCTCTTCACGCGCGCCGTCGGCGACGTGATCACGGAGAACCCGCACGCGATGCGCCTCCAGGAGTTCTTCCAAGAGGCACAGGCCCGGGTCACCGCCCTGCACGGCGCGTACAAGCAGTACAAACAACGGGACCGCGCCCCGCAGCAGATCAGGGTGGTATCCGAACTCGCGCCTGGCGAACAGGACTTCCCCCTCCTCCCCGGCCCCGACCGGCACACCGAGGCCCACCCGTGGATACGCTCGGTCGCCCAGCACCCCGTGTGGCAACGCACCCGCCCCGGCCCGGCGCGGGACGCCCTGCACGAACTCTGCGGCACCCTCGCGAGCAGTCTCGCCGCCGGGTACGAGATGGCGGCGGCCGCCCTGCGCGACGACCCGTGGCACGACTCCGAACTGGCCCTGCGCACCCACGACAGGCTCGGCTTCCTCACCCACCGGCTCGCGGACGGCGTGGAGCTCTCCCCGTCCGAGGCGGCCCTGGCCGTGCTGCTTCCGCTGGTCGAGCAGACCTTCTGGACGCAGGAGGCGGACCGGCGCCGCGACGTCCTGGCCGACGACGGGAAGGGCCCCGCCCCGGACCGGGACCGCTTCCGCAAGTTCGCCCAGGGCTTCCCCCGGATCAAGCGCAGGCTGCGCGCCCTGGAGCAGGCCAAGGTCACGGACGGCTCGGTGGAGCGGATCCGCTGGTGGCTGTACCACCGCTGGCTGATCCAACAGCCGGAGGTATACGCGGCCGAGTCCCTGAAATTGCTGGTCGGCGTCCCGGCGAACGCGTCGGACCATCCGCGCTGGGTCACCGAGTCGCTCTCCGAGAAGCGGCTGATGCGTTTCCTCCAGGAGCACCGCGCGGCCCCCTTCGCCACCGCACGGGGCGACGGCCTGCACGACCGCGACACGGTGGCCGCGAGCGCGCGCGACGAGCACGAGGTCCGCGAACCGCTGGTCGCGGCGCTCACCAAGGCGGCGTACGCGATGGCGGTGGACCCCGTCGACCTCCCCGAGATCGTCGTGGAACACCTCGGCATCTCGGACAGCGTGAAGCTCGACGAACTCCTGACCACAGTGCGCGGCTCGGACTGGCGCACATCAGGCACGGGCCGCTCCCTCAACGCGGTGTGCGGTCACCCGGCGGTGCAGATCGCTCTGCGGGAACACGCGTCGCGGGTGGACGGCCTGTTCCGTGACATCAACAAGGCGAACAACCCGACGCTCGCGCCGCTGGGGGCCTTGCCTCCTTATGCGGACGGCTCGCGGGTCCGCCTGGGCGGCAACACCCCGGAACAGCTCTCGGACGGCATCCGCTTCCAGTTGGCGGAGGACCGGGTCCAAGAGCTTTTGATGGGCGAGGAGTTGTACGGCGAGCGGGATCTGGCGGTCCGTGAGGTCTACCAGAACGCGCTGGACGCGGTCCGTTACGCCGACCGCCGCCGGGAGTACCTGCGCCGCACCGGCCGGCCTGCCGCCCCCTGGGAGGGGAGGATCGACTTCGTCCAGGGCGTGGGGGACGACGGCCGCCCCTACCTGGAGTGCCGCGACAACGGCATCGGCATGAGCGTACGAGAGCTGCGCGACGTCTTCTCCCAGGGCGGGGCCCGCTTCGTCGACCTGCCCGAGTACATCGAGGAGCAGGCGGCCTGGGCGGAACTGCCCGACCCGAAGATCGAGCTGCACCCCAACTCCCGTTTCGGCATCGGGGTGCTGAGCTATTTCATGCTGGCCGACGAGATCGTCGTACGCACCTGCCGACTGGGCAAGGACGGCCGCCCCGGACGACTGCTCCAGGTGTCGATCGCAGGGCCCGGCAACCTCTTCCGGGTCGAGGACCTGGGCCCCGGGGATGAGTGCGGCACGACGGTACGCCTGCTGCTCACCCGGCACAGAGGGCCGGTCTCCTGTGTGGACGTACTGCAACAGGTGCTCTGGGTGGCCCCGTACCGGACGACCGCGGAACACGGCGCGCGCCGCCACGTGTGGGAGCCGGGCGAGCCCTCGCCGACGGGGATGGAGCTGGTCCAGGCGTCGCCCGCGCACTCTGTCCCCATGGACGAGCGCGGCAGCACCGTCCTGCCGTCCTGTGACCCGGATCTGTGGTGGGTGGACGGCCGGGGGTGGATCCTGGCGGACGGCCTGTGGGCGTCGACAGGCTTCACGAGCGCCATCTACGGCTTCATGCTCAATCTGTACGGCGAGCAGCAGCCCGAGCTGACCGTCAGCCGCTTGGCCATTCAGGACTACGACTGGGATCACGTCAAGAAACGGATCAGCGCGGCCGCGCCCAGTCTCTTCACCGCCCGACAGCCCATGGCGACGGTGCAGTGGCTGGCCCGGCTGAGCGAGATGTCCATCGCGCTGGCCGACCGCGTCGCCGCCCACGCACAGGACGCGGACGTGCCCTGGAACCTGGGCGACGGAACCGTGTTGCCCTATGGCAAGGTCGGCTCCTTCCTTCCCGACGCGGCCCTGCTCCCCCTGGTCACCGGCGAATTCCTCGAGCAGGACGACGCGCACGCCGCGTCGTACGTGTGCAACATGCCGTCACCTGTGCTGCGTTGGCGGCTGCTTGCGCTGTACCGCGCGGGGCTCGGCGCTCCGCTCGCCGCCGAGGTGCCGCAGTCACCGGATCCGTGCGCCCGTCCGTCGGACCTGGCGCTGCTCAGCAGGGACGGCAGGTTCGAGCGCTGGGACGAGCGCTTCGCCGCCTGGCAGCGGGGCCCCGGCACGGAATCCAAGTCCGGGCCACAGCCCTCACAGACCCTGCTCGGTTCCGGCGCCCCCAGCCTCAAGCTGCTTTTTTCCTGGTGGGATCCGGACCGCACGTTCACCGCTGCGGACGTCTTGACGCGTGTCGCGCGCACTGAGCTGCCCGCCTCGGAGGTGACCGCCCGCCTCACCGCGCTCGGCTACCGCGTCGAGCCTCTGCACGCGTATGAGGCCGTGCGCTGGGAGGACCTCAGCCTGCTGCGGCCCATCGCCGGCATGAGTGACTGGCTGGCGCCGGGAGCGGAACTCACCGCCGCCCAGGTCTGTGTCAGCGCGGCGCAGGCCGACTGGCCGACGTCACGGGCCGCCGAACGGCTGCGCGAACTGGGCTTCACCATGCCGTCGGACATCCCCGACCAGGAGACCTGGACCGACGAGGAGATGACGGTGCTCCGGAGTCTGTGGGCGGCGTACTTCGACACCCCGGCCCCCGACCGGGCCCACGATATTTCGGCGGCCCAGCTGGCGGCCGTGGCCTGCGCCTCCGGCTCTTCCGTCCGGCAGACCGCCGAACTGCTCGGCGGGCTGGGCTTCGACGTCGAATCCCCGGAGACCGAGCTGTCCGACGACGACCGGGCGATCATGAACTACGAGGGGGTGCAGCCCAAGCCGGACCGGCCTGTCCCCTGGGCCTATGTGACGGCCGCCGGGCGTCGGTTCGGATCGGTGCGGGACACGGCAGAGCGGCTGCGGGCGATCGGCTTCGACGTCTGCCCCGAGCGGCCGGTCGACGAGCAACTCTCCAAGAAGGACATCGAGTTCCTCGGCCCGCTGGTGCTATACGGCCCGGAGGACGGACCCCTGCCCCTGACCGATGTGGCAGAGACGGCACAAGATGCGAATGTCACGCTGGTCGAGGCGGCGGACCGTCTGACGTCCTTGGGATACCCCTGCGCGCCCGATCAGGCCACACTCGGCGCACTGCGACCTCAGGACGTCGTCGTCGTGCGCTACGGATACGGCGTGCCCGACCCGGAGAGCCACGGCCTCGTCTCCCTGCCCGACCAGTACGCCGCCGCCCTGCACACCGGTCAGTTCGGCCTGGGCATCGACAACATGTCGCACATGCTGTTCCGCCTCGGCTACGAGCTGGCACCCGTCACCCAGGCCTGGGGCAAGGAACGCAACGCCGAATGGGACCTGACCCGTGCACTCCAGCCCCCCGGTGCCGACGCTCTCACGCTCACCGAATGGAACGACGTCCCCCTCTCCCTCGCCGCCCTCGCAACCGTCGCCGCCCGCCTCTCCCTCCCCTTCCACGAGGTGGCCCGCAAAGCCACCGCCCTGGGTCTGCGCCACGAGGCGGAAGGCTGGTTCGCCCCGTAAGCCTCCGCCCCCTCTCTACTCCTACGAACAGGCACCGTGCGGTGGACAGCAAACTGCAGCAGAAGCTCCGCGAACGCCGGGAAAAGGCCGCTCTGGAGGCCATCGCCGGAAAGCTCTCCCGCTTCAGCCTCGGGCTCGGGTCCGTTCCCGGCGGGGAGCCGCCGTGGGTCAGGGCGGCCATCGACCTGTCCCAGGACATCCGCACAGACCCGGACGACGTGATCAGCGATGAGACGGCTTCCGGTGAACTCGACGCATGGATCCAGGAATTGCTGACCCGTAATGGAGTGGCGGGGCACTTCTACGTGAAGACCCACGTGGCCCGCGAACCGTGGGTGGAGTGCCGTGTCGCCGAGGGAGGCGAGAGCGGTGAGGGCGGCGACGGCTGGGCCGCGCTCGTGCGCGAGGCGATCGAGGATCCGTGGATTTTCCTCTCGGCGGACCTGAGCAGGCTGATCATCATCTGCGAAACGGAGTACCACTTCGCGGCGTACGCGAGCCGGGCTACGCCGGACGCCCCTTCGGCCTCCGCAGCCCCGCGTCCGTAAGCCTGCGCACCAGTTCCTTCGAGCCGATCTCGACCGCGCCCGCGCGCACCGCGTCCTCGTAGCGGTGCGAGGGCAGGTCGTAGTGGTCGCGCTCGAAGGCGCGCGGCGGGGCGCCGATGCCTGCCGCGAACGCGTGCAGTTCCTCGTACGAGGAGTCGCTGACCAGGTGCGACCACATGCGCCCGTGGCCCGGCCAGGTCGGCGGGTCTATGTAGACGGTCACGCCAGGCCGCCCGTCGGACCGCTCGCCGGACCGCCCGTCGGACCGCCCGCCAGGCCGCCCACCGGGGCCACGATGACGGTCGCCTTGGCGCACACCCAGTGCGGGTCCGGGCCGAGCTCCGGTTCCACCTCCAGGGCGTGCGGGTCGTCCGCGCCGCAGACCGGGCAGAGCGGCCAGCGGCCGTAGCGCTCCAGGAGTGCGTCCTGTACGTCCTGGGCGACGAGGCCCGCGACGTACTCGACGCCCTCGGGCCACTGCTCGACCCACCAGCGGCGGTGCACCACCGACTCCTCGACCAGCGAGACGACCTCGGCCTCGGCGACCTCACCGGCCACGAGATCGGCGATGACAAGTGCGCGAGCGGCGTGCAGCGCCTGCTCCAGAGGGTCGATCGCTTCCATGCAGCCATTGTCCACCCCACGCACACCCCGCCGAAGCCCGCGCGCGACCTCCGAAGATCCATCCGAGATCGGGACCAAGACCGGGGCCAAGATCGGGGCCAAGACCGGGACCGAGATCGGGACCAAAGGGGTCTTGACCGACCCCCGGTATGAAAATATCTTTCAGGCGTGACCAATGACGTGAAGGAAATTTTCGCTGGCGCGGCGCCCCCCGCCCCGGCCGCCCTCGCGGCCAAGGTGCGGACCCTCGCCCCGTCCATGACCCGCTCCATGCAGCTGGTCGCCGAAGCCGTCGCCGGCGACCCCGCGGGCTGCGCGGCCCTCACGGTCACCGGCCTCGCCGAACTCACCGGCACCAGCGAGGCCACGGTGGTCCGCACCGCCCGCCTCCTCGGCTACCCCGGCTACCGCGACCTGCGGCTCGCCCTCGCCGGGCTCGCCGCCCAGCAGCAGTCGGGCCGCGCGCCCGCCGTCACCGCCGACATCGCCGTGGACGATCCGATCGCGGACGTCGTGGCGAAGCTCGCGTACGACGAGCAGCAGACCCTCGCCGACACCGCGGGCGGACTCGACACCGTCCAGCTCGGCGCCGCCGTCGCCGCGCTCGCCGTCGCGCCCCGCACCGAGATCTACGGAGTCGCCGCCTCCGGCCTCGTCGCCCAGGACCTCGCACAGAAGCTGCTGCGCATAGGCCACATCGCCCACGCGCACTCCGACCCGCACCTGGCCGTCACGAACGCCGTCACCCTGCACTCCAAGGACGTGGCGATCGCGATCACGCACTCCGGATCGACCGGCGACGTCATCGAGCCGCTGCGGGTCGCCTTCGAGCGCGGGGCGACGACCATCGCGATCACCGGGCGGCCCGGCAGCCCCGTCTCGCAGTACGCGGACCACATCCTGACCACCTCCACCGCGCGCGAGAGCGAGCTCAGGCCCGCCGCGATGTCGTCCCGCACGAGCCAACTGCTCGTCGTGGACTGCCTGTTCGTGGGCGTCGCTCAGCGGACGTACGAGAGCGCGGCCCCCGCGCTCGCCGCCTCCTACGAAGCGCTCGCGCACCGGCACAGCCCGCGCGGCGGCAACCGCTGACACCCACCTGTCACGCCCCACCCGTCACGCCCGCACCCGCCCACCCCGCCGCACACGAAAGAGCCGCACGCATGCCCTCCACGACCGACGCCACCCCCTCCCCCAGCCCCAGCCCCTCTCCCTCCCCCACCCCCGGCAGCGGAGAGACGTACGGCGAGCTCCGTGCCCAGCTGGACACGCTCACCACCGAGGCGTTCCGGCCCGAGCTCTCCGAGATCGACCGGCAGCCCACGCTGGAGATCGCGAAGATCATGAACGGCGAGGACGCCACCGTGCCGACGGCCGTCGCCGAGCAGCTCCCGGCGATCGCCGCCGCCATCGACGGCACCGCCGAGCGCATGGCCCGCGGCGGACGGCTCGTCTACGCGGGCGCCGGAACGGCCGGGCGCCTGGGCGTGCTCGACGCCTCCGAGTGCCCGCCCACCTTCAACACCGACCCGTCCGAGGTCGTCGGCCTCATCGCGGGCGGGCCGAGCGCCATGGTCACGGCGGTCGAGGGCGCGGAGGACAGCAAGGAGCTGGCGGCCGAGGACCTGGACGGGCTCGGTCTCACCGCGGACGACGTGGTCGTGGGCGTATCGGCGTCGGGCCGCACCCCGTACGCGATCGGCGCGGTGGAGCACGCCAGGCGGCGGGGCGCGCTCACCATCGGCCTCTCCTGCAACGCGGACAGCGGGCTCGCGGCGGCGGCCGACCACGGCATCGAGGTCGTCGTCGGCCCGGAGCTGCTCACCGGCTCCACCCGCCTGAAAGCGGGCACGGCCCAGAAGCTCGTCCTCAACATGCTGTCGACGATCACGATGATCCGCCTCGGCAAGACGTACGGAAACCTGATGGTGGACGTACGCGCGTCGAACGAGAAGCTGCGCGCCCGCTCGCGGCGGATCGTCTCCCTCGCCACCGGCGCGTCCGACGAGGAGATCGAGGCCGCGCTCGCCTCCACCGACGGGGAGGTGAAGAACGCCATCCTCACCATCCTCGGCGGGGTCGACGGCCACACGGCGGCCGACCTGCTCGCATCGTCGGACGGCCACCTCAGGTCGGCACTCGACACGGCACGCACGCCCCGCACCACCACCTGACCCACCTGCCCCAGCCGCCCCGCCTCCCCTCCCTTCCCCTCCCCTCCCTTCCCCTGCCGCTGACCGAACAGCGCCACCCTGCACACAGCAAGGCATCCGCACCATGGCAACTGACAAGAACCGCGCCACAGCCGCCGCGATCCTGCCCCTCGTCGGCGGCGCCCGGAACGTCACGTCCATCGCCCACTGCATGACGCGCCTGCGCCTGGGCCTCGCCGACCGCTCGCTGGTCGACGACGAGGCACTGAAGGCGCTGCCCGCCGTGATGGGCGTGGTCGACGACGACACGTACCAGATCGTGCTCGGCCCGGGCATCGTCGCCCGTGTCACCCCGGAGTTCGAGGCCTTGGTGGCGGAGGAAGCGTCCGCGGCCCCGACGGCACCTGCCGAACACGTGCTCACCGCGGACGAGTTGGCGACGCAGGGGGCGGCCATCCGGGCGGCCCGCAAGGAGAAGAACGCCACCCCGTTCAAGCTCTTCCTGCGCCGCATCGCGAACATCTTCGTGCCGCTGATCCCGGCCCTCATCGGCTGCGGCATCATCGCGGGCATCAACGGCCTCCTGATCAACCTGGAGTGGCTGCCGGGCATCACCCCGGCGCTCGCGGCGATCGCCTCCGGCTTCATGGCCCTCATCGCGGTGTTCGTGGGCTTCAACACGGCGAAGGAGTTCGGCGGTACACCGATTCTGGGCGGCGCGGTGGCGGCGATCATCGTGTACGCGGGTGTGGCGAACATCGAGGCGTTCGGCCAGAAGCTGTCGCCCGGGCAGGGCGGCGTACTCGGCGCCCTCGGCGCCGCGGTCCTCGCCACCTACATCGAGAAGTGGTGCAGGAAGTGGGTCCCGGAGGCGCTTGACGTCCTGGTCACCCCCACCATCACGGTCCTTCTGTCGGGCCTGGTCACGATCTTCGGCCTGATGTTCCTGGCGGGCGAGGTCTCGACGGGCATCGGTACGGCGGCGAACTGGCTCCTGGACAACACGGGCGCGTTCGCGGGCCTGGTCCTTGGCGGTCTGTTCCTGCCCCTGGTGATGCTGGGCCTGCACCAGGCCCTGATCCCCATCCACACCACGCTCATCGAGCAGCAGGGCTTCACGGTCCTGCTCCCCATCCTGGCGATGGCGGGCGCGGGCCAGGTGGGCTGTGCGATCGCGGTCTACAAGCGCCTGAAGAACAACACGTCGATCCGTACGACGATCAAGTCGGCGCTCCCCGCGGGCTTCCTGGGCGTGGGCGAACCCCTCATCTACGGCGTCTCGCTCCCCCTCGGCCGCCCCTTCATCACGGCGTGCGTGGGCGGCGCGGCGGGCGGTGCGTTCATCGGCTTCTTCTCGATGATCGGCGAGAAGGTCGGCTCCACGGCGATCGGCCCGTCGGGCTGGGCGCTGTTCCCGCTCCTCGACGGCAACAAGGGCCTGGGCCTGACGGTCGCGATCTACGGCGGCGGCCTGCTCATCGGCTACGTGGTGGGCTTCTTCGCGACGTACTTCTTCGGCTTCAGCAAGGAGATGCTGGTGGAGCTGAACGCCGACACGGCCGCCACGGACGCCCCCGAGCAGGTCGTCTCGGCCTCTTCCGGTGCGGCAGCCGGGCCGACTGCTTCAGAGGCGGAACCAGCGAAGGTCTGAGGGCCTTCGTCCGCACGTTGACGAGCCAGGGCGGCATCCCACGCATGCGTGACCGGGGTGCCGCCTTTGCTACATCCCGCCCCGTCCCGCGCCACGCCATGTGTACACATGGTTGCGTACACTTGTGTCATGAGCGAGAACGTCACCATCCGTGAAGCCCGCGCCCACCTCGCCGAGGTCGTCGACAAGGCCGAGGCCGGCGAGGTGACCGTGCTGACGCGCAAGGGGAAGCGTGTAGCGGCCCTGGTCCCCATAGAGGTCCTGGACGCGCTCGACGAGGCGAGTGACGAACTCGCTGCGCGCGAGGCCGAGCAGCACCGCGACGACCCCACCGTCAGCATGGCCGAACTCCTCGCCGACCTCTTCGAAGGAGACGGCGGAAAGGGCGAGGGAAGCAAGGGCGACGTCGCGTGAAGTACGCCTTCCGCTTCACCACGTACGCGCAGCGTCAACTCCGCTCCATCGACCGACAACAGGCCATGCTCATCTTGACGGCCCTCACCGCGCTCGGCGACGATCCGCGTCGCGACGACGCGGACACCAAGAAACTCACGGGCCATGACGGTCTGCACCGGCTGCGGGTGAGCAGCTTCCGGGTCGTTTACGAGATCCGTGACGAGGTCCTGGTCATCCTGGTCGTCCATGTGGGCAACCGGCGCGACGTGTATCGCAACCTGTAAGCCGAGGCAGGAGCCGCGAAACGAGCCAGACACACGGGAAGCCGACAAGGAACCGGCAACGGCCTGACCGCCCCCTGTGCGGGACGTCAGCCGGGAAATGCCGCCGTATCGACGGTCGCCGCGAACGGATCCGGCAGCGTGAGGCTCTCCCCGAACGGCACCCGCTCGGCGTGCTTGTACGCCCCGTTCTGCGGTCCGGTGAACAAGGTGGCCGTCGGACCGTGCTCGTCGAAACGGTCCACGAGCAGGTAGGCCGGAACCGGGGCATGCGCATAGGCCCACAGCTTTTTGGTGCGGTCGTCCTTGGCGTTGCTCTGCGAGGTGATCTCGACGACGAGCAGGGCTTCCGACGCGTCCAGGGGGTCGTTGGTGTCGGGATCTGCGGCGTCCACGACCTCGCGCGGGGCGAGCACCAGATCCGGGACGTACAGCTTGTCCAAAGGGGCGATGTGGATGCCGAGGGTCTGGTAGACCCCCAGTTCATCGGGGGCGACCTGGTAGAGCACCCTCTGCAGGGCGTCCGCGATTCCGTTGTGATGCCTGTGCGGCGGCGGTACCAAGACAATCTGCCCTTCATCGATCTCGGCGTGCCAGCCCTCCGGCACATCCAGCTCACGCCACGCCTGGAGCAGGAGGTCCCACGAACGGCGGTCAGGAGCCATGTCGTGCTCGACCAGTGCTGCGGTCATCGCGGGTCCCTTCTCTTGAAGCCTGCGGCACGTGAGCGTAGATCGACGAGCCTGCGGTCGTTGACCGCTTTCCCCCAGCGTCCCACGAACGAGCGACCGAGGTCGGGCACACCGAGGTCGGGCCCGATTGGACATCCATCCCGTTGCGCGAACCGGTATTAGGTGCCCTGCTCAAGGGGTCAATACGGTCGGATTCATGGAGTCGAACTTTCAGACGGCCGAAGAGATGACGGCTGCCCTGCGTGCCGGTGAAGTGTCCTCGGCGGAACTGACCGATGAGGCGATCGCCCGGATCGAGCGGGACGACAAGGGGATCAACGCGATCTGTGTGCCGGACTTCGACCGTGCGCGGGCCGCCGCGCGCGGTGCCGACCAGGCGCGCGCCCGCGGCGAGGTCCGGCCGCTGCTCGGTATACCGGTGACGGTCAAGGAGTCCTACAACATGGCTGGGCTGCCCACGACCTGGGGCATGCCGCAACACCGGGACTACGTGCCTGCCGAGGACGCGGTGCAGGTGTCGCGGCTCAAGGACGCGGGCGCGGTGGTGCTGGGCAAGACCAATGTGCCGCTGGGACTGCAAGACATCCAGAGCTTCAACGAGATCTACGGCACCACCAACAACCCGTGGGATCACGGTCGTACGTCGGGCGGGTCCTCCGGTGGATCGGCGGCGGCCCTGGCGTCCGGGTTCGGCGCGCTGTCCATCGGCTCCGACCTCGCAGGTTCGCTGCGCACCCCCGCGCATTTCTGCGGCATCTACGCGCACAAGCCGACGGTCGGGCTGGCGGCGACCCGCGGCATGGTCGTGCCACCGGCACAACCGTTGCCGGTCGACCTCGACCTCGCCGTCGTCGGTCCGATGGCGCGCACCGCCCGCGACCTCGCGCTCCTGCTCGACGTCATGGCCGGACCGGACCCGATGACGCACGGTGTGGCGTACGACGTGACGCTGCCGCCCGCGCGCCACGAGCGGATCCGCGACTTCCGGGTCCTGGTCCTCGACGAACATCCGCTCATTCCGACCGGGTCCGCCGTGCGGGCGGGCGTGGACCGGGTGGCCGAGGCGCTTGCCGACGGCGGCGCCCGCGTCGAACGGCACAGCTCGCTGCTGCCCGATCTGGCCGAAGCCGCGACGCTCTACATGCAGTTCCTGTTCTCGGGCTCCGTCGCGCGTTTTCCCGTCGACGCGTACGAGGAACTGCGGACCCGCGCCGCCGGACTGAGCGCGGACGACCAGAGCCTCGACGCGACGCGGCTGCGTGGCATGGTGTTCACCCACCGCGACTGGATCGAGGCGAACAACCGTCGCGAACTCCACCGCCACGGCTGGCGGCAGCTGTTCGCCGAGTTCGATGCCGTGGTGTGCCCGATCACGCCCACTCCCGCGTTCCCGCACGACCACAACCCCCATGTGCTGGAACGTCGGCTCGACATCGACGGCGTCCAGTACCCGTACTTCGACCAGCTCGTCTGGGCCGGTCTTGCCACCATGCCCGGCCTGCCCGCCACCGCCGTACCAACGGGCCGGTCCCCCGAGGGGCTGCCGGTGGGAGTGCAGCTCATCGGCCCGATGTTCGAGGACCGCACCCCGCTGCGGCTGGCCGAACTGCTCGAACAGCAGATCGGCGGCTTCGAGGCCCCGCAGTAGGCGGGTCCGACCTCTCCCGCACCCGAAGGCGGCACCCGGCTCGGCCCGGGCGCCGCCCTGCCCCTCCTGCGCCGCGTGGCCACCGCGATGAACGCCTCCCTGAGCATCGTCCTGGATGCCGGATACGAGAAGGTCGCATTCAACGCCGCCCCGGTGGCCTGACCTACCCGACGGGCCCCTCCTGCACTCGGCGCTCCCGCAGCTCGGCCGCGAACTTCGCTGCCGTCGCGAAGTCGTTGAACCTGTCGTAGGCGGCAGCCCTCTCCAGTCGCCTGTTGTACTCCGCCGACGCATGCGCGACGGCCGCCGTCTTCGTCCGATGCCCGCCGAGACGCTTGGCGGTCTCCAGGGCCTCATCGTCGATCTCGATGTGTGTCAGCGACATCACGATCTCCCGCTCTGTACATGGAGAGCCCACTTCGACCTCTCTCAGCGTACAAATCAGCCCCTCACTTCGCCGGTCCGTCACGTTCACGGCAGCCGCCCCTCCCGGTTGACCAGCCGCACCTTCTCCCGCAGCACCTCGCCCGGCGGCGCCTCCCCGACCTTCTCCGGCGGGCAGTCCCACTCCCGGCCTCCGCCGAGCGGCCTCAGCTGTACGAGTCCGCCCTCGCACCCCATGACCTGCCCCACGCTGCCGTCCCGGTAGTCGACGGCGTACGTCCCCGCCTCCGGAACACTCGGGTCGCTGTCACCGCGCACCCTCCAGTACGGCGGCAAGACGCAACGCCATGTCGAGGTTGCAGCGCCCCAGCTCCACCAGCGGCAGCGCCCCTTCGGCCGTCGCCGTCAGGGGGTCCATCCGTAGCGACGGCAGCGTGACCCCGGCCCCTTCGAGGCCCGCTCTCAACTGCCGCACGGCCTCCTCCACCGCCCGCACCCGTTCCTCTGCCGTCAGCGCCATGCGCTCCACCTTTCACACTGAGTGTTCTCGTTTCATCACCCAGCGTGTCCGCCGCTGCGTACCCTGAGAAGCGTCGGCGACCCAACAAACCCCCTTGTTCGGTGCAGGAGTTGCCCATGACCCGCCCCAAGGACCTCGACCCCTCATCGAACCCCCGAGCCCTCCTCGGCTGTGAACTCCGCCACGCCCGCGAACGTGCGGGCCTCAGCCAGGACGCGCTCGGCGCCCCGCTCTTCGTCAGCGGCTCCTTCATCGGCCAGCTGGAGGCCGGTACGCGCCGGATGCACCTGGAGTACGCCCACCACTTCGACGAAGTCCTCGACACGGGGGGCTTCTTCGCCCGCAACTGCAAGGCCGTCGCCAAGTCCAAGTACCCGGATCACTTCGCGGAGGCTGCGGAGGCGGAGGCGATTGCTACGGCGATCAGGGAGTACGCCCCCCTGTTGATCCCAGGGTTGTTGCAAACGGAGGGGTACGCACGGGCCATGTTCCGGAGTGGGCGCCCGACAGCGACGCCGGATGTCATCGACGAGTTGGTGACAGCCCGTCTAGAGCGAGCTCACATCCTGCGCGATCCAACAACGCCGCTGTTGTGGGCGGTACTCGACGAGGCATCAATCCGCCGAGTGGTCGGAGGGCCTGGGGTGATGGCCGAGGCCCTGCACCATGTCGCCGCACTCGGGCGGCGACACCGAGCGATCGTGCAGGTCATGCCCTTCTCGGCAGGCGCCCACCCGCTCGTCCAAGGCTCCCTCAAGCTCATGACCTTTGAGAATGCACCTCCGCTCGCCTACGCAGAGGGTGTCGAAACCGGGCGCCTTGAGGACGACCCGGCCACAGTCACCCGACAAACTCTGGCCTACGATTTGTTAGGGGCCAGCGCATTGTCACCACAAGATTCCCTGGCTCTGATCGAATCAGTGGCAGAGGATTACACCCATGAGGACCAGCCCTGAGTACGACCTGAGCACAGCTACTTGGCACAAGTCCAGCTACAGCGGCCCTGACGGCGGCAACTGCCTGGAGATGGCCCGCTGGCGCAAGTCCACGTACAGCGGTGGGCAGGGCGGCGACTGCCTAGAAGTAGTCGACGGTCACCCCGAACTCGTCCCCGTCCGCGACTCCAAGAACCCCACAGGCCCGAAGCTCGTGTTCCGGGCCGCCAGCTGGTCCGAGTTCATCGCGGGCCTTAAGGCCAGCTGACCCCGGGGCTCAAGCCGCAAGCCGCGAGCCCTCTTTTCAAGGAACGGGAGGCGGGCCTCAACCCACCCTCCCTCCCCCGGAGTTGGCACACGCGACCACTTTCCGGGTTCGACTTGCCACGCAACGTGACGACGCTCTAGCGTGCCCGCATAACGAACAGCCCCCGCTCGGTGCTAGCAACACCTGCGGGGGCCTGACCATCACGATCGAAAGTCGAGTTCGATCCATGGCTGACGCCAAGCTTAGTGCCGCCTTCCGCCCCACGCACCCGACCCCGCACCCGATGGCCAACCCGGGCTACGGAAAACGCTCGGCACCCGGACAACTCCAACGCACCGCCCACGACTTCACCCACCTCCCACCCCGCGAAGCGTCCATCGCCGCGTACCTCGACCGGCTACCCGACGGCGCGGACATCTCCGTGAAGACCCTGGCCAAGCACCTCCCGTACGGCCAGTGCGCTCTCCGTACCGCCCTCAACAAGCTCCAGGAGGCAGGCAACTTGCGGCGCGGCAGCGAACACGTGCGCGGATCCGGCAGCGCCCGCTGGGTCACTCGGACGTGGTTCTCCCGGACGGCGCGGGACGACGACTGGTGGGCGGCGTTCACGCGTGGCGACGTACCGGAGAAGGAGCCGGAGCCGGAAGCGAGCAGACCCCGGCACCCCACCCGCAGCCGCGCCTTCATCCTCCTCGCGGCTCTCGGCAGGACGGCCCCCGCGCTGTCCCTCGCGTACGCGGACTGCGTCGCCCTCGAACCCCAGGTCACCGAGTGGTTCAGGCGCGGCGCGACGGAGCCGGACGTCCTCCGCGCCCTCACCGCGGGACTGCCCACCCCGGTCCACAGCCCGGCGGCCCTCGTCCGCAGCCGCCTCAAGAGCAAGCTCCCTCCGGAGCCAGCGCCCCGCCCCGCACTTCGCGTACTGGAGTGCGGAAGATGCGGCGCACCCGGCCGCCCCGAAGCCCTGCCCGGCGGCACCTGCGGCCCGTGCCGGGGCGAACCCGTGCGTCACCGCACCGCCCTGGGCCCCACCGAGGTCCGCGCCCACGCGGCACAAGCCCGCGCTGCGGCGACCCGAAACCCCGCAAGGAGCCACACGTGACGGTTCAACCCATCCGTGCCAGAAGCGGGGCACGATGTAGGGGAGGAGGCGACGCCATGACCCCCAGCACCGACGCGCCCCCCGCCGCCCTCACCTGCCGAAGTGCACCGCCGGGAAGGCGCCCGCCGCCCTGAGGGTTCCGGAGAAGGCACCGGCCAGTTCCGTGAGGCGGGCGGTGGCCGCCGGGCCGAGGTGGGCGTACGGGGCGGCGTCGAGGCGGTCGGTGAGCGCCTCGGTCTCGGCGCGCAGAGCCGTGCCCGCCCCCGTGAGGTCCCCCGCCCCGTCCAGCAGGCCACGCTCGCGCAACTGCTCCCGGGCGGCGCCCCATTGCTGCTCGGACCACCCGCGCGTCCGCATGAAGAGTTCCGATGTCGGCGCCTTGCCGGTGGCGTTGTGCAGGACCAGCGCCTCGATGCCGGACAGGCCGGCCATCGTCAGGGCGGTCAGGTGACCGTCACCCCGGTGCTCGCGCAGCAGCGTCGCGGCGTGCCACAGGGCGAGGTGCGGCTCTTCGGGGACGGGGAGGTCGGCGTTGGCGGCGTACAGCGGACGCGCCTCCCTGCGGCACGCTTCGGTGGCGCGCAGCGCCAGTTCGGCCGCTTCGGTCATCTCCTTGGATATGAGGGCCTCCTTCCCGAGCAGCCGCCGCAGCGTCCGGTCCGCGCCGCGCAGCCGTGCCGTGAGCACCGCCTCCGGGGTGGTGACGGTCCACGCCGCGGGGATGGACCGCCGTACGTGCTCGTGGTTGAAGTTGTAGAACGTCGCCGTGACGGTGCCCGCGTCGACGGCCCCCAGCGGTGCGGCGCGGCCCGCGAGGTAGACCATGGAGCCTTGCTCAAGACCGAGTGCCGTGAGTTCTTCCCCCGGCTCCGGAGCGAAGTACATGGCCACGTGCAGAGGGCTGACGGCGTTGTGGCAGTGGCGGCCCGTGCTGGCCTCGATGGACGTCATGCTGTGGCTCCGGTTTCGTCGGTGGGGTTGTCGGTCGGTTCGTGGTGGGGGCAGTCGGTCAGTCCGGCCGCGGTCTGGGTGAGGTGCTGGGTGAGGACCTCGGCGGCGGTGTCGGCGTCGCGGGCGAGCGCCGCCTCCTCAAGGCGGCGATGCTCCAGGGCGCCGTCCCGGCCGGGGTTGCGGTGCGCCGACCAGCGGCGGGCCAGCTCGCTCGCGGTCCACATCCGGTCGAAGGTCTGAAGGAGTACGGCGTTGCCGCACCCCTCAAGCAGGGTGCGGTGGAAGACCCGGTGCGCTTCGGCCCACGCGCCGCTGTAGTGCTCGCCCTCCTCCGGCACGTATGCCGGGGTGCGGGTCAGACGGTGGTGGGCGGCCCGTACCCGGGCTTCCCAGTCGACGTCGCCGCGCTCGACGGACATGCGCAGCATGACCGGTTCGACGGCCCTGCGGGCCTCCGCGATCTCCTGCCAGCGGCGGTCGGAGAAGGCGGGGACGGCGAAGCCGCGGTTGGGCAGCCGGTCGGCGAGACCTTCGCCGACCACCCGCACGAGCGCCTCACGCACGACGGCCAGGCTCACGCCCTGCTCTTTGGCGAGGTCCTGGGGTTTGAGGGGGTCGCCGGGGGCGTGGTCGCCGCGCATGATCGCGTCCCGCAGGTGGGTGTAGACCTGCTCGGAGAGCATCTGCTTCCCCGCCTGTGGCGAGGTGTGGGGCGTCTGACTCATGCCTACACAATAGACGATCCGATGGATAATCGATTACCAAGGCCGACATCGATTCACATGGCGAGCGCTCCCGGCGCCTTCGGGACATACTTCCCCCGCGTCGGCGCGCAGCCCCTGACCGAGTCGAACACCGCCACGCCACACCCGTAACCGCCGTGCGCGCCCCGCCCAGGCCCGGCGGCCCTCATCCCCGTACGGCACACGCGAAAGCGGCCAACACCCCGCTGTCCGAAAGGGCCCCGCTCTCCTTCCGGCGGGCCAACCGACGTACCGAAGATGACACCGCACCTCATCCCGCCATCGGAGCCGCACCACCGGAGGGGACCCTTCATGACCGAGTACGACGACACCGGACAGCCCGGCCAGCACGACGAAGAGCAGATCGCCGAGGCCTTCGGGACCGCCGCCCGCATCACCCTGGCGCCCGGCCCCCGGGAGGTCTCCGAGTCCGCGCCCGCCCCGGACCAGGAGTGGACACTGCCCGAGGGCCGGGCCTGGGTGTATCTCGCCAACGCCAAGGACGGGCTGACCAAGCCGGTCATCATCGCGGACGGCTTCAACACCGGGCCCAGTGACCTGGACTTCTCGTGGGAGACCCTGGAGCGGGGGCCGTACCCGTTCATCAGCAAGCTGCGCAAGCGCGGGTACGACGTCATCCTGCTCGGCTTCGACGAGCGCAGCGCCTCGATCCTGGACAACGCCAAGGCCGCCAAGTCGGCGATCCAGGAAACGATCGCGCGGCGCAACGGCAACCACCCGCTGACCGTCGGCGGCTTCAGCATGGGCGGTCTGGTCGCGCGGTACGCGCTGGCCAAGATGGAGCACGACAGCGTCGACCACGAGACCGCGCTGTACTTCTCGTACGACAGCCCGCACCGCGGCGCCTGGATCCCGCTCGCGCTCCAGTCGTTCGCGCACTACATCCGCCGGCTCAACGCCGCCTTCTCGAACCAGATGAACAGCCCGGCCGCGCGCCAGCTCCTGTGGCAGCACATCTCCGAGTGGGGCGACGCTCCCGAGACGGACAAGGAGCGCGTCGAGTTCCTCGCCGAGCTCGAGCGGGTCGGCGGCTGGCCGAACCGGCCGAAGAACATCGGCGTCGCCAACGGCGTCCGCAGCGGCGCGGGCAACGGCATCGCCCCCGGCGAGCAGGCGTTCCACGGCAGGGGCCTCGCCATCACCGGCACCCGCCTCTACACGCAGCCCGAGGGCGAGGACCAACTCGTCGCGCAGCTACGGGTGGTGACCCTGCGCAAGCCGCAGCTCCGCACCTCGGGCCTGCCCGCGGTCGACGGCGCGCCCGGCGGCACCCTGGAGGGCTTCGGCATCCTCGCCGACGAACTGGACAGGATCCCCGCCATCATCGGCCTCGGCTCGGAGGCCGAGATCCGCGAGCACTGCTTCGTCCCCGCCGTCAGCGCGGTCGCCCTGCGCGACATCGACAGCCACGAGAAGCTGTACGACCCGTTCCCGGAGAAGTCCGAGGACAGCCACCTGGACGAGTACTACTGCGCGGCCCAGAACGAGGGCCACACCCTGGTCACCGAGGAACTCTGCACCTGGATCATGGACCGGCTCCCGGACTGATCCCCTCCTGGGGGCAGGCGGTGAGCGGGGCCCCGGTCGCGTCGGTCGCCCGGCACAGGACGAGGACGACGTCGTCCGTGAGCGGGCGGCCGGTGTGCGCGATCGCCATGGCGTACAGGGCGTCGAGCGCATCGGAGTCCGAGGGCTCGGCCAGCGCCTCGGCCACGCGCGGGAGCAGGGGGAAGTCGACGCCGTCGCCGTCGCGGGCCTCGCTCAGGCCGTCGGTGTAGAAGAGAAGACGCTCCCCCGGTTGCAGGTAGACCCGGTGCGGCAGCGGTGTCGTACGCAGGCCCAACGGCAGCGCGGGCTCCGGGGGTTCGAGGAGTCTGACCTGCTTGCCCACCCGCAGGGGCGGCGGGTGGCCGCAGTTGACCAGGCGGACCTCGCCCGGCGCGAACTCGGCGATGACGGCGGTGACGAAGCCCTCGGGCCCCAGGTCGGGGGCGAGCCGGGTGTCGAGGGCCGTGGCCAGGTCGGCGAGGCCGGGGGTGAGATAGGCGAGGTCGCGGAAGGCCTTCATCGCCGCCGCGGTGGTCCGCAGCGCCTCCAGGCCGTGGCCGCGTACGTCCCCGACGAACAGCCGCGGCCCGTACGGGGTGTGGACGACGTCGTACAGGTCCCCGCACACCGAGGCTCCCTGCACCGGACTGTGCTGCCGGGTGCACACCTCGATCCCGCCGACCTCGGCCGTCAGGGGCTGTAGCAGCGCGCTCTGCGACGCGCACGCCACCTCCGTGACCCGGGCGAGGGCCGCCTCCCGCTCGGCGTGCCGGGCGGCGTTGTGGACGGCGAGCACCCCGCCCGCCACGAGGACCAGGAACTCCAGACCGAAACCCGGTGCCCCCGCCAGATGCCGCACGACACCGGTCACCGACGCGAGCAGCACCGTCCAGGCGACCACCACCGCGGTACGCCGCGCACTCGACCGGACACAGGCGATGAGCGGACCGATCAGCAGCACGGCGACCCCCGTCGGCCAGCCGCTGACGAACGTGCCGAGCGCTGCCAGGAGGAAGCTCACCCCCAGAGCCAGGATCAACAGGATGCGCCATCCCCTCATGTCTGCCTCCCGGCCCCACCTGCCGACGGGCATGGCCCGGCCCCACCCCCATGTTCACGCTCCGTGACGGTTGACGGTCACTATGGACCACCCGTGGCCCCTCCCAGAAGAGGTTGACCGGAGTGGACGGTAGATGACCGGGCCTGACGCCGAAATGCGACGGTGCGAACGTCTCGCCAGTAGAAATGGGCATCTCACGACATCCATGAGCCCGGGACCGTGACGGAGAGCAGACTCACAGGGCGGAAACGGCGGCGGCTGCGGGCCGAAGGGGCTTGGAGCGGCCGGAGACGGGGAGCCACGGGGAGCCACCATGGGGAAAACCGGGCAGAGCCGACAGGTGGGCAACCTACCGGCCGAGACGACGAGTTTCGTCGGACGCGGGGCGGAACTGCGGGCCGTCGCGGAAGCCCTGACCGACGCCCGCCTGGTGACGCTGACCGGTGTGGGCGGCGTGGGCAAGTCCCGCCTGGCACAGCGCGCCGGAGCGGAGCTGAGGGACGGCTTCCCCGACGGAGTATGGCTGGTCGACCTCGCCCAGCTGAGCCAGCCTGCCCTGATGGCCCTCGCCCTGTACGAGGCCCTGCGCCTTGCCGATCAGAGCGCCCGGCCCGCGATCGAGGTGGTGTCCGGCTGGCTGGCCGACAAGGAGCTCCTGCTGATCCTGGACTGCTGCGAGCATCTGGCCGCCGACTGCGCCGACTTCGTACGCACACTGCTGGCCGCGGCCCCGGGAGTACGCGTCCTCGCCACCAGCCGCCACCCCCTGTTCCTCCAGGGCGAGCAGGCAGTCGTCGTGCCCCCGCTGCCCGTCGACGTCCACGGCGCACGACCGTCCGACGCGGCCCTGCTGTTCATGGAGCGCGCGGGCGTCACCGAGGAGGACGGCACGGCGGTGGCGGAGATCTGCGCGCACCTGGAAGGCATCCCCCTCGCCATCGAACTGGCCGCGGCCCGCCTGCCCGAGATGGACCTGGACGCACTCCGCCGGCGCCTGCACGCCCGCTTCGAGACGCTCGCCTCCCCCTCGCCCCCCGGCAGCTGGCACGGCGGGAGCGAACCCCGGCACCAGACCCTGCGCACGGCCATCGGCTGGAGCCACGAACTGTGCACCCCACAGGAGCGGTTGGTCTGGGCCCGCCTCTCCGTCTTCGCCGACGGCTTCGAGCAGGAGGCGGCCGAACTGGTCTGCGCCGTCGGCCCGCTCGGCAGCGGGCAGATCGGGGGGCTGCTCTCCGCCCTTGTGGACAAGTCCCTCCTGCGGTCGGTGGAGACCCAGCGGGGCCTGCGGTACTCGATGCTGGACACCGTCCGTGAGTACGGCGAGGAGTGGCTGCGCAATCTCGGCGAGGACAAGCGTCTCGCGGAGCGGCACCGGGACTACTACCGCTGGCTGGCCCGCACCGGCGGCCGGAAGTGGGCCGGCCCCGACCAGGTGGCCTGGTACGAGAGGTGCACGGCCGAGCACGCCAACCTCCGCGCGGCTCTGGAGAGCTGCCTCGCGGAGCCGGACCCGCGTGACAGCCTTGAGATGACCGGCAGTCTGTGGTTCTTCTGGTTCTGCTGCGGCTTCCAGCGCGAAGGCCGTCACTACTTGGAGCGGGCCCTTGCCAAGACCCCCGGTCCGGGCGCCGAACGGGAACGCTTCTGGGCCCTGTGGACCTGTGGATCGGTCTCCCTCGTGCAGGGCGACCTCGAAGCCTCCACCCAACTGGTGCACATCTGCGCGTCGTTGGCGGACCGGGTCGACGATCCGGCGGCGGCCGACGCCGCTCTCTACCTCGAAGGGGCCCGCCTTGCGCTGACCGGCCGCCCCGCGCGGACGATCGTCCTGCTCGCACCGGCGGCCGGGTCGCCCGGCTGCGGCGGCGGTTCCCCCGCCGTCAAGCTCCTCGTGCTCGGCGTCCTGGCGTTCGCCCGACTCCATCTGGGCGAGTTCGACCGGGCCACCGCGAGCGCCGACGCCCTGCGCGAGGAGTGCGAGCGGCACGGCGAGCTGTGGATGCGCAGTTACGCCTTCGACCTGCTGTCCAGGGCCGCGCTGAGCAACGGCGACCCGGAGTCGGCCGTGCGGCACGCCCGCGACGCCCTGCCGATCAAATGGCGGTTCCGCGACGTCTTCGGTGCCGCCCTGAGCATCGACGCGCTGACCTCGGCCATGGCCGACCCCGAGCAGACCGGGCGGCTGCTCGGTATCTCCGATGTCCTCTGGCGCTCCAGCGGCGTCGCACAGATGGGAAGTCCCTATCTCGTTGCCGTCCGCCAGGCCTGCGAGCGCCGGATCCGCGACGCCATCGGCGACCCGGCGTACGAGGCCGCCTTCCGCAAGGGGCTTGAGTCCGACATCGACGACGGCATCGCCTATGCCCTGGCAACGCCCGAGGGCGGTACCCCTTCCTGAGAAGGGGTACCGCCCTCGGTACGTGAAGACTGGCCTACCGAGCCGAAGAGGCTCAGAAGTCCATGTCACCGCCCGGCATGCCGCCGCCGGCCGGGGCAGCGCCCGCCTTCTCCGGCTTGTCGGCGATGACGGCCTCGGTGGTGAGGAACAGCGCGGCGATCGACGCGGCGTTCTGCAGGGCAGAGCGCGTGACCTTCGCCGGGTCGAGGATGCCCTCGGCGATCATGTCGACGTACTCACCGGTCGCGGCGTTCAGGCCGTGGCCGACGGTGAGGTTGCGCACCTTCTCGACGACGACACCGCCCTCAAGGCCGGCGTTGACCGCGATCTGCTTCAGCGGGGCCTCAAGGGCCAGCTTCACAGCGGCGGCACCGGTGGCCTCGTCGCCCTCGAGCTCAAGCTTCTCGAAGACAGCGGCGGCCTGGATGAGGGCCACGCCACCACCGGCGACGATGCCCTCTTCGACGGCGGCCTTCGCGTTGCGAACGGCGTCCTCGATGCGGTGCTTGCGCTCCTTGAGCTCCACCTCGGTCGCGGCACCGGCCTTGATGACCGCAACACCGCCGGCGAGCTTCGCCAGGCGCTCCTGCAGCTTCTCGCGGTCGTAGTCGCTGTCCGAGTTCTCGATCTCGGCGCGGATCTGGTTGACGCGACCCTGGACCTGGTCGCTCTCACCGGAGCCGTCGACGATCGTGGTCTCGTCCTTGGTGATGACGACCTTGCGGGCGCGGCCGAGCAGGTCGAGACCGGCGTTCTCCAGCTTGAGGCCGACCTCCTCGGAGATGACGGTGCCACCGGTGAGGATGGCGATGTCGCCGAGCATGGCCTTGCGGCGGTCACCGAAGCCCGGGGCCTTGACGGCGACGGACTTGAACGTGCCACGGATCTTGTTGACGACCAGGGTCGACAGGGCCTCGCCCTCGACGTCCTCGGCGATGATCAGCAGCGGCTTGCCGGACTGCATGACCTTCTCGAGGAGCGGAAGGAGGTCCTTCACGTTCGAGATCTTCGAGTTGACGATCAGGATGTACGGGTCGTCGAGCGACGCCTCCATACGCTCCATGTCGGTGGCGAAGTACGCCGAGATGTAGCCCTTGTCGAAGCGCATGCCCTCGGTGAGCTCAAGCTCGAGCCCGAAGGTCTGCGACTCCTCGACGGTGATGACGCCTTCCTTGCCGACCTTGTCCATCGCCTCGGCGATGAGCTCGCCGATCTGGGTGTCGGCGGCGGAGATGGAGGCGGTCGAAGCGATCTGCTCCTTGGTCTCCACGTCCTTGGCCTGCTCGAGCAGGGCGCCCGAGACGGCCTCGACGGCCTTCTCGATGCCACGCTTGAGGGCCATCGGGTTGGCACCGGCGGCTACGTTGCGCAGGCCCTCGCGGACCAGCGCCTGCGCCAGGACGGTCGCGGTCGTCGTGCCGTCACCGGCGACGTCGTCCGTCTTCTTCGCGACCTCCTTGACCAGCTCGGCGCCGATCTTCTCGTACGGGTCCTCGAGCTCGATCTCCTTGGCGATGGAAACACCATCGTTGGTGATCGTGGGGGCACCCCACTTCTTCTCGAGGACGACGTTGCGACCCTTGGGGCCCAGGGTCACCTTGACGGCGTCGGCGAGCTGGTTCATGCCGCGCTCGAGGCCGCGCCGTGCCTCCTCGTCGAACGCGATGATCTTGGCCATGTGAAGTGGTCCTCCCGGACAGGGGTGGCATGCTCCGGATCGCATCGGTGCCCGCGACGGACGGCCTGCAAACCGTGTGGTTCCTTGCCCCACCCGGCCTGCGGGCCTCACCGACCCGATCCAAGTTCTGTCACTCTCACTAGGAGAGTGCTAAGCCCAATGATTAGCACTCGACCCCTACGAGTGCAAGCGTCTCTCACGGATCCCAGACACATGGGGGGCGCACATCCGGGGGCGTACGCACGAGGGGCCCGTACCCCTGTCGGGATACGGGCCCCTCGTCACTCGCTAAGTCGCTGGCCGATCGCGCCGAGATCAGACGGCGAGCTTGACCATGTCCGCCTGTGGACCCTTCTGGCCCTGCGAGATCTCGAACTCCACTCGCTGACCTTCTTCAAGGGTGCGGTAACCGTCCATCTGAATCGCGCTGTAGTGGACGAAAACATCCGCACCACCGTCGACCGCGATGAAGCCGTACCCCTTCTCCGCGTTGAACCACTTGACGGTGCCCTGAGCCATGCCTAACTCCCCTATTACTGGCCCTTGCACGGACCCGCACTTCGCGGGCCCGGGTCAGACCTCACCCCCCCAATGGGTTGTGGAGGCGTGCGCCGGAACGCGTCGACCGCCGCTGAATGTATCTGCCCAACTGCCCTCTGCAACAGGTCAATCGGACGAGAATTCTGGGCACGCGCGATCGGAAATATGCGGAGAATTTGCCGGAGTTCAGGGCAAGTCGGGCCGGGCAAATGCCGCAATAGACTCAAAAGGGCAAGGCGCTTTGGCTACTTCTTGTCGGCCCGGGGCCGACTTCGTCTACGCGCTCGACGCCAAAAGCGAAGCTTGCTTCCCAACTGTACCGCGCTCAACCACATGGAATTGCCCCCTCCGCTTCTCTCGCGGAGGGGGCAATAGAGGTGACGCTGCGTGCTTTCAGGCGGATTCAGCAACCGCCCGCGACGGCGGGAATGATCGAGACGCCGGCGCCGTCCGGCGTCGCGGTCTCAAGGCCCTGCTCGAAACGGACGTCGTCGTCGTTCACGTACACGTTCACGAAGCGCCGCAGCTTGCCCTGGTCGTCAAGGACACGGGCCGCGATACCGGCGTGCTTGGCCTCAAGATCGGCAATGACCTCGGAGAGGTTGGCGCCCTCGGCGGCGACCTCGGACTTGCCGCCGGTGTAGGTGCGAAGAATGGTGGGAATGCGAACGTTGACGCTCATGGAATTCACCTCTTGATACGGGGAGGAAGCGCCCCGTCAGGGGCGCGAGGAACTGCGCGAGGACGGACCACGACCGCCGTTCGACGACGGCGATCAGGCCCTACGGCGATTAATCGGCAAGACCCGCGGCGCGAAACGCGTCGAGGCTGGGCTTGATCGTCGCAGTCGCCTGAGACGTCTCGGCAACAGCGTCGAGGGTCTTGAGGCCGTCACCCGTGTTCAACACGACCGTGGTGAGAGTGGGGTCGATGAGCCCCGCCTCAAGAAGCTTCTTCGTGACGCCGACCGTCACGCCACCGGCGGTCTCCGCGAAGATCCCCTCGGTCCGCGCAAGCAGCTTGATCGCGTCCACGACCTGCTCGTCGTTCACGTCCTCCACCGCGCCGCCCGTGCGACGGGCGATGTCCAGGACGTACGGCCCGTCGGCAGGGTTGCCGATGGCGAGGGACTTGGCGATGGTGTCCGGCTTCTGAGGGCGTACGACGTCGTGCCCGGCCTTGAAGGCGGTCGACACCGGCGAGCAGCCCTCGGCCTGCGCACCGAAGATCTTGTAGGGCTTGTCCTCGACGAGGCCCAGCTTGGTGAGCTCCTTGAGGCCCTTGTCGATCTTCGTGAGCTGCGAGCCCGACGCGATCGGGATGACCAGCTGGTCGGGCAGCTGCCAGCCGAGCTGCTCACAGATCTCGTACGCGAGGGTCTTGGAGCCCTCGCCGTAGTACGGCCGCAGGTTCACGTTGACGAAGCCCCAGCCCTCGCCCAGCGGGTCGCCGATGAGCTCGGAGCAGAAGCGGTTCACGTCGTCGTAGTTGCCCTCGATGCCGACGAGCTCGCCGCCGTAGACCGCGGCCATGACGACCTTGCCCTGCTCCAGGTCGTGCGGGATGAACACGCACGAGCGGAAGCCGGCGCGGGCCGCGGCGGCACCCACGGCACCGGCGAGGTTGCCGGTGGAGGAGCAGGAGAGGGTGGTGAAGCCGAAGGCGCGCGCCGCCTCGATGGCCTGCGCGACGACGCGGTCCTTGAAGGAGTGCGTCGGGTTCCCGGAGTCGTCCTTGACGAAGAGCTTGCCCTGCTCGACGCCGAGCTCACGGGCGAGGTTGTCGGCCTTGACGAGCTGGGTCCAGCCGGGGTTGATGTTCGGCTTCTCGGCGACGTCCGCGGGGACGGGCAGCAGCGGGGCGTAGCGCCAGATGTTGGCGGGGCCGGACTCGATCTGCCTCCGCAGCGCCTCGGGGTCGCCGGTCGGCAGGTCGTACGCGACTTCGAGCGGGCCGAAACAGGCCTGGCAGGCGAAGATCGGGCCGAGGGCGTAGAGCTCACCGCACTCGCGGCACGAGAGGCCGGACGCGGGGCCGAGATCCACGGAACCTGTGGTGGTGGAGGGGGTGGTGTCGAATGTTCCGACAGTCTGCGCAGCCATGGAGGCGAGGCCCTTTCTCCTCATCTTCCCCGCGGCGAATCTCACCGCGAGACGGAATTGGCACCTTCCCCGCCGAGACCTCGCGTGCGCGGTCGGCGGGATGGTTGCCGGGGCTTCAACGGGCCGTATCCCTCTGCCCCTCTGGATGAGCGGTATGGCGCCGGGCTTCAGGGGCCCGGGGCATTTGTGACGCGTCGACCCCCGACATGCGATGGTCATCCGCGTTGTTCAAGACTGTAACCGACGGCCTGGACCCTTGAGATAGTCGTCCGCACCGCGAGATGGATCACATGTAGGCCACACACAGGAGGAACCACCCGTGCTGGAAGAGGCCGAGCGCTGGCTGACCAGGCGTTCCTGGTCCGTTGCCGACCGTCCGCTCAGCGCGCTCGTCGCCGCCAAACGGGCGTCGGGAGCCTCGGTGAGCGTCGTCCTGCCCGCGCTCGACGAGGAGGAGACGGTCGGCGGGATCGTCGCCGTGATCCGCCGCGAGCTGATCGAGAAGGCCGCCCTCGTCGACGAGCTCGTGGTGATCGACTCCGGCTCGCGGGACCGCACGGCCGAGGTCGCGCGCGACGCGGGCGCTCGGGTCGTGCACCGGGACGAGATCCTGCCGCGCATCCCGGCCGTGCCCGGCAAGGGCGAGGTCCTGTGGCGCTCGCTCCTGGTGACAGGCGGTGACATCGTCGCGTTCGTCGACGCGGACCTGAAGGAGTTCTCGGCGGACTTCGTCACCGGGATCGTGGGCCCGCTCCTGACCGAGCCCGACGTGCACTTCGTGAAGGCGATGTACGACCGCCCGCTCGCCGGGGCCGCGGGTCAGGGCGGCCGGGTCACCGAGCTGATGGCGCGCCCGCTGCTCAACATGCACTGGCCTCAACTGGCCGGGTTCGTCCAGCCGTTGGGCGGCGAGTACGCGGCGCGCAGGTCTCTCTTGGAGCGGCTGCCGTTCCCCGTCGGATACGGGGTGGAGCTCGGCCTGCTCGTCGACGCGCTGCACACCGTGGGCCTTGACGCGCTCGCGCAGGTCGACGTCGGCGTGCGCAAGCACCGGCACCAGGACGGGCAGGCGCTCGGCAGGATGGCGGCGGCGATCTACCGGACGGCGCAGGTCAGGCTCGCGCTCGGGCATCACGTACGCCCCGAGCTCACCCAGTTCGAGCGGGGCGAGCACGGGTTCGAACCGCGGACCCATTCGGTGGACACGGAGGAGCGTCCGCCGATGTCCGGCATCGCGGAGTACACGGCCCGCCGCGTGGCGTAACCACCCAAGACCGGGCATTTTGTCTACATTTCCCACTTATGTGGGTCCTTATGCGGGTCAGACAGTTCATGGGAAGCGCGCGACGCGTCGGTGGCGTGGCCATGGCCACGGCCGGTCTCGCGGCAGGGGCGCTGAGCGCGGCAGCCGTGGTACCGGCCGCCGCGGACGTGATCGATCCCTTCGCCAAGCGCTACGACGAATCGCTCTACGGCGACTTCAAGACCATCGGCAACACGGTCATGGGCTGCCCGACGACGCCCGCGGACATGGCGGCGCGCTGTGCCACCGCCGCGGAGGGCGAGGGCCGCGACAACAACAACACCTTCGTCATGCGGCGGATCAACACCGCGGGCATGGACCCCGACCACGGATCGAGCACCGGCCGGGTCGCGATCCCGCCCGGCGCGAAGGTCGCGTACGCGCGCCTCTTCTTCGGCGGCAACGACGGCACGTACAAGGGCCCGAGCGGCGCCCGGCTCAAGCGCTGCGACATCTCCGGCGCCGATGTGGAGCCCTCGCCCGGCGACCCGCTCGACGCGGTGCCCTCGGTCAGCGTGGCCGGCGCCACCCCCTCGAAGGTGACCCCGGCGAACCTGGTCGGGGACCCGGCGTCGGCCAACGGCCCGCACTACTACACCGGCGAGGCCGACATCACGGGCCTCTTCAACGGCATCACCGGCGACGGAACGCCCCTGCCGGTCGCGGTCGGCGACATCTGGGCGCCCACCGGCAAGGGCTGCGTCGCGGGCTGGTCCCTGACCGTCGTCTACAAGTACGACGCCCCCGACGAGCAGTACGCGCCCGACCGCCGCAACGTCTACGTCTACGGCGGCCACGTCCTCCAGCGCTCCACCTCGCCCGCCACCAGCGTCGAGGTCGACGGCTTCTACCGCACGGACGGCAAGCCGCGCGCGAGCGTCACCGCGTACGAGGGCGACTGGAACACCCCCGGCGACCGTTTCGCGGTGGGCGGCCAGAACATCACCGAGGCGCACACGGGCAACACCAACAACTTCTTCATCAGCGAGGACGACGGCGCCCTCGACCCGAGGATGACCAACAACCTGTCCATCGACGCCAAGGAGTTCGACGTCACCGGCGGCAACTCCCGCGCCCCGGCCGCCGCCGAACCGATCCCGGTCGGCTCGACCTCCACGACGCTGAGCTTCTCCACGAAGGGCGACACCTACGTCCCCTCGGCCCTCGCGCTCTCCGTCCCGGTCCCCGACCTGGAGGTGACGAAGACGGCGAGCCCCAAGAAGGTGAAGCCGGGCGGCACCCTGACCTACACGGTCAAGGCGAAGAACATCAGCAAGCTGAACTACCCGAACGCCAAGTTCAGCGACGACCTGACGGACAACCTCGACGACGCGACGTACCGGCACGACGCGGAGGCGACGACCGGCGAGGTCTCGTACACCAGACCGAGGATCAGCTGGACCGGCGACATCCCGGCCGGGCACACCGCGACGGTGACGTACTCGGTCAAGGTCAACGACCCCGTCAGCGGTGACGGCAAGCTGCTCAACGACGTCGACGTCGAGTCCCCCCGCTCCAACTGCGACGCGGGCAGCGCCGACCCCAGGTGCGGGGCGGCGCCGGTCATCGAGCGCAAGCAGCCGAAGCTCAAGGTCAGCAACGTGCCCGCACGGCGGACCGCGCCGGTGTGCAGCGACGTCAAGAACACCATCACCCTCAAGAACCCCTCGGGCAGCACGCGCACCGGGGCCACCGCTTCCTGGCAGGTGACGCCGGGCTCGAAGCCGGTCGCCAGCAGCGGGACGATCACCGAGCGGGGCAGGACGTACGTCTGGAAGGGCGATGTCCGACCGCACGGCAAGGTCACCGTCACCCAGCGGGTCAAGGTGTCCTGCACGGCAGGCGCGATCCGGGTGATCACGGTGACGGCCCCAGGCAGCAACTGCCCCCGGTCCGTCCGGGGCGGCGACGACCCGTGCACCTCGGCGATCCTCGCCACGCGGCAGCGGGTCCAGGCGCGGCCCGCCCCGCAGCACCAGCACAACGAGCCCGTGGGAGCGGCGGCGGCGAGCGGTCCGGGTGAACTGGCCGACACCGGCAGCGACTCCGGCACGATGCTGTACACGGGCCTCGCGATCTCCCTTTGCGTGCTCGGCGCGCTCGCGGTGGCGGCGGCGCGGAGCAGGCGGGACTAGCGGGGCAGGCCTCGACATCGGCCTTGACGCTGCTCCCTGAACGTATACGGCCGGGCCCGCAAGGGTCCGGCCGTACGTTTGAGCCCTTCCGCTAAGGGCTAGGTTCGGCACATGGTCTCCGAGCACGCCCAGATCCTCGTCGCGTCCAACCGCGGCCCCATCACGTACTCCCTGGAGGAGAACGGCGAACTGACGGCGAAGCGGGGCGGCGGAGGGCTCGTCTCCGGGCTCAGCGCGATCGGCGACTCCGCCGGGGACTCCCTGTGGGTCTGCGCGGCGCTGGGTGACGGCGACCGGGAGGCCGTGCGGCGCGGGGTCGGTGAGCCCGGCGTGCGGATGCTCGACATCGACGCGCGGGTGCACGCCGACGCGTACAACGGCATCGCGAACTCGGTCCTCTGGTTCGTCCACCACATGCTGTACCAGACGCCGCTAGAACCGGCCTTCGGCCCGGAGTTCCGGGCGCAGTGGGCGTCGTACGAGACCTACAACCGGGCCTTCGCGGAGGCGCTCGCGCAGAGCGCCGCAGGGGAGGCGGCGGTCCTCGTCCAGGACTACCACCTGGCCCTGGTGCCGGGGATGCTGCGCGAACTCCGCCCCGACCTGCGCATCGGCCACTTCTCCCACACGCCGTGGGCCCCGGTGGACTACTTCCGGATGCTGCCGGACGACGTCGCGGAGCAACTGCTGCGCGGCATCCTGGGCGCCGACCGGGCGGCGTTCCTGACGGGCCGGTGGGCGGACGCGTTCACGGAGTGCTGCGTCGCCGTCCTCGGCGGTACGTCGGGGACGCGGATCGGGGTGCACGGGCTCGGGGCCGACGCGGACTTCCTGCGGGAGCGGTCGCGGCGGGACGATGTGGAGGAGCGGCTCGTCGCGCTGCGGGAGCAGGTCGGCACCGGCCGACGGGTGATTGTCCGGGTGGACCGGACGGAACTGTCGAAGAACATCGTGCGGGGGCTGCTGGCGTACCGGGAGCTTCTCGCCTCGCGCCCCGAGTGGCGTGAGCGGGTGGTGCATGTGGCCTTCGCCTACCCGTCGCGGCAGGACCTGGCGGTGTACCGCGAGTACACGGCGTCCGTGCAGCGGCTCGCGGACGAGATCAACTCCGAGTACGGGGTCGAGGGCTGGACGCCGGTGGTGCTCAACTTGAAGGACGACTTCGCACGGTCGCTGGCCGCGTACCGTCTGGCCGACGTGGCACTGGTGAACCCCATCCGGGACGGGATGAACCTGGTCGCCAAGGAGGTGCCGGTCGTGTCGGACGAGGGGTGCGCGCTGGTGCTTTCGCGGGAGGCGGGGGCGTACGAGGAGTTGGGCGAGGACGCGGTGGTGGTGAACCCGTATGACGTGTCGGGGACGGCGGATGCGTTGCACTCGGCGTTGACCATGCCGGTGGAGGAGCGCGCGGAGCGAACCAAGCGGCTCGCTGCGGCGGCGACGGCGTTGCCCCCGGCCCAGTGGTTCCTGGACCAGTTGCGGGCACTGGGATAAGACAAACGCCGGACGGGCTGGAGTATCCAGCCCGTCCGGCGTTTGAGGACATCTTGTACGGGGTCTGGGGCGGAGCCCCAAGTAGGTCCGGGGCGCAGGCGCGGTTTTCGGGAAGGGGCGGGGTGGGGGAAAGGGTCCTTGCCGGTCAGCCCAGTTGTGCAGCGATCGCTCCGAGCAGGTCCACCACGCCCCCAGGCCCGTCCACCACCAGGTCGGCCCGGTCCGCCAGCTCCGCGACCTCCGCGCTGCCACTGCACACCAGCAGGCCCCGCACCTGGTCCGAGCGGAGCTTCTCCACCGCCGCGAAGGCGGGCAGGTCTCCCAAGTCGTCGCCCGCGTAGAGGACGGTCTCGGCGCCGACTTCGCGCACGTAGTCGGCCAGGGCCACCCCCTTGTCCATGCCGGGGGGACGCAACTCCAGTACCAGGCGGCCCGGTTCGACGATCAGGCCGTGGCGGGCCGCCAGCTCACCGAGAGGTTCACGCAGCTCCTCGAACGCGGCCTGCGGATCGCGCGCACGGCGCGTGTGCACCGCGACCGCACGCCCCTTCTCCTCTATCCACGTGCCGCGCCAGGCACCGATCGCGTCCAGGAACCCGGGCAGCTCGGCCCGCACGGACGCCACTCCGGGATGCGGCTCGGCCGCGTGCACGGTGGAGGAGACCGCGTCCCAGCGCTCGGCGCCGTAGTGCCCGAGCACGACGAGGTGTTCGAGGCCGGGAACGCCCGCGAGACCGCCGTAGCGCACCGCCACGCCCGCCGGGCGCCCGGTGACGACGGCGACGGACCGCACCTTCGGCGCGAGCGCGGCGAGGGCGGGGACGGCACCGGGGTGGGCGCGGGCCTGCTCGGGGTCGGGCACGATCGGGGCGAGCGTGCCGTCGAAGTCGAGCGCGATCACGGCCTTCCCGGGCCGCGCGAGGAGCGCGGCAAGGCCCTCGCGCCCCGCCGGTGTCACGGGCTCGGGCAGCTCGGGCATATCGGGCAGCTCGGGAGAGTACACAGGGTCACCCATGGGCCCGACCCTACGCTCAACGCTCCCCGCGCCGGGACTCCCTGACCCGCCGGAGCCGGTTGACGGTCACCGGATCGTGCGCGAGGGCGCGGGGATCGTCGAGCAGGGCGTTCAGGAGCTGGTAGTAGCGGACCGGCACCAGGCCGAGCTGCTCGCGCACGGCACGCTCCTTGGCGCCGGGCCCGCTGGCCCAGTCGCGGCGCTCCAGGGCGAGGATCGCGCGGTCACGCTCGGAGAGCCCGGTGTCGGGGAACACGTCGCCCCTCGCGTCGTCGTCCATGGCATCGGTCATGCCGTCACGCTATTCCGAGTTCTCCTCGGTCGCCGCCTTGGTCTGGATCTGACTGAGGATCGACTGCGGGTTGCCGTTCGGGTCGACGGCCCTGCCGATGTACTTCTTGACCTCGACGGAGACCTGCGCCCAGGACGTCTTGCCCACCGGGTACAGCTGCGACGTGGGCAGCTCGTCGAGGAACTCGGCGAGCGCCTTGTCGTTCTTGTTGCCCGTCATCTGCTGCGCCGCGGACGTCGTGACGGGCAGCAGGTCGTACTCGCGGGAGAAGTCCAGGACGTTCTTCGTGCTGTAGGCGAAGTCGAGGAACTTACCGATCTCCTCGCCGTTGCCGTGCTGCTTGAAGGCCATCATCCAGTCGGCGACGCCCATCGTGGACTGGGCGTGGCCGTTCACGCCGGGCATCGGCACCATGCCGTACTTCACGCCCTTCTTCGCGGCCATCTGCATCAGCGTGGGATGGCCGTTGAGCATGCCCACGTCGCCGCGCGTGAAGGCGGCGAAGGCCTCGGCGCGGTCGAGCTTCGCGGGGGGCGTGTCGCCCGTCAGGCCCTTGCCGACGAGCTCGTCCTTCAGCCAGGTGAAGGTCTTCACGTTCTGCTTGGAGTCGATGTCGTACGTGCCGACGTTGTCGGTGTAGCCGCCGCCACCGCTGAGCAGCCACTGCATCGTCTCGGCCTGCGCCTCTTCCGAACCGAGCGGCAGGGCGTAGGGGATCTTCACCCCGCGCGCCTTGAGGGCCTTGGCGTCGGCCGCCAGGTCGGTCCAGCTCTGCGGCGGCGTGAGGTCGGCGTCCTTGAAGATCTTCTCGTTGTAGAAGAGCAGGCGCGTGGAGGAGGCGAACGGCATGCCGTACTGGACGCGGTTGACCTCGCCCGCCTCGGCGAGAGGCGCCATGAAGTCGGCCTGGGTGGCGATGGAGACCAGGTCCTCGACGCGGTACAGCTTGTCCTGCGCGGCGTAGTCGGCGTACGCGCCGATCTGGGCCATGTCGGGTGCGTCGCCCGCCTTGACCATTTCCTTGACCTTGCGGTCCACGTCGGTCCAGGAGTAGACGCTGACGTCGACCTTGATGCCGGGGTTCTTCGCCTCGAACTTCTCGGCGAGCTTGTCCCAGTACTTCTGGGAGCTGTTGTCCTTGGAGTCGCCGTAGTCGGCGGCCACCAGCTTGAGGGTGACGTCGCCGGAGTCGCCCGGACCGCCGCAGCCGGCGAGCACCGCCGCCAAGCCCAGTGCGGCTACCGCCGCGGTCAGTCCTGTCGCGCGCCGCTGCACAGCTGTTCCCACCCTCGAAGATCTTCGTGAACTGCGATTTTCCCCCGCGTACGCACACGAGGTCTACACCACTCAAGTATCGCTTGTGCAACGGCGTGCTCCTGACGTCCCACCATTGCCGAAGGGGCCGACCTGCTGCTAAGCACGTCACGTTCCATCAGCACATCGTGAAGTCCCGCACCGGCAAGGAGCCTTGGCGCATGTCGCGTACCGCAACAGAGATCGCAACCCAGCCCGCCTGCTGGCACCGGGCGGCCGAGGCCGCCTCCGCCTTCGACGGACTGCCGAAGCCGGGTGAGCGGGTGGCCGTCACCGGGTGCGGTACGTCGTGGTTCATGGCCATCGCGTACGCGGCGCTGCGCGAGGCCGCCGGGCAGGGCGAGACGGACGCGTTCGCCTCGTCGGAGTTCCCCGCCGGACGGACGTACGACCGGGTGGTCGCGATCACCCGCTCCGGTACGACGACCGAGGTCCTCGAACTCCTCGGCGAGCTGAAGGGCGTCGTCCCCACCACGGCCCTGACCGCCGATCCGAAGACTCCGATCATGGACGCGGCCGACTCGGTGGCCGTCCTGGACTGGGCGGACGAGGAGTCGGTCGTCCAGACCCGCTTCGCCACGACCGCCCTGGCCTTCCTGCGGGCCGGGCTCGGTGACATCCCCGGCGTGAAGTCGATCGCCGATGCCGCGGTCGACGCGGAGCTCGCGGTGACGGAGCCGCTGCCCTCGGCGGTTCTGGCGGCTGAGCAGTGGACGTTCCTGGGGCGGGGCTGGACGTACGGTCTCGCCCTCGAAGCCGCGCTGAAGATGCGGGAGGCTGCGGGGGCCTGGACCGAGTCGTACCCGGCGATGGAGTACCGCCACGGGCCGATCGCCATCACCGGGCCCGGCCGTGTGGCCTGGATGTTCGGCGTACTGCCGGAGGGTCTTGCCGGGGATGTCGCCCGGGTGGGCGGGGAGCTCGTCGCCCGCGAGGAGGCCGATCCGCTGGCTGATCTGATCCGGGCGCAGCGGCTCGCCGTCGCTCTGGCGGAGTCCCGGGGCTTCGACCCGGACCGGCCCCGGAACCTGACGCGGAGCGTCATTCTGGGCTAGTCGGCTCTCCTGCGGCGGGTGGGTGGCTGATCCTGAATCGCCGCTTCGCGGCGCATTTCCCCCACCCGCCCACCCGATTGCCCCGCCCGATTAGTGGGAATGGACCAGGAGTGGACTAGACCTCTCGCACGTCACGCGCGAGACTGTCCCCCGTGAGACATGTCATCGCCCTCGATGTGGGCGGCACCGGAATGAAGGCCGCCCTGGTCGGGGCGGACGGCGCGCTCCTCTACGAGGCGCGGCGGGCCACCGGCCGGGAGCGTGGCGCCGACGCCGTGGTCGAGTCCATCCTCGACTTCGCCGCCGACCTCCGCGCCCACGGGATCAAGGAGTTCGGGGAGCCCGCGGCGGCGGCCGGCGTCGCGATCCCCGGAATCGTCGACACCGAGCGCGGCATCGCGGTCTACGCCGCGAACCTCGGCTGGCGCGACGTCCCCATGCGCGAGCTCCTGAGCCGCAGGCTGGAGGGCGTCCCCGTGACCCTGGGCCACGACGTCCGCACCGGCGGTCTCGCCGAGGGGCGGATCGGCGCGGGCAAGGGCGCCGACCGGTTCCTCTTCGTACCGCTCGGTACGGGGATCGCCGGGGCCATCGGGATCAACGGCGGCATCGAGCCCGGCGCCCACGGCTCGGCGGGCGAGATCGGGCACATCATCGTGCGCCCCGGCGGCCCGCTCTGCGGCTGCGGCCAGCGCGGCTGCCTGGAGCGGCTCGCCTCCGCGTCCGCGGTGAGCGAGGCGTGGGCGGCGGCGAGCGGTGACCCCGAAGCGGACGCCGCGGACTGCGCGAAGGCCGTGGAGTCGGGCGACCCGCGGGCCCAGGCGGTCTGGCAGAACGCCGTCGACGCGCTCGCCGACGGCCTCATCACCGCCCTCACCCTCCTGGACCCGCACACCCTGATCATCGGTGGCGGTCTCGCCGAGGCCGGGGAAACCTTGTTCACACCTCTGCGGGCGGCCATGGCGGAACGCATCGTGACGTTCCAGTCCCAGCCCCTCATCGTCCCCGCCGCCCTCGGGGACACCGCGGGATGCCTGGGCGCGGGCCTGCTCGCCTGGGACCTCCTCGGCACCCCTGACCACCCCACCGGCACCACCGACTCCACCGACTCCACGGAGGTAACCGCCTGATGGCCACTAGCAAGGTGCTCGCCGGTGCTCAGGTGGTCCTGCCCACCGGGACCGTCTCCAACGGCCGTGTGATCGTCGACGGCGCGCGCATCGCCGGGAGCGCTCCCAGCGATGCCGAAGTCGTCGACCTCGATCCCGGCCACTGGGTGGTCCCGGGCTTCGTCGACATCCACAACCACGGCGGCGGCGGTGCCTCCTTCACCTCCGGCACCGTCGACGACGTGCTCAAAGGCGTCCACACGCACCGCCTGCACGGCACCACGACCGTCGTCGCGTCGACCGTCACCGGCGAGATGGACTTCCTCGCCCAGCGGGCCGGCATGCTCAGCGAGCTGGCCGAGCAGGGCGACATCGCGGGCATCCACTTCGAGGGGCCGTTCATCTCGCCGTGCCGCAAGGGCGCACACAGCGAGGTGCTCCTGCGCGACCCCGACCCCGCCGAGGTCCGCAAGCTGATCGACGCGGCACGCGGCCGGGCCAAGATGCTCACGCTCGCCACCGAGCTGCCGGGCGGCATCGACTCCGTACGCCTCCTCGCCGAACACGGCGTCATCGCGGCCATCGGCCACACGGACGCGACGTACGAGCAGACGCAGCAGGCCATCGACGCGGGCGCCACCGTCGCGACGCACCTCTACAACGCGATGCCGCCCCTCGGGCACCGCACGCCGGGCCCGATCGCCGCGCTCCTGGAGGACGAGCGGATCACGGTCGAGCTGATCAACGACGGCACGCATCTGCACCCCGCGTCGTTCGAGCTCGCCTTCCACCACGCGGGCTCCTCCCGTACCGCGCTCATCACGGACGCGATGGACGCGGCGGGCTTCGGTGACGGCCGGTACATGCTCGGCCCGCTGGAGGTCGAGGTGCTCGACAGCGTCGCGCGGCTCGTCGACGGCGGCTCGATCGCGGGCTCGACCCTCACCCTGGACCGTGCGTTCAAGCGCTCGGCGACCGTCGACGGCCTCCCGGTCGACGACGTCGTCCGGGCCATCTCCGTCAACCCGGCCAGACTCCTGGGGATGTACGACGAGATCGGCTCGCTGGAGCCGGGCAAGGACGCCGATCTGGTGGTCCTTGACGCGGAGTTCGACCTGGTGGGCGTCATGCGCAAGGGCGAGTGGGTAGTTGCGCCGCAGTGACGTTGAAATGGCAACGAACAGGGAGCGGTTGGTCCTGACCTCTGGGCCAACCGCCTTCTCTTTGGCATGATCAGCCCGAAAGCAGCCGGAAGCATCCGGAAGCAGACGCAAGCAGAGGACGCGGACAAGCGCGTTCTCAATGATCTCGGAGGTATCTGGGGTGAGTGACGAGTGATTCTCACAGTCACGCTGAACGCCGCCCTGGACATCACGTACCGGGTCCCCGCCCTCACGCCGCACGCCTCGCACCGCGTCACCGAGGTCACCGAACGCCCCGGCGGCAAGGGCCTGAACGTCGCCCGCGTCCTCGCGGCCATCGGCCACGACGTGACCGTGACCGGCTTCTCCGGCGGCGACACGGGCCGCACCCTGCACGAGCGCCTCAAGCACGAGCCCCGCGTCACGGACGCGCTGGTGCCCGTCGAAGGCGCCACCCGCCGCACGCTCGCCATCGTCGACGCGGCGAGCGGCGACACCACACAGCTGAACGAACCGGGCCCGACGGTCTCGCCCGCGGAGTGGTCCGCGTTCCGGGAGTCGTACGAGGAGTTGCTGCGCGAGGGCGCGGCCACGGTCGCGCTGTGCGGAAGCCTGCCGCCGGGGGTCCCGGTGAACGCCTACGCGGCCCTCGTACGGGCCGCGCGCGCCGCCAGGGTCCCCGTGCTCCTCGACACCAGCGGGGAGGCGCTGCGCCGCGGCCTCGCCGCCCGCCCCGACATCATCAAGCCGAACGCGGACGAACTGGCGGAGCTGACCGGCTCCCACGAGCCCGCCCAGGCGATCCGCGACGCCCGCCGCAGGGGCGCGCACGCGGTGGTGGCCTCCCTGGGCGCCAAGGGCCTGCGCGCCGTCACGCCGGAGGGCACCTGGCAGGCGGCCCCGCCCGGCATGGTGCGCGGCAACCCGACGGGCGCCGGTGACTCGGCGGTCGCGGGCCTGCTCTCCGGTCTGGTGGAGGAACTCGCGTGGCCCGAGCGCCTCGCACGAGCCGTGGCCCTGTCAGCGGCGACAGTGGCGGCCCCCGTGGCGGGCGAGTTCGTGCCCGCGACGTACGAAGACCTGCTCACGCGGGTCGCGGTGACCGGGGAGGTCACCGCGGCGTGACGTCACGCGTCACCGCGTGAGCGACGCACAACGGGCCCAGGCGGCCCGAGAATTGGGGATTCATCATGCCACTCGTATCCACCGGCGACCTGGTGGCCGACGCGCGCGCGGCGGGGCGCGGTGTCGCCGCGTTCAACGTGATCACGCTGGAGCACGCGGAGGCGATCGCCGCGGGCGCGGAGCAGGCGGGCTCCCCCGCGATCCTCCAGATCTCCGAGAACGCCGTGAAGTTCCACGGCGGCAACCTCTCCGCGATCGCCGCGGCGGCCGCGGCGGTGGCCAAGGGGTCCTCGGCCCCGCTCTCCCTGCACCTGGACCACGTCATGGACGTGGAACTCATGCGGGCCGCGCACCTCGAGGGCTTCAGCTCGGTGATGTTCGACGCGTCGAAGATGACGTACGACGAGAACGTCAAGGCGACCGCGGATGCGGTGCGTTGGGGCCACGAGCGCGGCATCTGGATCGAGGCCGAGCTCGGAAAGGTGGGCGGCAAGGAGGGCGAGGCCCCGCTGGACGCGCACGCGCCCGGGGTGCGGACGGATCCGGCGGAGGCGGCGGCGTACGTGGCCGACACGGGCGTGGACGCGCTCGCCGTGGCGGTCGGCTCCTCGCACGCGATGACGTCACGCACGGCGTCCCTGGACCACGAGTTGATCGCGTCCCTGACGAAGGCCGTCCCCGTACCGCTGGTGCTGCACGGCTCAAGTGGCGTGCCGGACGCGGAGATCCGGGCGGCGGTGGCATCCGGCATGGTGAAGATCAACGTGGGCACGGCGCTGAACACGGCGTTCACGGGTGCGGTGCGGGAGTACCTCGGCGCCCACGAGACGGGCGTCGACCCCCGGAAATACCTCGCCCCGGCTCGCGAGGCGATGGCCGGGACGGTGGCGGGGTTCCTGGGGTTGCTGAAGTAACCCCAGGACCAACCCCATTGTGGGCGTGGAGGGTTCAGCCGTTGCTGCCCTCCACGAGCCACATCTGGTCGATGTTCGCCCCGGTCGTCCCGCACATGTCGCTCTGCGCGCAGGTGAGCGTGACCGCGTTGGTGCCCTTGGTGAGCTGGACCACCGCCCAGGTGTTGGTCCAGCCCTTCTCCCAGTCCCCTTCGTCCGCGCCGGTGAAGTTCTTCATGTTCAGGGGACGGGTCTGCTTCTTGCCATTGACGAGGATGGTGGCGTTGGAGTCCTTGCCGGGGACTCCGTAGTTCACGCGAAGGCTGTACGCGCCGGCCTTGGGGATGCCGTTGACGGTCCACGTCACCTGGGCCCCGACCTTGTCGAACCCGGAGACGTAGACACCGCCCTCGGACTTCGCGCCCTTGATGTCCGACGCCGTCGCCGTGCCGCCGTCGAGCTTCAGTGCCTTCGCGTCCGTCTTCGGGAGGTCGGCCGCCGGGTCCTTCGGCTTGTTCGTCGGCTTCTCGCTGGGCTTGACCGTCTCGCCCTGCGTCGGCTGGCCGCCCGCGTCCTTGTCGTCGCCCTCGTCCTTGCCGCCGAACGTCATCGCGGCGGCGATCCCGATGGCGACGACCGCGACGACCGCGATCGCGGCGATCAGCAGGCCCTTGGTGTTGGGGCCGCCGCCGCGACCGCCGGAGCCGCGGGACGCCGGGGTGTACTGCGGTGCCGTGGGGGCTCCGCCGGGCTGCGTCTCCGGGGCGGCGTAGTGCGCGTTCGGCTGGCCGTAGGTCTGCGGCTGCTGCGGCACCTGCTGGCCGTACGTGGGCGCGGCCTGCGTGCCGTACGTGTTGGGCCGGCGGTCGCCCACCGCGCGCACGTGGTTGTACGAGGACCGGGGACCCGGGTACCCATAGCCGCCCCCGCCGCTGGGCGGAGTGGCGCCGGCAGCCTTGCCGTCTTCGTACAGATAGCCGAACACATCGTCGTCGCCCTCTGGCGCGTTCGGCGTCTGTTCGCCGTTGTTGCCGGGCGTCATTCCCAGGTCACTCCCTCATATCGCTGACCGGGGGAGCCTACCCGTTCCGAGTGAGCCCACGGGGTGTCGTCGGCCTCATCCAGCCCGCCTGTGCTGCTTGGCACGGGACCGTTTCTCCACGTACATCCGCTGGTCAGCGGAGTGCAACACCTCGTCTGCCGTCATCCCGCAATGTGCCCACCCGATCCCGAAACTGGCACCCACCCGGACCGCACGCCCGTCCACCCGGATCGGCGGGATGATCGAGTTCCGCAGCCGCACCGCGAGGTCCTGCGCGTCGGCGCGGCCGAGCCCGTCGGCGAGGACGACGAACTCGTCGCCGCCGAGCCTGGCGACCGTGTCCCCGTCGCGGACGCCGCTGGTGAGCCGCCTCGCCACCTCGATGAGGACCGCGTCACCCGTGGTGTGCCCGAAGCGGTCGTTGATCGACTTGAAGCCGTCGAGGTCGCAGAAGAGAACGGCGAGACCCTTGGTGCCGTCGTCCGTGTCCCCGGGCCCTTCCGGCGGCGCGACGGTGTGCACGTGGTGATCGAAGCCCTCGCCGCTCTGCTGCTGGCTGTGCGCGTTGTCCGAGCCGTAGTCGAAGCTGTGCCGCCCGTGGGCGTCGTACACGCCGTCGTACGCCGCGTCCAGCGAGTCCACCGCGCTCGGCTGACCCGCGTGCGGCCTGCGACAGAGACGGGCGCTGAGGCGCGAACGCAGCTCGGCGGAGTTCGGCAGGCCGGTGAGGGAGTCGTGCGACGCGCGGTGCGCGAGCTGGAGCTCGCGGCGCTTGCGGTCCTCTATGTCCTCGACGTGGGTGAGCAGGAAGCGCGGGCCGTCGGCGGCGTCCGCGACGACGGAGTTGCGCAGGGAGACCCAGACGTACGTCCCGTCGCGGCGCGCGAGGCGCAGCTCGGCCCTGCCGCCCTCGGCGGAGGTCCGCAGGAGCGTGCCGATGTCCTCGGGGTCGACCAGGTCGGAGAAGGAGTAGCGGCGCATCGCGGACGCGGGGCGGCCGAGCAGCCGGCACAGCGCGTCGTTCGTGCGCAGGATGCGGCCGTGCTGGTCGCCGCCCATCTCGGCGATGGCCATGCCCGAGGGCGCGTACTCGAAGGCCTGCCGGAAGGATTCCTCACTGGCCCGCAGCGCCTGCTGCTCGCGCTCGAGGCGGACCAGGGCGCGCTGCATGTTGGCGCGGAGGCGGGCGTTGCTGATCGCGATCGCGGCCTGGAAGGCGTACATCTGGAGGGCCTCGCGGCCCCAGGCGCCGGGCCTGCGGCCGTTGCGCGGCCGGTCCACGGAGATCACGCCGAGCAGCTCGCCCCCGGCGGCCCCCGTCGCGTACATCGGCGCGAAGAGCCGGTCCGCGGGGTGCCACTCGTCCTCGAAGCGGGGCGCGGGGCCGTCGGTGTACCACTGCGGTACGTCGTCCTCGTCGAGGACCCAGCCCTCGGTGTACGAGATGAACCTCAGGGCGCCCCAGGGCTCGCCCATGGCGAGGCGCTTCTCCCAGGCCTCACGCGAGCCGACCCGGCCGGTGATGAGCGCCTCGGCGGCGGTGTTGCCCGCGAAGGCGGCGACGACGAGATCGCCGTCAGGGCGCACGAGATTGACGCACGCCAGTTCATAGCCAAGGCCATTGACCACGCCGTCGGCGACGGTCTGCAGCGTGTCCGCCAGGCTCCGGGCCGTATTGAGATCCGCCACCACCTGATGCAGCTGCCGCAGGGTCGCAAGACGGACGTACGGCTCCGACTCGGTCTCCATTGCTCGCTCTCCCCGAGACCTCGACAGCAACTCCAGGATTCGCAGCGCCCTTAGTGTTCCCTCAGTACTGAGTTCTCACAGTGTGTCTGATTGCCACCGTCACTGAATCACAGCGAGCAGCTTGCCCGGTACACAGGGTCAACAAAATATGGGTCCTGTGACTCAAGTCACAGATGGGAAGCCTTCGTTGGTCCAGTCCACTCGGCCGAAGGGCGCCTTTTGAGAGTGTCCCGTGCCACACCATCGGTCATCGGTCCTAGGCCCGGTCTCGGCCCTCGGCCCGATGCGGGGACCGGGGCGGCGGGGCTAGCGTCGCTCCTGTGGTTCCCGTACTGAAGACATCCCTGACGTCCCCGGAGAACGCTCCCGAGACTCCCTCCGCCCTGCCCTCCCCACCTGCCCCGTCCCTCGACGGGCATCCTGTGGGGGTGAGCAATGAACAGTTCCGCGCCGCCATGTCCCGGCTCGCCGCGGGTGTGGTCCTGGTGACCGCCTGCGAGCCGTCCCTGGACGCGGACGACCCTCAGGCGCCGGTCGGCGAGGACGTCGGCATGACCGCGACGGCCTTCCTCTCCGTGTCCCTCGATCCGCCTCTCGTGCTGGTCAGCCTGCGTGAGGGCTCCCGGATGGACGACCTGCTCGCCGAGCAGCCGATGTGGGGCGTCTCGGTGCTGTCCGAGAACCAGAGCCACATCGCGGGCCGGTTCGCCATGAAGAACAGGATCAGTGACCGACTGCTCTTCGCGGACGTCCCCTACGTGCGGGGAGAGGCGTCCGGGGCGCCCCTGATCGGCGGCGCGCTCGCGACACTGGAGTGCCGGACGGAACAGACGGTGACTGCGGGTGACCACACCCTCGTCATCGGGCGAGTGCTTTCGGCTGAGCTGCCGAGCATGGACGGGGGCCCGCTGACGTACTTCAAGGGGAAGTACCGGCAGCTGGGCTGAGAGCCCGCACTCGGCTCTTTCCGCTGTTTCCCGCCGAGCGGTCTTCACTTACGCACATTTGCCGCGACGGCCGCCGGGGGTCAGCCCCAGCCCTCCCCCGAGCGCCCGCGCTTGGTCTGGCCGCGCTGCTTCTTCTCGCGCAGGCGCCGCTCGTTGATCCCCCGGGGGATCTTCGTGGCGCGGCGAGGGCGCGGCGGCGGTGCGGTCGCCTCGGCGAGCAGCGAGGCAAGGCGGGTCGCCGCCATCTCGCGGTTGCGCCACTGGGAACGGTGCTCGGAGGCCCGCACGCTGACGACACCGCCGACCAGCCTGCTCGCGAGCCGCTCCAGGGCGCGCTCCTTCCACACCGGAGGCAGCGCCTCGGTGTTGGCCAGGTCGAATCTCAGCTCCACCTGCGAATCACTGGTGTTGACGTGCTGACCGCCCGGCCCGGAGGACCTGGAGAAGCGCCACATGAGCTCGGCCTCGGGCAGGGAGACGGAGCCGCGGATGACATAGGGACCGGACATGAGTCCTATCGTCCCGCGTCTGTCCGGTCCACGTCACCCGTATTTACGGCGGGTCCCGCTTGCCCCACGTGCCCGTCGGACGCACTCCAGGCGCGCTCCCGGGGCGGGTAAAGAAAGTAAAAGGAACTGGAACCTCTGGGACCCCGGTCGACGTTCATAGGGGTGACGGTAGCTTCGTCCCCAGTACGAAGCCCGTTCGTACGCAACGAGGGAAGGGACTCCCAACAATGGCAGTAAGCCTGTCCAAGGGTGGCAACGTCTCGCTCACCAAGGAGGCTCCGGGCCTGACCGCCGTCACCGTGGGCCTCGGCTGGGACGTCCGCACCACCACTGGCACCGACTTCGACCTGGACGCCTCGGCCATCGCGGTGAACCCGGAGGGCAAGGTCTACTCGGACGGCCACTTCGTCTTCTTCAACAACAAGGCGACGCCGGACCAGACCATCGTGCACACCGGTGACAACGTCACGGGTGAGGGCGAGGGCGACGACGAGCAGATCAACGTCAACCTGGCGGGACTCCCGGCCGACGTCGACAAGATCGTCTTCCCGGTCTCGATCTACGACGCCGAGAACCGCTCGCAGAACTTCGGCCAGGTGCGGAACGCCTTCATCCGCATCCTCAACCAGGCCGGCGGCACGGAGATCGCCCGCTATGACCTGAGCGAGGACGCCGCCACCGAGACCGCCATGGTCTTCGGCGAGCTGTACCGCAGCGGCGCGGAGTGGAAGTTCCGCGCGGTGGGCCAGGGCTACGCGTCCGGCCTCGTCGGCATCGCGCAGGACTTCGGCGTCAACGTCTGAGGTTCGTAGTCCGGTCAGCAGTTCACGAGGGCCCCCGGCGGAATCCCCGCCGGGGGCCCTCGTGGCGTGTCGGGGTGATGTCGAGTGACGGCTCGTCGTTCATTCCTGCAACTCTGTTTTCATGCCCAAGCACATGCTGCAATTCTTCCCGGAGGTGAGCGATGGCGGAGGAACCCACGTTCGAGGAGCTGTTCCGGCTGGCGAAACGGTCTGCCGTGCACCTGGAGATGCGAGACGGCTATATGCAGTCCGACCCGGAGTACATCACCTGGAGGAAAGGTGCGCGGGACACATCTCGCTACCTGGACCGGGAGACGAGCACTTGGCTCGCACTCATCCGGGAAACCACAGGTCGGGGGGTCGCGGTGCGCCGGGCGAGGATCGTGTCCGAGCCCGTCACGGACTACATCCGCTTCGAGCACCACGTCACGGCCGGGAATGTCGAAGCAGGGGAGCAGGTCCGTTGGCTACCCCGACGCAGCGCCTCGGACCTGGCACTTCCGGGGAACGATTTCTGGCTGTTCGACAACAGCCTGGTCGTGTTCCTGCATTTCACCGGGGATGGAGAGTTGGCCCCCGAAGGCGATGAGGAACGTACGGCGGATCCGGAACTGATCCGGCTGTGCTCAACGGCTTTCGAAGCAGTGTGGAACCGCGCTGTTCCCCACAAGGAGTATCGACCTTCCTAGGGCCGGTGCGGCAGCGGTGATCCAGTGACCAGTTCCATCTCCTCAGCCGTGCAGAAGGCTCGTAGGACTCTGGGAACGAGACTTCGACTCGCGCCTTCAAGTGCCGCAAGACGCACGGCTGAACGAGCCGGGGGCTAATCTGCGCCGCATGATCCTCGAACCGCTCGCCCTCGCGGAGGACGGCGCGCTCCCCGGTGAGCTGCTCACCGAGCTCACCGCCCTCTACGCGTCGAACCACGTCTTCCACGCACTCTCCGGCGACTTCCCCGACCCCCACGACATCAGCCCCGAACAGGTCGCCGCCGCACTCGCGGACGATCTGGCCGAGCCGGGGGCAGAGGTGCTCGTCGCGCGGTCCGAGGGGCGGGCCGTCGGGATCGGCATCACACTGGACCGGCATCCCGACCCGGCCGACCCGGATCCGTGGATCGGCCTGCTCATGGTCGACTCGGGGCAGCAACGCAAGGGCTACGGACGGGAGTTCGCGACCCAGATCGAGGAGCGCTTCCGCCGGGAGGGGCGCGACGGGGTTCGTCTCGCCGTCCTCGACGGGAACGACACCGCGCTCGCCTTCTGGGGCGGGCTCGGGTACGAGGTCATCGACCACCGGCGCGACATCGACGCGGGCCGCCCCTGCGCGGTACTGCGCAAGCCGCTCACGTAACCCCACCGCCTTACGGGTGGTCCGGCTTTCCGTCCCCGTACAGCCACGGGCCCCAGATCGCGTGCACCTTCTTGCGGGCCGCCTCGCCGCCCGCGTGCTTCTCCACGTAACGCGTGAAGTCCTCGGTGTCGGCGTTGCGGTGGCGGTAGGTCTTCGTCCAGCCCTGCACGATGTCGTAGAAGGTGTCGTCGCCCACCGCCTGGCGGATCTTGTGGATGACCATGCCGCCCCGCTCGTACACCGGACTGTCCGAGATCTGACCGGCGGACGGCGGCTTCGCGGGCGGGAACTCCCAGATGGCCTCGTTGTCCTCCTTGTCCTCGTAGTAGTCGTCCGCGTAGATGGCGTCGAAGGTCTCCTGCACGCTGTCGCCGTCGTTGTCCTCCTCCCAGAGCCACTCGGCGTACGTCGCGAAGCCTTCGTTGAGCCACATGTCCCGCCAGGACTTGGGCGTCACGGAGTTCCCGAACCACTGGTGGGCCATCTCGTGGACCACGAGCTCGGTACTGGGGGCGCCGGGGTAGGTGGGGCGGGTCTGGGTCTCCAGGGCGTAGCCCGCGTCCTCCTCGTGGGCGACGATCGCGCCGGCCGACGAGAAGGGGTAGGGGCCGAAGTTCAGCTCCTGCCACTCCATGATCTCGGGGATGCGGTTCAGCGCCTTCGCGCTCGCCTTGGCCTCGGAGGGTTCCACCGCCGTGAGCACCGGGATGCCGGACTTCGTCGTCGACTTCTTCACCTCGAACGACCCGATCGCCACCGTCGCCAGATAGCTCGCCATCGGCTCCGCGCTGTGCCAGGCGAAGGTGGTCCGGCCGTTCTTGGTCGACTCGCGGGTCAGCTCGCCGTTGGAGATGGCCTTCAGGCCCTTGGGGACGGTGACGCGTATGTCGTACGAGGCCTTGTCCGAGGGGTGGTTGCTGGAGGGGAACCAGGCCATCGAACCCGTCGGCTCGCCGAGCGCCAGGGCGCCCTCCTCCGTCCGCAGCCAGCCCTCCTCGGAGTCGTCCGGGTCGGTGATGGTCTCCGGGCTGCCGGAGTAGCGGACGACCGTGCGGAACGTCTCGCCCTTGTCGAGGTCGTCCGCGGGCCGGATCGTCAGCTCCTGCCCGTCGCGGTGGAAGTTGGCGTCCTTCCCCTCGACGGTCACGCCCTTCACCTCCAGACCCTTGAGGTCGAGGTTGAAGGCGCTGAGGTCCTGGGTGGCGCGCGCCGTCACCTCGGCCGTGGCGGTGAGGTGGCGCGCGTCCGGGTCGTACCCGAGGGTCAGGTCGTAGTGCGCGACGTCGTAACCGCCGTTGCCCAGCTTCGGGAAGTACGGGTCACGCACGCCGTCGGCTCCGGGCGTGCCGAACACTCCGGAGCCGCTGCAGGCGGTGAGGACGAGGGCGGCGAGGGCGGCGGCGGAGGTGCCGCGGAGCGCCGTGGATCGTGGGTGCACGGCTGTGATCTTATGCGGCATATGTTCGGGGTGCGAGTGCCCCGTAAGGGGCGCGGGGAACTGCTCGTAAGGGGCGGGAGCTGCCTGTAAGGGGCGCGGGGAGCTGTGCGGCCAGTCCCCAGCCTCCACCCGGCCCGTGGATTCTCCGCCTCGCTCCCATCAGGGGCTCAGGGACTCACAGCACCGCGATGCCCAACGGCCTCTCCCCTGCCGGGAGGCGACGCGTGTCGCCGCTCTCCAGGTCGATGACAGTGATCCCGTTCCAGAATCCGTCGCGCGTGAAGCCGCCGGTGACGTACGCGGTGCCGCCGTCCTCGGAGACGGCGACGTCCTCGTGCGGTCCGTCCAGCGGGAAGACCTTCTCCTTGCCGTCCTTCGTCCGCATGGTCAGCGAGGGGCCCTTGTCCGACGAGTCGATGGGTCCCGTGCCGACCGCGAACAGCGTGCCGTCCTCGGTGATCTCCGCCCCGTGCTGGTGAGTGTCGGCCGTCATCGGCTCGATGTCCGACTCACCGGTGCGCGGATCGAGCACGACGAGCTTCTCGCCCTCGAAGGGGAGCAGGAGCCTGCCGTCCGAGGGGCGTACGGCGGCGTAGTGCGGCTTGAGCCAGGAGCCGAGGCCGCCTTCGGTTCCGTAGGGGGCGACTTCGATGCGGCGGGGTTCGAGCGAGTCGGCGCGTACGACCGTCACGTCGAAGGAGTCGTGGTTGGTCGCGTAGACCTCGCGGCCGTCCTTCGACACGTCCACGTCGAAGGGGCGGCGGCCCACGGGGACTGTGGCGGTGACCTCACGCTTCTTGGTGTCGATGACCTCCAAACTCCCCTTGCCGTCAGGGACATTGACGCCCACGTAGACGTGCTCGCCGTCGGGGGCGAGCGCGATGCCCATGCCGCCGCCGCGGTACTCGCCGGTCGTCGCGCCGGTCGTCGCGGGGCCGCTGTCCGTCTCGTACGGGATGCGGTCGACGCGTTCGCGGGTGTGGGTGTCGATGACGGTCACGGCGTCGGCGGTGGCGACCCAGGCGCGGCCCTCGTCGCCCACGGTCAGCCCGTAGGGGGCCGTGCCGACCTTCACGGATTCGATGGGGCCGCGCTCGGGGTCGACGAAGGTGACGGTGTCGGAGCCGAAGTCGGCCACCAAGAGGGTGCCTTCGGGGGTGCGCCGTTCGGCGGGGAGGGTGGCGGTGGGGGGCGCGGTGGGTGGCGCGGTCTCCTTCTCGGTCGCGCGGGAGGGTTCGGAGCCGGTGCCGCAGCCCGCGAGGACGGCGGCGCCCAGGAGCACCGTGCCGACGGAGAGCGCCGCGCGGGGCACCTTCACGAGGCGGCCCTCAGCAGCGCGGCGATCTCGGCGAAACCACGGCGCTCCGCGTGCTCCAGGGGCGTGACGCCGTCCCGGTCGGCGAGATCGGGCGTCGCGCCCGCGGCGAGCAGCAGCGCCACGATCTCCTGGTGCGCACCGCCGCCGTCGCCGAGGATCACGGCCTCCAACAGGGCGGTCCAGCCCAGGTCGTTCACGTGGTCGGCGTCGATGTCGGTGACGCGCAGGACTTCCCGTACGTACGTGACGTGGCCGCGCTCCGACGCCGGGATCACGCAGATGCCGCCGAACCGGTTGCGGAGCTTCAGGTCGGGCCCCGCGGGAAGCAGGACGTGCAGCATGGCGACGCTGCCCGTCACGCCGGTGACCAGCCAGGGGCTGTCGGCGCGATGGTCCTGCGCGTCGACGTCGGCACCGGCGGCCACGAGAATCTTGGCGGCCTCGACGTGGTCGCCGATGGCGGCGAGCAGGAGGGGCGTACGCAGTTCGGTGTCGCGGGCCTCGACGCGGGCTCCCGCGTCGAGGGCGGCTCGCACCCCGGCGGCGTTCCCGGCCCGTGCGGCGTCGAGCAGCCGCTGGTCCTCGGCGGTCCTTGTCATGAACGTTCTCCTCGTCGTCGTACGGACCGGGAACAGCCTCAGCATGATGAGCTCCGGTGGCTTCGGCAGCGGGGCGGTGTCAGCGGCCTCGGGGCCCAGAGCCTTCGGGGCCTCGGTGCCTCGGTGCCTCGGTGCCTCGGTGCCTCGGTGCCTTAGAGCCTTATCGGCCGAGCGCCGCGACGCCCGCCTTCGCGAACTTCTCGTCCAGGTCGCCGCTCGGGGCGCCCGCGACACCGATGCCCGCGATGGGCGCGCCCTTGGCCGTCACCGGCGCACCGCCCGCGAGGAACAGGGTGCCGGGGATGTCCTTCAGGTTCGGCGTCTTCTCCAAGTTCTTGGACAGCTCGGAGGTGGGCGCGTTCCAGGAGACGGCGGTGTACGCCTTCTTCTCGGCGGACTCGTACGACTGCGGCCCGGCGCCGTCGCCGCGCAGGGTGACGATCGTGTTGCCGTTGCGGTCGACCACGGCGACCGTGACGCGCTGGTTCTCCTTCTCGGCGGCGTCGAGGGTGGCCTTGGCGGCCTTGGTCGCGGCGTCGATGTTCAGGTGCGTCGACTGCGTGAGGTTCTTGTTGCCCGCGTCGGCGGAGACGGCGGCCTTGGTGGCGGCGTCCGGGGTACCGGCGGTGGCGGAGACGGCACCGAAGGTTCCGGCGCCCAGGACCGCGGCGGTGGCGGCGACGGTGAGGACGCGGGTGCGGCGGGAGGTCTTCTTCATGGGGGCTCCTCGGAGTAAAGGTGAAGGTGAAGGGGGCGGTGGAGGGGGCGGTGAAGGCGGGGACCCGGGGAATCGAGCGGGTCGAGGGGGATCGAGGGGATCGAGGGGATCGAGCGGATCGGGGGAGGTTGTTTCCTCTGCCTCAATCCTCCGGCCGCACCCGGGGCCCACCCCTCGACGTACCGGCTGGGAGCGGCGCGCGACTCGGCCGACACCAGGGTCAACCGATCGGTTGACCCGCTCGTGGCCCCACCGGGTCACAATGAGGGTGTTTGCCCAGTTCAGCGCCCGCGTGACGGCGACGGAACGGGCGCGCGACGGCGACACGAGACGGCAGTACGAGACGGCAGTACGAGAGGGAGGCGCCCCCGTGACGGGACCGAGAGTGGGACAGCGCACGCCGGGCACAGCCCCCCGCACACCGAGTGCCGGTCCCGCCCCCCGCACACCGAGTGCCGACCTCGCCCCCCGCACGCCGGACCCGGACGCCCGCTGGCTCGCGGCCGTCATGCACGCGACGTTCTACCTGCTCCTGGCCACCTCACTGGCCCGCTTCCTGCTGCGCCACCCCACCGGCGGTGCGCGCGTCCCGTGGATCATCGCGCTCTCCGTCGTCCTGGCCTTCCTCTACGCCCTGCCGCCCCTCACCGCGGCCCTGCGGGGGAAGCGCTCCGCGCCCTTCGTGTCAGGACCGGCGCCCGGCACCCGCCCCACACCCCTCCGGCTCACCTGGCTCGCCCTGGTCGTCGCGGTCTGGCTGGTGCTTGTGATCCTCGCGCCGAGCTTCGCGTGGTGCGCGGTGCCGCTCTTCTTCACCGGTCTGCGGACGCTGCCGCCGCGCGCGGCCTTCGCCCTGGTGGCCGTCCTGACCGGCTGCGTGATCGCGTCACAACTGCGGCTCGCGGGCCGCTACGACCCGGACCTGGTCCTCGGGCCGCCCGCCGTGTCGGCGATCGCGACGGCGGTCTTCGTCCACATGCAGCGCCAGGCGGCCCGCCAGCGCGAGCTGATCGACGACCTCATCCGCACCCGCCGCGAACTGGCCGCCACCGAGCGCCGCGAAGGCACCCTCGCCGAGCGCCAGCGCCTGTCCATGGAGATCCACGACACCCTCGCGCAGGGCCTGTCCAGCCAGCAGATGCTGCTCCAGGCCGCCGACCGCGTCTGGGACTCGGACCCGGACAAGGCCCGCGCCCACGTCCGTACGGCCGAGTCGATCACCGAAGTCGGCCTCACCGAGGCCCGCCGCTTCGTGCACGACCTGGCGCCCGCCGACCTCGCCGACGGCGGCGGCCTCGACGAGGCGCTGCGGACACTGGCCGCGCGCACCGCGCAGGACACGGGCCTCACGGTCCGCTTCCACTCCGAGGGCACACCCGCCCCGCTCCCCGACCGGACGCAGTCCGCGCTCCTGCGCATCGCACAGGGCGCCCTGGCCAACGTGACGGAACACGCCGACGCGACCACGGCGGCGCTGACGCTCACGCACCTGGACGACCAGGTCGTACTCGACATCGCGGACGACGGCCGCGGCTTCACCCCCACCGACGGGCCCCCCACCGACGAGCCGCCCACCGACGAGCCACCCTCCCGCGAGCGGCGGGGCCACGGGCGGCGGGGCCACGGGCTGCCCGCGATCCGCGCCAGGGCGGGGCAGCTCGGCGGCACGCTGACGATCGAGTCGGCACCGGGCGAGGGCACGGTGCTCTCGGTCTCGATCCCCCTGACCCCGCAGGAGACCCCATGACGCCCCCTACGCCCGCCACACCGGCCACGCCCCCCACACCCGCCACGCCCCCGGTCCGCCTGCTGGTCTGCGACGACCACATCGTCGTACGCGCCGGACTGCTCGCCCTGCTCGGCAGCGCACCGGACATCGAGGTGGTCGGCGAGGCGGGTACCGGCGAGGAGGCGATCGCGCTCGCCGCCAAGCTGGCCCCCGACGTGGTCCTGATGGACCTGCAACTGGGCGAGGGAATGGACGGCGTGGAGGCGACACGCCACATCACGTCCACCGGCACCCACGCCGATCCCCCCTCCCCCACACCCACCGCCTCCTCCCCCTCCCCCACACCCACACCCCACGTCCTGGTCCTGACGACGTACGACACGGACGCCGACATCACCCGCGCCATCGAGGCGGGCGCGACGGGCTACCTCCTGAAGGCCGAACGCCCCGAGGAGCTCTTCGCCGCGATCCACGCCGCCGCGCAGGGCCGCACCACGCTCTCCCCGCCGGTCGCGTCGCGCGTGATGGCCCGCATGCGCAAGCCGCTGCCCACCCTCACCGACCGCGAGCTCGACATCCTCGCCCAGCTCTCCCAAGGCCTCGGCAACCGCGACATCGCCCGCGCCCTGTTCATCAGCGAGGCCACGGTCAAGACGCACCTGGGCCGGATCTACGACAAGCTCGGCGTCGACACGCGTGCGGGCGCGGTGGCGGTGGCGAAGGAGCAGCGACTGCTGCCCTGACGTGCGGTCTGCCCTGACGTGCGGTGTCGTCACACGCCCTGCGGAGCCGTGACACCATCGTCCACGTGCTCGACATCGGCTACGCCCTCTCCCGCCGCTTTCCCGACCCCCCGCAGTTCGACTACCGCGGCGCGGACGTCCACGCGCTGCGGCACGACCTGTTCTGCGGGGACGTGTACCTCGCGGACACGAAGGCGGACCGGGAACTGTCCACAGCCTGGGGATGGGTTCCCGTGCTCGACTTCGCGTGGGCGCTGTGCGACATCGTCGAGCTCGTGGACCAGGACCCCCGGGGGAGCCGGGCGTCCCGCCCGCAGCACGCCGAGCTCGACTTCACGGAGTCGACGGACCGCATGCTGTTCACCCGTCGCTTCGGGTGGGTGGACATCGAGGCGGACTGGATGCGGGTGGAGGAGCCCGCGCTGACGTTCTCCCACTCCGAACTCCGGCGCGAGGCGCGGGACTTCCTCCAGGACCTCCTTGCGGACCTCATCGACCTCCACGAGTCCCTGGCGGACAACCCCGCGATCTGGTCCCTCCAGTCCCGGTTCCCCCGAGTCCCGGCGTAGACGGACAAGAGCGCCCGCGGCGGGCGGGGCGACAGGCGGGGCGGGCGGGGTGGACCGAGACGCCCCCTGAGCCGGAAAGCTAGTCCACCCGGACTCCCACCTGCGCGGCGAACGCCGGTGCCAGATCCATCAGCTGCGCCGCGCTGATCACCGCCCCCGCCAAGCAGTCGATCCCCCGCAGGATGTCCACCTCGGCCGCGCCCCGCAGGTCTACGTCCCTCATGCGGGCCCCGCTGAAGTCCGCCCCCTTCAGCACACACCCCACGAACTCCACCCGCTCCAGCTCCGCCTGCCCGAAGTCCGGCTCGACCAGCACGCATTCCTCGAAGACGACGTCCTTCAGCCGCGCCTTCCGCAGGTTCAGATAGTCGATCTTCCCGCCCCGCACGACGACCCGCTCCAGCACACTCCCGTGCAGCTGAACGCCCCCCAGCCGCGCGTCCACCACCTCCACGTCCCGCAGCGACGCCTCCGCAAGCTCCGTGCCGACCCCCCGCAGCTCCGTCAGCACGGAGTCCACGAACCGCGCCCTGCTGAGCCGCGCCTCCGTCACCCCGCAGCCCGTCACCGCACAGTCCAGGAACAGCGCTCCCCCGCCGTCCTGCCCCGCGAGATCGAGGCCCCGGAACTCGACCCCGTCGTAATCCCCGTCGGGCTCCAGCTCACCCCCGCCGAGCCCCAGCTCCCCGAACGCCCGCAGCTGCGGCAACCGCACCTCGGGCCGCCGGGCCTTCTTCACTCCCGCCGCATCTCTCTGCCGCTCCCTCTGTCCCATGCACCCATCGTGCACCCACCCACTGACAACGCCACCGCCCCCCGATGTCACATCCCGGGCACCCCCATCCGTCGTACCGAGAGAAAGCAGCCACCCGCACCCGACCAAGACCAGAACCACGCCCACGCCCACGCCCACGCCAGGAGCCCACCCCATGTCCAGCTCCCCCACCCAGCTCACCGTCATCGGCGGCGGCTTCGCCGGTCTCACCGCTGCCATCACCGCCGCGGAATCCGGCGCCCGGGTGACAGTCCACGAGGCCCACCACACCCTCGGCGGCCGAGCCCGCACCGCCGAAGGCACATACCGCACGAACGAAGGCCCCCACGCCCTCTACAACGGCGGCCCCCACTGGATCTGGCTCAAGCAGCGCGACCTGATCGGCCCCCTCGCCCCCGTCCCGCCCCTCGAAGGCACCCGCCTGCGCCTCCACCACCAGGGACGGTTCCGCCGTACCCCACCCCTCGCGATGCTGAAGCTCCTGCGCCGCAAGCCCGAAGAGGCGCCCGTGGACGCTGACTTCACGACCTGGGCGACCGGTGAGGTGGGCGAGGAAGGAGCGCGCGCCGCCGCGCACTACATCGCCGTGGCGACGTTCCACCACGACCCCGGCTCCCTCTCCGCCAGGTTCGTGCAGGAGCGCCTGCGCCGCGCCACGAAGCTGCCCCCGGAGGCGCACTACCCGCGCGGCGGCTGGGGCTCGGTCATCGACCGGATGGCGTCGCTCGCCTGGAACCTGGGCGTACGCGTGGAAACGCTGTCCCGCGTCGACAGCATCGCCTCGCTCTCCGCCCAGAACCCTGTGGTCGTGGCCACCTCACTCCCCGCGGCCCGCGGCCTCCTCCAGGACGAGACCCTGCACTGGGACAGCGCCCGCACCGCCCTCGTCGACGTGGCCCTCACCTCCCGCAAGGGCGACCCCTTCGCGATCTCCGACCTGGACAGGACCGGCTGGATCGAACGGTTCACCACCCAGGACCGCACCCTCGCCCCCGCCGGACAGGACCTCGTCCAGGGTCAGATCCCGCTCTCCCCACAGGAGTCCAAGGCGGACGGAGCGGCCCGCGCCGACCACCTGCTCGACCTCGGCTTCCCCGGCTGGCGCGACCGCCTTCTCTGGCGCCGCGACTCCGTGTCCAACGGCCGCACCGGCGCGGTGGACCTGCCCGGCACCACCTGGCGCGACCGCCCGGCGATCGACCGCGGCGACGGCGTCTACCTCGCAGGCGACCAGGTGGCGGCCCCCGGCCTGCTCTCCGAGGTCTCCTTCAACAGCGCCCTGGAGGCGGTGACGCTCGCACTGGCCCCCACAAGGCTTGACCTCAAGTCGGCTTGAAGCACGAGGGTGATGACCGCACCCCCGGAAGGCCGCCCGACGCCCCCTGATGGTCGGGATCCCCTGATGGTCGGGGCGAACCCACCGCCCACCGGTGCTGCGGTCGCGGTCGCGGTCGCGGGGGGGGGGGGGGGGGGGGGGGGGGGGGGGAGGGGTAGCTGAACCGAGAAAAAAAAGATGGACAGCCTCCTTCGCCCTAC
>NZ_JBVIHP010000019.1:60825-201009 GCF_055570235.1 Streptomyces sp. NPDC031274 | reverse complement strand
TTTCCTCCGGGCGCTTCCCTTCGGTGTTTCATTTTGTTCTTGCTGTTCTTGCGTTTCCGACTCTATCAGACTCTTTCGTGTCCGATTTTCCTCGGCGCCTTTCAGGTTTCCGCTCCGGCCTTTCGGCTTTCGCGTTTCCCTTTCCGGCGAGTCCGACTTTATCAGAAGTTTTCGGCCGGTCTTACCGGCTTGGTGTTTCTGATTTATCGGGTGCGGCTTCTTGGCTTATGAGATTCAAGAAGCAGGCAAATATTAACTGTCGCCACCGGACTTGTCCAGTTCTAGGCAACTGTTCGAATCTACCTCCCCGGTCCTTCCGTGTCAACGGTTTTCTTGGGGCGTCGAGGAGACTAGCAGGCCAGCAGGGTCCGATGCACATCACGCCGCGGTGGGGACCGTCGCGCTGCGCTCTGTGGGGTCGAGGTCGCCCGTGGCGCCGGCTCGTGCGGCTCTGCCGCCCAGGACGAAGACGTATGCGAGGAAGGCCAGTTCGGCGGCGATCCCGATGCTGATGCGGGCCCAGGTCGGCAGGCCCGAAGGGGTGACGAAGCCTTCGATGGCGCCGGAGACGAACAGGACCAGGGCCAGGCCGACTGCCATGCCGAGGGCGGCTCTGCCCTCTTCGGCGAGGGCTGTTCGGCGTGAGCGCGGGCCCGGATCGATGAGGGTCCAGCCGAGCCGCAGGCCTGTGCCCGCGGCTACGAAGACCGCGGTCAGTTCCAGAAGGCCGTGCGGGAGGACAAGGCCGAGGAAGGTGTCGAGGCGGTCGGCCGAGGACATCAGGCCGATGCCCACGCCCAGGTTCAGCATGTTCTGGAAGAGGATCCAGATGACGGGGAAGCAGAGGAAGGCGCCCAGGACCAGGCACATCGCCGCTGCTTGGGCGTTGTTCGTCCATACCTGGGCGGCGAACGAAGCCGCTGGGTGGCTGGAGTAGTACGTCTCGTACTCGCCGCCGGGGCGGGTGAGCTCGCGCAGTTCACCGGGGGCCGCGATGGAGGACTGGACCTCGGGGTGCGTGGCGATCCACCAGCCGATGATCGCCGCGAGGACCGTCGAGAGCAGGGCGGTGGGGACCCACCAGCGGCGGGAGCGGTAGACCGCTGCCGGGAAGCCGTGGGTCAGGAAGTGCGTGGCGTCGCGCCAGGAAGCGCGGCGGGTGCCTGTCACCGCACTACGCGCGCGTGCCACGAGGCGCGTGAGGCGGCCGGTGAGTTGCGGGTCCGGGGCGCTGGACTGGATCAGCGAGAGGTGGGTGGCCGTGCGTTGGTAGAGGGCGACGAGTTCGTCGGTCTCGGCTCCATTGAGGCGGCGCTGGCGGCGCAGCAGAGCGTCGAGTCGGTCCCACTCGGTTCGGTGGGCGGACACGAATACGTCGAGGTCCATCAGGTGGCTGCTCCTCGTACTGCGGCGCGATGCTGCCTCAGCTTGGCAGACTGGCCGTTCCGACGGCAGGGCAGGGAAGGGCGGCTGGCGTGAGTGAGCTTGTGACGGGCGAGGCGGTGGCGCTCGACCTGCGCCCGGCGAAACTGCCGAGCCGGGGGCTCGCCGTACTGATCGACTTGGCGGCGGCCTGGGCGGTCTACCTGGGGGTGACCCTGGGGATCGTGGCCTCCACGTCCTCCTTGGACGACGCGGCGGCCGCGGCGGTCGCCGTCGCCAGCTTCGTACTGATCCTGGTCGGTGGACCGATCGCGGTGGAGACGCTCAGCCATGGGCGGTCGCTCGGCAAGATGGCGTGCGGGCTGCGGGTGGTGCGGGACGACGGGGGGCCGATTCGTTTTCGGCACGCGTTGGTGCGGGGTGCGGTGGGGGTCGTCGAGATTCTGCTGACGTTCGGGGTCGTCGCCTGCATCGCCTCGCTGGTGTCGGCGCGGGGTCGGCGCCTTGGGGATGTGTTCGCGGGGACGCTTGTCGTGCGGGAGCGGGTGCCCGTCGGACAGACGGCTTTCGTTCCTCCGCCGCCGCCCTGGCTTGCGGGGCGGTTCTCCGAGCTCGATCTGTCCGGGGTGCCGGATGCCCTGTGGCTGGCGATCCGGCAGTACCTGACGCGGATGGGGCAGCTGGATCCGCAGGTCGGCTGGGCGATGGCCGAACGGCTCGCCGGGGATCTCGTGGAGCGTACGGGGGCGCCTGCTCCGCAGGGTGTGCCTCCGGCGGCGTACCTGGCGGCGGTCGTGCAGGAGCGGCAGGCGCGGGATGCTCGACGGGCGTTCGGTGAGAGTGGGAGTAGGAGTGGGGTCGGCGGTGAGAGTGGGGGGTTCGCTGGTTCGCGGTACTCGGTGCCGCCGGGGTCTGGCGCTCTTCCTGCCTACGCTGCCCGTCCGGCTCCGGATGGACCTGCGGTCGCGCAGGAGCCTCGTGACGTCCCGTCTCCCGGCACTGGCACTGGCACTGGATTCGTGCCGCCCGCGTAGGGGGCGGGCGGGGGCTGGGGTCAGGGGAACGTCGAAGGTGGGGATTCGAGGTTCTCGAGCTCGATGCCGGGGGCCGAGAGGACGACGTCGCCGGTGATGTGGATGGCGTGCTGCTCGCCGGTGTCCAGGGCTGTGACCTGGTATTCGTCCACGATGAGCGGGCCGTTGTCAGTGGTGTGTGCTTCGCTTTTCAGCAGGGCCCAGGACTGGTCGAGGGTGCGGGGCGCGAGGACCGGGTCGGTGAAGGCGACGAGGCGGACGCGGGTCGCGGAGGAAGCGGGGGTGAGGCGCAGCAGGCGTGTGGTCGCGATGAGGAATGCGGGGGATGTGCCGGTGAAGGCGTGGGCGGGGGCGTTGTCCTCCGTGGCGTGGGTGCCGGTGGGGTCGGTGCGGACCCAGGTGACGCCGTCGATCGCAGCGGCGCGGATCTGCCAGTCCCCCGCGTGGAGTTCGAGGCGGATGGGGCGGCCCAGCTCGTCGAGGGCGAGGTCGATGGAGCCGGCGGGCTCGCCTGAGGGGGCGTTCCGCTGGGATACGTAGCGCCAGCCGGAGGGGCCGGGGGCGCAGTGGAAGTGTTCCTCACCGAGGGGGGTGTGGTCATGCGGGTCGTGGAGCGAATAGTGGCCGCGGGGCATGGGGGCTCGGTCCTTGTCGGGGGTGGCGGTGTGGGTCGTGGGCCAGGGGGTTCAGATGGAGCTGGCGGCCGGGGGCGGACGGCCGTCCGGTGTGGGGGGCCGTGGGATCGGCTGCCTCTCGGGGGCGTTGACCGTGCACCGTGCGTTGATCACAGCTGGCCCCGTCTGGCCTCGCCCCATCCCTCCCCGCTTCTTCCGCCGCGCCCGTCCTCACGGGCGCAGGCCCCCGCCCTGGTGGGCGAGGGCCTGCGGGATGCGATGAGCGAGTGCCGGGGCGGCGAGCCCCATGTGGCGGCTCGGTCAGTAGCGGTAGTGGTCCGGCTTGTACGGGCCCTCCACCTCGACGCCGATGTACGAGGCCTGCTCGGGACGGAGCGTGGTGAGCTTGACGCCGAGCGCGTCCAGGTGGAGGCGGGCGACCTTCTCGTCCAGGTGCTTGGGCAGCACGTAGACGTCGGTCGGGTACTCCTCCTGCTTGGTGAACAGCTCGATCTGGGCCAGGGTCTGGTCCGCGAAGGAGTTGGACATCACGAAGGACGGGTGACCCGTCGCGTTGCCCAGGTTCAGCAGACGGCCCTCGGAGAGCACGATGAGGACCTTGCCGTCGGGGAACGTCCAGGTGTGGACCTGCGGCTTGACCTCGTCCTTGACGATGCCCGGGATCTTCGCCAGACCGGCCATGTCGATCTCGTTGTCGAAGTGGCCGATGTTCCCGACGATCGCCTGGTGCTTCATCCTGGCCATGTCCGAGGCCATGATGATGTCCTTGTTGCCGGTCGTCGTGACGAAGATGTCGACCTTGTCGACCACCTCGTCCAGCGTGGCGACCTGGTAGCCGTCCATCGCCGCCTGCAGCGCGCAGATCGGGTCGACCTCGGTGACGATCACCCGGGCGCCCTGGCCGCGCAGCGACTCCGCACAGCCCTTGCCCACATCGCCGTAACCACAGACCAGAGCGGTCTTGCCGCCGATCAGGACGTCCGTGGCGCGGTTGATGCCGTCGATCAGGGAGTGCCGGCAGCCGTACTTGTTGTCGAACTTCGACTTCGTCACGGCGTCGTTCACATTGATCGCCGGGAAGAGGAGGGTGCCGTCGCGGTGCATCTCGTACAGGCGGTGGACACCCGTCGTGGTCTCCTCCGTCACGCCGCGGATCTCCGAGGCGAGCTGGGTCCACTTCTGCGAGCCCTCGGTGATGGTGCGGTTGAGGACCTGCAGGACGACACGGTGCTCGTCGGACTCGGCGGTGTCCTCGGAAGGAACCTTGCCCGCCTTCTCGTACTCGACACCCTTGTGGACCAGCATGGTGGCGTCGCCACCGTCGTCCAGGATCATGTTCGGACCGCCAGTGGGCGTGTTCGGCCAGGTCAGCGCCTGCTCCGTGCACCACCAGTACTCCTCCAGGCTCTCGCCCTTCCAGGCGAAGACCGGAATGCCCTGCGGGTTGTCCGGAGTGCCGTCCGGGCCCACCGCGATGGCCGCGGCCGCGTGGTCCTGGGTCGAGAAGATGTTGCAGGAGACCCAGCGGACCTCGGCGCCCAGCGCGACCAGCGTCTCGATGAGCACGGCGGTCTGCACCGTCATATGCAGCGAGCCCATGATGCGGGCGCCGGCCAGCGGCTTCGTGGCCGCGAACTCCTTACGGATCGACATCAGACCGGGCATCTCGTGCTCGGCGAGAGTGATCTCCTTGCGGCCGAACGCGGCCAGCGAGAGATCGGCGACCTTGAAGTCCTGGCCGTTGGTGAGTGTCGTCATTGGCGAGCTGCTCCTCGTGGGGGTTGATCGAGGGTGGGTGGACATGGCTGACCTGCGACAACGGCACAGAAGAGCACCGGTGCGCAGCAGCGCAGTCCGTCGGAGGCCCTCTCTCCCTCGGCCGGTCCGTGCAGGCACCGCCCGACCGCCATCAGCAGCGACGTCTGGCTCGGTCACAAAGCTACACCGATTGGCCCAGCGAGCCCCAGCCCGCCTCCCCGGGCGCGGTGGCGGGCGGCGTGGCGGGCGAGGCAGCCACGGAGCGGACTGTGGACAGGGCTACAGACCTCCCCATTAGGGACCTTTGCGCTTTTGAACCTGTCCGCGGGTGTTGCAGGATGCCTTGAGATCGGGAACATTTGCGCGATCTTGTTTGACGAAGGCGTTAGGAGATCCACGTGACCCATCCGGCCGATCCCCCCATAGGCGGGAGCAGCGGCGAGCAGAAGAAGCTGAAGCTGCTCGCGGTGACCGCCTGTCCGACCGGTATCGCCCACACGTACATGGCGGCGGAGAAGCTCTCGCAGGCCGCGGAGAGCCTCGGCATCGACATGAAGGTGGAGACGCAAGGCTCCATCGGCGCCGAGAACGTACTGACTGACAACGATGTCAGGGATGCTGACGGCATCATCATCGCCGCCGACAAGGACGTCGACCGCAGCCGTTTCGTGGGCAAGCGCGTGCTGTCCGTCGGGGTGTCCGAGGGCATCAGCCACCCGGAGCGGCTCATCGAGCAGGTGCGGAGCGCGCCGGTGCACGGCGCAGGAGGTGGCGGCGGTTCCGCCGGGCCGGTCTCCGGCGGTGGCGGTGGCGGGGGCGGCAAGGAGCGCAGCCTCGCGTACAAGGCGCTGATGAACGGCGTCTCGTACATGATTCCGTTCGTCGTGGTCGGCGGGCTGCTGATCGCGATCTCGCTGTCGCTCGGCGGGCACACGGACCCCAAGGGCGGGCTCGTCATCCCCGACGACTCGTTCTGGATGCACGTCAACCAGATCGGTGTCATCGGCTTCACGCTGATGGTGCCGATCCTCTCCGGCTATATCGCCTACGCGATCGGCGACCGGCCCGCGCTCGTGCCCGGCATGATCGGCGGCTGGATCGCCAACACCGGTGAGCTGTACGACTCCAAGGCGGGCGCGGGCTTCATCGGGGCCATCGTGACCGGCTTCCTCGCCGGTTATCTGGTGCTGTGGATCAAGAAGGTCAAGGTCCCGAAGTTCGCCCAGCCGATCATGCCGATCATCGTGATCCCCATCGTCGCGACGACGGCACTCGGTCTTTTCTTCATCTACGTCATCGGTAAGCCGATCTCGTGGATCTTCGAGCATCTGACCGACTGGCTCAGCGGCATGACCGGGACCAGCGCGATCCTGCTCGGCGCGATCCTCGGGCTCATGATCGCGTTCGACATGGGCGGTCCCGTCAACAAGACGGCGTTCCTGTTCGGCGCGGGACTCATCGCCACCGGCAACCAGACCGTCATGGGCATGTGCGCCGCCGCGATCCCGGTCATGCCGCTGGGACAGGGGCTCGCGACGCTGATCCGCAAGCGGCTCTACAACGAGCAGGAACGGGAGACCGGTCTCGCCGCCTTGTTCATGGGCTTCTTCGGGATCTCGGAGGGTGCGATTCCGTTCGCCGCGGCCAGGCCCGCGCAGGTCATTCCCGCGAACATGCTCGGTGGCGCCGTCGCCGGTGCGATCGCCGGTCAGGCGGGCGTCGAGGACGCGGTTCCGCACGGCGGGCCGATCGTGGCGGTTCTGGGTGCCGTCGGTGGCGTACCGATGTTCTTCATCGCTGTCGCCATCGGCGCCGTCGTCACCGCCCTCACCACGGTCACCCTGGTCGACCTCAGCGAGCGGAAGCGGCGCGGGGCGCCGGTCGTCGATGTGCCGGGCGGGCCCGAGCCGGTGCTCGCAGGGGTGGGAGCAGGAGAGGGTGCGGGAGCAGGCGCCGGAGCAGGAGCAGGAGTGGGAGCAGGCGCCGGAGCCGTCGCCTCCGGCGCGTCCGCGGCCCCTCAGAAGGCGGCACCCGCGGCCCCCTCCCCCGAGGCCGGGACCGGGACCGGGAACGAGGACGAAGTCCTCTCCGGGTATCTCACCGAGCAGACCGTGAAGGTCCAGCTGGACTCCGCCGACAAGGACTCCGCGATCCGCGAGATGGCCAACCTCCTCGCCGCCACCGGCAAGGTGAACGACGTCGAGGAGCTCGTGCGGACCGCCCTGCGCCGCGAGGAGCAGGGAACGACCGGACTCGGCGAGGAGATCGCCATCCCGCACGCCAAGACCGATGCGGTGACCTCGCCGGTCGTCGGGTTCGCGCGGTCGGCACAAGGCATCGAGTGGGGTGCCATCGACGGTACGAAGGCCAAGCTGATCTTCATGATCTCCGTGCCGGAGGCCGCAGCGGGCGACGAGCACCTGCGGATTCTCGCGCTGCTCTCGCGGAAGCTGATGGACACCGGGTTCCGTGAACGTCTTGAGGCGGCGCCCGACGAGGTGGCGATCCTCGAGGTGCTGCGCGAGGTTCAGTAGCCGGTGGTCGAGTAGTTACGTCGAGGGGGCCCCGCACCGTGCAGGTGCGGGGCCCCATCGACGTACAGGCTCATCCTGGAAGGGTCAGTGGCCGCCCGGCGCCTTCGCCGGGTTCGTGCCCTCGACAGCCGCGCTCTCGCTGTAGATGTCCGGCTCCAGGTAGATCACGCGGGCGATCGGGACCGCCGCGCGGATGCGCTCTTCGGCGGCGTTGATGGCGGCGGCCACCTCGGAGGCCGTGTCGTCGTGCTGCACGGCGACCTTGGCGGCGACGAGGAGCTCCTCGGGGCCGAGGTGCAGCGTGCGCATGTGGATGACGCGGGTGACCGTGTCGCCGTCGACCAGGGCCTTCTCGATCTTCTCGACCTCGTCCGTGCCCGCGGCCTCGCCCAGGAGCAGGGACTTGGTCTCCGCGGCGAGGACGATCGCGATGAGGATGAGCAGGATGCCGATGCAGAGCGTGCCGATGCCGTCCCAGACGCCGTCGCCCGTGCCGATCGCCAGGCCTACGCCGACCAGGGCGAGGACGAGACCGACGAGGGCGCCCAGGTCCTCCAGGAGCACGACCGGCAGCTCGGGGGCCTTCGCGCGGCGGACGAACTGCGTCCAGGAGAGGCTGCCGCGCGTCTGGTTCGACTCCTTGATGGCCGTACGGAAGGAGAAGCCCTCGGCGATGATCGCGAACACCAGGACGCCGACCGGCCAGTACCAGTGCTCGATCTCGTGCGGGTGCTTGATCTTCTCGTAGCCCTCGTAGATCGCGAACATGCCGCCGACCGAGAAGAGCACGATGGAGACCAGGAAGGCGTAGATGTAGCGCTCGCGGCCGTACCCGAAGGGGTGTTGCGGGGTCGCCTCGCGCTGCGCCTTCTTGCCGCCGAGGAGCAGCAGCCCCTGGTTGCCGGAGTCCGCGAGCGAGTGCACGCTCTCGGCGAGCATCGACGACGAGCCACTGAAGATGAACGCGACGAACTTCGCCACCGCGATCGCGAGGTTCGCGGCGAGTGCCGCGACAATCGCCTTTGTTCCGCCTGACGCGCTCATGTGTGCCCGTTGTCCCTTCGCCTACGTACTCGCGGCGCACTCGCCCGCGTACGTTCGTCGTCCACCGTCGGCAGCGCTGCTTTGCCCGCCCTTTGCGGTGGGTCATTGTTGCAGCACGCGGCGCTGGTGGTGAGTCAGGCCACCACAGTGGCGCGGAAGACCGTGCCGACTCCGGACACTTCGGTCTTTTCGTCCGCGGGTACGAACACGGACTGTCCGGGCGCGAGTTCCCCCGCGTCGCCCACGTGGACCGAGCCCGCGACGCAGAGCAGGATCTGCGGGGTGGCGGCCGTGAGGTCGTGCGGTGCCGCGCCGTCGGGCAGGACGAAGCGGGAGAGGCGGAACTCGTCGATCGGGGTGGAGTAGATCTCTTCGCCGTCGGGCGTCGCTTCCGGGCGCAGGACACCGGGGTCGGTCGGCTCGAAGCGGACGATGCGCAGGAGTTCGGGTACGTCGACGTGCTTGGGGGTCAGGCCGCAGCGCAGCACGTTGTCCGAGTTCGCCATGATCTCGACGCCGAGGCCGTCGAGGTAGGCGTGCGGCACTCCGGCGCCGAGGAACAGGGCCTCGCCGGGCTGGAGCCGGACGTGGTTGAGGAGCATCGCCGCGACGACGCCCGGGTCGCCGGGGTAGTGGCGCGCGATGCCCGCGTACGGGGCGTAGGCGCCGCCCAGGCGCTCGGCGGCCTCGGTGACCTCGGTGACGGTCGCGGCCATCTCCTCGGGGTCCGCGGTCAGAACGGCCGTCAGGACCTCGCGCAGGGCGCCGTCCTCGGGCTTGGCGTGCAGGAGATCGACGTACGGCTTCACGGAGTCGACGCCGAGTCCGGCAAGGAGGTCCGCTGCCTCGACGGGGTCGCGGAAGCCGCAGAGGCCGTCGAACTCCGTGAGCGCGCAGATCAGTTCGGGCTTGTGGTTGGCGTCCTTGTAGTTGCGGTGCGGGGCGTCAATCGGGACGCCGCGGCGCTCCTCGTCCGCGTAACCCTCCCTCGCCTGCTCCAGGTTGGGGTGCACCTGGAGGGAGAGCGGCGCGCCCGCCGCGAGGATCTTGAGAAGGAAGGGCAGCCGCGGGCCGAACTTGGCGACCGCCGCCCTGCCGAGCTCGTGCCCCGGGTCCTCGTCGATCACCTTGTCGAGCGGGCCGCGCTCGGTGCGCGAGGGCGCGCCGGGGTGGGCGCCCATCCACATCTCGGCCTGCGGTTCACCGGTCGGCTCGACGCCGAGGAGCTCCGCGATGGCGGTGGTGGAACCCCAGGCGTAGGGGCGGATGGTGTTGGTGAGGCGGTCCACGGAGGGGGTCTCCCTTACGTACGTACGCGGTGCGGTCGGTCCGGGGTCATGAGGGGGCTGCGGTCATGATCCGCCCCACGGGGCAGTCATGAACGGGCTGCGGTCATGACCCGTCCCACGGGGCAGTCATGAACGGGCTGCGCTCATGATCCGTCCCACGGGGCGAGCGCCAGGTAAACGGCGGCGAAATCCGTGACGGCGATCAGTTCCGCGAGGGTCTCCAGGTCGTCGCCGTCCTCCGGCTCGAGCTCGCTGAGCGCGATGTCGTGGCCGTGGGCGAGCTCGCGGGCCGCGGGGGCGGCGCTGAGGCCTCCCGCGTCCACCGGGCGGTCGCGGAGCAGGACGACGCGGGCGCGCAGTCGCTGGGATTCCTCGACGCGGTCGCGGAAGAAGTCGTCGGCGTCGCCGCCGTCGCCGCTCGGGGCGAGGTTGCCCGCGAGCAGGGCGCCGTGCGCGGGCAGCGACTCGGGCAGCTCGCCCGCGACCGCCGGGTGTCCGGCCAGCTCGGCGAGCGTGGCGGCGAAACGCCGGCCGACGGGGCCCGCGAGCCGTCCCTCTGTCCAGATCACCGGGAGGGCCCCGGCGAGTTCGGCGGCGAGTGTCTTGGCGGGGTTGCTGTACGTCGCGATGACGGGGCCGCAGCGTTCGGCGACGTTGTCGAGGCGGTCGGCGATCTTCTCCAGGGTCTCGACCGGTGCGGTGACCAGGCCGGTGCGGTCCAAGAGGATGAGGAGCGGGGTGAGCAGGGCCCACAGGGTGGCGGGGGCGGACGCGGCGGCCTCGTCGCTCACGCGGCGCGCCTCGTACGTTCCTGAAGCGCGCTCTCCGTCGTGCGGGGCTTCGTACTCCCCGTACGGCGAAGCGGCCATCGCGACCGTGAGGCCGTGCGTGCCTTCGACGCCCTCGGCCAGCGGGGAGCGTGCGGGGGCGACGGCGACGACCGTGCAGCCGCGGCGGTAGGCCTGCTCGGCGAGGAGTTCGAGGCCTGGTTCCGTGCCGTCCGGGGTGGCGATGAGCAGCAGGTCCAGGGGGCCCGCCCAGCCGGGGAGCGCCCAGCGCAGGGCACCTGCGGCGGGGGCCACGCCGGTGGAGGCGAGGCGGATCACGGGGCAGCCCGTGCCCGCGAGGGTGCCGAGCAGGTCGGCGACGCAGGTGGCGGCGGTGCCGGGGCCCACGATCAGAATGGCGCGGGGGCGGCCGTCCGGCTTGAGCTGCGTGAGCCCGGCCTCCGTGGCGTGCCGGACCGCCGTACGGACGCGGGCGCCCGCCTCTGCGGCGCCGCGGAGGAGGCCTCGGCGGTCGGCCACGGCGAGGGCCTCGGGGGCGTCGAGGAGCGATTCGTCGAGCATGGGGTCGGGCCTCCGATTCGCCTGGCGACGGGGCGGGGCGCCGCCGGTCGCTCATCTTGTCGTTGCGCCGGGCCTTTCGCCGGCCTTGCGGTCCGCCTTGCGGGCGGGGCGTCGCGGGGGCCTTGCGAGGTCCTTGCGCAGGCCTTGCTAGGGCCCTGCGAGGCTTTACGCGGGGCGGCGGGCCTCGTCGACGAGGAGTACGGGGATGTCGTCGCGGACGGGGTAGGCGAGGCCGCATTCCTTGCTGTCCGCGGTGCAGATCAGCTCCGCTTCCGCCTCCTTGAGGGGGGCGTGGCAGGCCGGGCAGGCGAGGATCTCCAGGAGGCCGGCTTCGAGCGGCATGGGGTGGGTCCCTTCGAGTGGGGCGGATAAGGAATGTCGCCTGGTCAGCCTACGCTGGCCCCTGGGCCTTGGGCGTGTACGGCCGGGGCTTCGCCCCAGAGCCCCTGGGTGGGGCTCGGCGCTGTTCTTCTTCTGCGGGCCGGTGGCGTTTGCGCCCGCCGTTCCCCTTCTGCGGGCCGGTGGAGGCGTTGCGCCTACCCTTCCCCCTCTACGGGCCGGTGGGGGGCGTTTGCGCCCACCTGCCCCAAGCTCTCGGCTTCGCTAGAGCAGGGGAGACCCCACTCGCCCTGCGGAACGCCTGCCCGCGAACGGGTCGGCCAGGGTGGGAGGGTGCGCCGGAACGCCTGCCCGCGAACGGGGCAGACCCGGTGGGCAGGAGCGCCGGAACGCCCGCCCGTGAACGGGGCAGACCGGGCGGCGGGCAAGGTGCCAGGACCGCTGCCCGCCAGCGCGGCGGCAGCGGCAGCGGAAAGTCAGAGCGGCTGCCCGCCGACGCGGCGGCAGCCGGGGCACCAGACGCGCTGCCGCCCCCGCTCCCACCGCCGCGACGCCCCTTCGCTCAGCCCCTGATGATGGCCAGTGCCTCGTCCCTCGCCCTGGCCATGGTGGGCTCGTCCCTTGCCTCTACGTTCAGGCGGAGGAGCGGCTCCGTGTTGGAGGCTCGGACGTTGAACCACCAGTCCGTGGCCGTCACCGTGAGGCCGTCCAGGTCGTCGATGGTGACGCCCTCCTCGGCTTCGTACTTCGCCTTGATCGCCGCGAGACGGGCCGTCTGGTCGTCGACCGTGGAGTTGATCTCGCCGGACGCGGCATAGCGGTCGTACTGCGCGACGAGAGCCGACAGCGGGCCGTCCTGGCCGCCGAGCGCGGCGAGGACGTGGAGCGCGGCCAGCATGCCCGTGTCCGCGTTCCAGAAGTCGCGGAAGTAGTAGTGCGCCGAGTGCTCGCCGCCGAAGATGGCGCCCGTCTTGGCCATCTCCTCCTTGATGAACGAGTGGCCCACACGGGTGCGGACCGGCGTGCCGCCGTTCTCCCGCACGACCTCGGGGACCGACCACGAGGTGATGAGGTTGTGGATGACCGTGCCCTTGCCGCCGTTGCGCGCGAGCTCGCGCGAGGCGACGAGGGCGGTGATCGCCGACGGGGAGACCGGGCCGCCGTCCTGGTCGACGACGAAGCAGCGGTCCGCGTCGCCGTCGAAGGCGATGCCGAGGTCGGCGCCCTCCTCGCGGACCCGCTCCTGCAGGTCCACGATGTTCTTCGGGTCGAGGGGGTTGGCCTCGTGGTTCGGGAACGTGCCGTCCAGCTCGAAGTACATCGGTACGAGCGTGAGCGGCAGGCCGTCGAAGACCGTCGGGACGGTGTGCCCGCCCATGCCGTTGCCCGCGTCGACGACGACCTTGAGGGGGCGGATGGAGGTCAGGTCCACCAGGCCGCGCAGGTGCGCCGAGTAGTCCTTGAGGGTGTCCCGCTCCGTGAGCGTGCCGGGCGTGGCCGCGGGCTCCGGAGCGCCGGCCTGTGACCACTCCTCCACCAGGGCGCGGATCTCGGCGAGGCCGGTGTCCTGGCCGACCGGGGCGGCGCCCGCGCGGCACATCTTGATGCCGTTGTACTGCGCGGGGTTGTGCGAAGCCGTGAACATCGCGCCCGGCAGGTTCAGCGCACCCGACGCGTAGTAGAGCTGGTCCGTCGAGCAGAGGCCGATCTCCGTGACGTCGACGCCGAGCGCCGCGGCCCCGCGTGCGAAGGCACGGGAGAGGCCGGGCGACGAAGGCCGCATGTCGTGCCCGGTGACGATCGCGTCCGCGCCCGTCACCTTCGCGAAGGCCGCGCCGAACAGTTCCGCCAGCGACTCGTCCCACTGGTCCGGGACCACCCCGCGCACGTCGTACGCCTTCACGATCTGGGACAGATCAGCAGTCACGGCCAACCCTCTCTGCAGGTTCTGCGAGTTCAGCGAGACCGGCGAGTGCTCGCCGGTGACCCCAAACTACCCGCAACAACTGACAAGCAGCTGTGAGCGTCGCCAAGCCTGTGCAAGGACGACGCAAGGACGACGCAAGGTCGACGTCAGGTAAGCCTCAGGCAGGCGTCAGTGCTCTCGTCACGGCAGCATCCAGCCGAGTACCACCGTGCTCTGCCCCACCACAATCAGACACATCACCAGCAACAGGCCGAGGCTCCAGGGCAGCACCTTGCGCAGCAGATCGCCCTCCTTGCCCGCGAGTCCGACCGCCGCGCACGCGATCGTCAGATTCTGCGGGGAGATCATCTTGCCGAGCACGCCGCCCGAACTGTTGGCGGCGGCGAGCAGTTCGGGCGAGAGCCCGGACTGCTGGGCCGCCGTCACCTGGAGCGCGCCGAAGAGCGCGTTGGCCGAGGTGTCCGAGCCGGAGACCGCGACGCCGAACCAGCCGAGCACCGGCGACAGGAAGGCGAGCCCCGCGCCCGCCGCCGCCACGAAGTGGCCGATGGTGGCGGCCTGTCCGGACAGGTTCATCACGTACGCGAGCGCGAGCACGGAGGTCACGGTGAGGATCGCGAACCGCAGTTCGTGCACGGTCGCCAGCCATTCCCGCACCGCCACGCGCGCGTGCACCCCGATGATGGCCGCCGTGGCCACGCCCGCGAACAGCACGAGCGTCCCGCCCGTCGCCACGAGCGGCAGCGAGAAGAGGTTGCCCGCGATCGGTTCGCCCTCAGGGTTGGCGACGTTCAGGAAGGGCCAGTCGAAGGTCTGTGTCGCCTTGGCCAACAGGTCTTTCACGGGCGGGATCTGGGCGATGGAGAAGATGGCGACGATGAGCGCGTACGGGGCGTAGGCACGCAGGATCTCGGGGCGCGGGTCGTCCTGGTCCAGGTCTTCGCTGCGTACGCCGGTGAGGACCGCGGCGCGTACGGGCTCCGCGGCGGGTTTGCGGGCGCTCGGCACCGCCACAAGGGCGCCCGCGCCCGCCAACGCCGCCCCGATGTCGGCCAGCTGGGCGGAGACGTAGTTGGAGGCGGCGAACTGTGCGGCGGCGAAGGCGAATCCGCAGGCGAGGGCGGGCACCCAGGTCTCGCGCAGGCCGCGCCGCCCGTCCACGAGGCCGACCAGGAGCAGTGGCACGACAAGGGCGAGCAGCGGCGTCTGGCGGCCGACCACCGTGGCGACGGTGTCCAGCGGAAGCCCGGTGACCTGGGCGAGCGTCACCACGGGGGTGCCCATGGCGCCGAAGGCGACGGGTGCGGTGTTGGCCACGAGGGCGACGACCGCGGCCTTCACGGGGTCGAAGCCGAGCGCCACCAGCATCACCGCGGAGATCGCGACGGGCGCCCCGAAGCCCGCGAGCGCCTCCAGGAGCGCCCCGAAGCAGAAGGCGACGACGAGTGCCTGGATGCGCGGATCGTCCGAGAGCCGCCCGAAGGAGCGGCGCAGGATGTCGAAGTGCCGGGTGCGGACGGTCATCCGGTAGACCCACAGGGCGTTGACGACGATCCACAGGATGGGGAAGAGCCCGAAGAGGGCGCCTTGCGCGGCGCCGGACGCGGTCTGGCCGAGTGGCATCCCGTACGCGACCCATGCGACCAGAGCGGCGACGCCGAGGCCGATGAGGCCCGCGTGGTGGGCCTTCATACGGACGACGCCGAGCAGGACGAGGACGGTGAGGAGGGGCAGGGTCGCGATGAGGGCGGACAGGCCGAGCGAATCGGCCACGGGCTCCAGCTGCTGCACGTACACGGGCGGCTCCCCGGTTTCCGTGATGCGGAAGGTGATCTCTCACGAGTGGGGGAATGGTCATGTCGACGGCGTGGGCACGTCAATGGGTTGCGCGAGAGAACCTGTTCAGCGGTAAACGACAGGGGTCTACGGAGACGGCCGCCGCGTCATCCAGAGGCCGAGTCACCAGAAAACCCGGGAGATCCGGGAAATCCGGCACATCCGGGGAGAAGGCGCTCAGGAATCCGGTGAGCGCAGGACCCGCAGATGGCCGCGGCGCGCGACCTCCATCGGGTCCGCCCTGCGCGGGCCACCGCCGGCTTCCGCCGCGCGCTCCTGCGGGCGGGCCGCCTCGCGCACCGCGTTGGCGAGCGCTTCGAGGTCGTCACCGCTGGGGCGGGCCGGACCGGCGGAGTCCGCGAGGCGGACGACCTCCCAGCCGCGGGGCGCGGTGAGGCGCTCGGAGTGCTCGGCGCACAGGTCGTAACAGTGGGGTTCGGCGTAGGTGGCGAGGGGGCCGAGGACCGCGGTCGAGTCGGCGTAGACGTACGTCAGCGTCGCGACGGCGGGACGGCCGCAAGCGGTGCGCGAACAGCGACGTACAGGGCTCACGATGTTGGACGGTACCGCACTCTTGAGTGGGCCGCGACGACTCCCCGCGAGCTCACCCCACCGTGTCGTGCCGCGGCCCCCGCCACCACACGTTCGCGTGACGCCTCTCTGACCTGCGGTGACGCAAGAGACCGGAGTGACCAGTGGTGTTGAATCCAGACAGTAGTTGGCTCAAATCCCGTCATTCATCGCGGGATCGACGGTCCCGGAGAGATACGGAATCGGACCCGATCCTGGCCGGAACGGTCAGCGCGCGACATGTCGCGCGCCGTACGGACGTCGTACAGAAGCAGTACGGAAGCCAGGCGGAAGCTGTGCGGAAACAGCGATCTCGAGGACTAGTCTTCGTCAGTGATGGACGACCCCGTAGACCCCCCCACCACCGACCCGAGGCCCCGCCGCCGCGACCGCCACGGCAGGGGCATGCGCGGGCCCGTCGCGCCGCCCCAGGTGCCGCTCTCCGCCAGCCGCGCCGAGGTCTTCACCGATCTGGTGCAGGACTCCGTGGAACGCCTTGAACGGCGGTGGCCGCAGCTGAGCGAGATCGATTTCCTCGTGCTCGAGGTTCCGACGCTGGGGCCGGGCGCGGGTTCCGGTCCGGCTTCGGGCGACGACGACTGGAGCGATGACGTCGTGCCGCTCGGCGGCATCGTCGAGGCCGCCGACGAGCGGCCCGCCCGGGTGGTCATCTACCGGCGCCCCGTGGAGATCCGGACCAAGGGGCGCGAGGAGCGGGCCGCGCTCGTCCACGAAGTGGTGGTCGAGCAGGTGGCCGAGCTGCTCGGGCTCTCGCCCGAGTCGGTGGACCCGCGGTACGGGGAGGACTGACCGCTCCCCCACCCCCGGCGGACCGACTGACCGGCCGACCGACCGACTGACCGGGCGACCGGGCTACTTCTGCAGCACCTTCAGGTCCTGTTCCGCCTGCGGCACCGACACCGTCCCCCTGTCGTCCGGCAGGGTCTGGATGGTGAACATGGGGATGCCGTCCTCCGGGTCCTCCAGCATGCGGGAGGCGTGGACATCGCCCCCCGACACCGGTTCCACCGTGAGTGCGTACGTGCCCTTGAGGCCGCTGGGGACGGGGGCCTTGACCCCCAGGGTCGTGCCGCCCTTGACCGTGTACGTCTTGCTCGTCGACGTGCCGCCCTCGCTGCCCTCCGAGGCCGTGACCCTCACCTTGCCGGTCTTGCCGGGGGCGACGAGGGACAGCGTGGAGCCCTTGGCCCGGTTGTCGGCCACCGTCGCGCGCGTGCCGATCGACTTCGTGGCCGGGATGAACGCCGTCTCCTGGTCGGCACCCTTGCCCCGGGTGACGCGCAGGGCCGCCACCACCGGTGCCGCGTCCTCAGCGGGCGTCAGGATCAGGGAACCCGCCTCGCCCTTGGTGACGTCGCCCAGGTCGACCGCGCTCGTCATGCCGGACTTGACGTGCAGGTTCGCGTGTCCGGCCGGGCTGATCGAGCCGTTCGGCGAGGCCAGTTGGACCTTCAGGTCGGCGTCGTCGGCGCCGGGCGCGAAGGCCACAAGGCGTACGGAGGTGGCGTCCTTGGGGATGCCGGGCAGGACCACGCGGCTCGCGGGGTCCGCGGACGCGGGCAGCCAGTCGCCGCCGAGCTTGTCGTCCGAGGACTGCACGGCGGCCGCGACCCGGCCGCTGCGCGCGGTCACGTGCATCGTGAGGTTGGTCTGCTCCTTGGGCGAGAGCGTGGAGAGCAGGACCGGCACGCTGGAGTGCGGCTGGACCTGGATCGCCTCGCCCACCTCGGTCTTGAGGGCGCCGTCCTTGCCGTACAGCTCGATGTCGACGACGGCCGCCGAGTCGTCCGGGTTGGTCAGGTGGACGTAGTCGCTGCGGCCCTTGGTGCTGCTCGTGCCCGGGAACCAGAAGTCCGTGTCGGGCGCCGTGCAGTTGGCGCCCTGGAGGCCGCGGCCGCTGCCCACGGAGTACTTGGTGGTCTGCTGGACGGTCCAGCCGGGGGCGAGCTTGCCGTCGGCCGTGCCCAGGAGCGCGGGTGAACTTCCCCCGGACTCCTCGCCGGTGACGGGCTTGCCCGGTGCCTTCGAGGTCAGGAAGGGCTTGGCGGCCTTCTTCGTGTCCTTGCCGCCGCCCTTCGGCGCGTCCGTCAACTCCTTCGTCGCGGGCAGTAGTTCCGCCTTGCCCGCTTCGCCGGATTCCTCACCTTTAGGGGTGAACGCCGTGTACGAGGTCTCGGCGAGGTCGGAGGAACTGGGCACCGGGCAGAGCAGGCTCGTGCGCTCGACGGGCAGCCGCGCGGCCGCCTTCGCGCCGTCGTCGCCGCTGCCATCGGGCGCGTTGGCGACGGCGAATCCGGTGACGGCGGCGAGCGCGGCCACCGCGGCGATCAGGGACTGGGTCGAGCGGTTCACTGCTGGCTCCCGTCGGGGCGCTCACTGTCGGTGCCGTGCGGCGGCTGCGGGGGCTGGGGCGGCACCGGGGGCTGCTGATGCCCGTACACGGGGTCGTACGGCTGGCCGTACTGCTCGCCGCCGCCCTGTACGCCTCCGTAGGCGTACGGGTCGTACTGGCCGCCCTGGTAGGGGTCCTGGTACGCCAACTGGTCAGCCTGGTCGTAGCCGCCCGTCTGGTACTGCGCTTCCTGGTACTGCTGCTCGCCCTGGTACGTGCCGTAGTCGGCGCCCGCGTGGGCGGGGGCCTCCCACTCCTCGTACGACTGCTGCTGGGGAACCGCCGCGAAGGCCTCCTCCTCCGGAGGAGGCGGTGGCGTACCGGCGTCGTCCTGCCCGGCGTCTCCCGGCGCGGCCTGTGCGGCGTCCTGCTCGGCCTGTGCGGCGCGCAGCCTGCGGGCCCTGCGTCCCTCGCCCTCGGCGGGCTGGGCCGGGATGACGGGCTCGTCGGGGAGGTCGTCGTCCACCTGGCGGCGGCGGCCGGGAAGGGCCATGACCACCAGGACCACGGCGAGCGCGCCCTGGGCCCACAGCCATCCCGTGTGGCCCACGGGGGTGTCGTAGGTGACGTCCAGGGTGCCGCCCGACGAGGGCAGTTCGAAGCCCTGCGCCCAGCCGTCCAGCGTGGTCCTGGTCAGCGGGCGGCCGTCCAGGGTCGCCGTCCAGCCCTCGTCGGCCGCGTCGGCGAGCCGCAGGGTGCGGCCCTCGTCACCTGCCGGGATGTTCGTGTGCAGCTCCACGGGGCCCGCGGCGACCGGCATGGGGTCGCCGGACCCGGGCACGATCGCGGCGCGCGAGACCTGCCGGTCCACGCGCCACAGGGCGCTGCCGTCCTCCTGGCTGAGCCGGGTGAGGCCGGGGGTGGAGTCCAGGGTGCGGCTCATCTGGCGGGGAGCGCCGTCGCGTACGAGGACGTAGCGGACGGCGAAGCCGCCGAGCTGGTCGGCCTGGTCGGCGCCGGAGCCCGCGAGGAGCCGGGCGACGATCTTGTCGAGGCGCTGGTTGGAGCCGCCGGCCTCGGCGAGTTCGGCGTCACCGAGCCGGGCGCCCGAGCCGCGGACGAGCGTGTACGCGACCTGGGCGGGCGAGTCGCTGTCCAGGACGAGCGTGCGGGCCTGGTCCTGCGTGCCGCTCTCCTCGGCGACGAACGCGGGCACCTGCACCGGGTCGCGCCGCTCCATGGGGCCGTCGGCGCCGCGGATCATCCACCCGGCGGCGACGAGCAGCGGACCCGCGGCGGCCGCGAAGGCGATGAGGACGGCGACCGGCTGGCGCCAGCCGAAGCTCTGCTCGGCGACACGCGTGCGTGCGCCGTCGGCGCCGAGCGCGGCGGCGGCGAGGAGCGCGATGCCGTAGGCGAGGGTGGCGGGGCCCGCCCACGCCGAGTCGTTCGAGAGCACCGCGAAGACCAAGGCGACCAGCGCGGCGATCCAGGCGGTGCGGACGGCGAGCTGCCGCTCGGTGCGAAGGAGCGCGGCAAGGGCGGCGAGCACGATGCCGATGAGCAGCAGTCCGTCGACGGTCCCCGGACCGCCGGGGCTGCCACCGAGCAGGTCGAGGCCGGTCGCGGAGCCGGCGCCGAACTCAAGACCGGCCTCACCGAAGAAGCCGAAGGGCAGCAGCGAGAGCGACCAGGGCGCGAGGACCAGGATCGGGGTGCCGAGCGCGGCGAGGAAGCGGAGGCCGTACGCCGTGATGTCGCGCCTGCGCACCACGAGGAGCGCGAGGCCGAGCACCAGGGCGATCGGCCACACGACCGGCGTGAAGGCGGTGGTGAGCGTCAGGAGCAGGGCGAACGCCCACGAGGCGCGCCAGCTCCCGCGATTGCCCTCCGAAGAGGTCAGTCCGCTCGCCGCGATGCCCGCGCGCGCCATGAGCGGCAGCAGGATCGCGAGGACGGCGGTGCCGATGCGCCCGCCCGCGAGCGCGCCCGTGGCGGCCGGCAGGAAGGCGTACACGACCGAGGCCCAGGCGCGCAGCAGGCGCGACTCGACCAGTGGCCGCGAGGCGAAGTAGGCGGCGAACCCGGCGAGCGGCACGGAGCCGACGAGGAGCACGGTGACCGCGAGCCCGGTGGATCCCAGCAGCAGGGTGCTGAGCCCCGCGACGAGCGCGAGATAGGGCGGCGCCGACTGTGTGCCGCCGGTCCCCACGGGGTGCCAGGCGTCCAGATAGCGCGCCCAGAGGGCGGAGGAGTCGCCGGGTGCGGGCAGCAGCGCGCCGCCCGCGAGGGCGCCGCCGCCGAGGAGTTCACGGCAGGCGATGAGCGAGGCGAAGAGCAGCACCACGAAGAGCATCGGACCCGGCTTGCGGGCCAGGCGCTTCAGGCGTGCGAACTGCTCGACCTGAAGGAAGTCGGCGTCGTCCCCGCCGGGACCGGATTCGACGGTTCCGTGCCGACCCGCGCCGGTGACGGCCTCGGGGTCGGAGCGGCCGACGACATTGCCCGCGACCTGTTCGACCGTGGCGCGCACGGTGGCGCCGGGCGGCGGGAAGAGCGGCCGCATCTCGGCGGGTTCGAGCGCCGACTTGCCGCGCTTCTTGCGGGCGGCGGTGATCCGTCCGGGTCGAAGGAGCGTCCCCAGGAGACCGGCGACCTCGTCGACCGCCTGGCCCGGCACCTTGCCGACCAGATACGCGACGGTACGCAGCAGGGTGCCCACCACGAGCCGGAAGAGCACCCAGGGCAGCACGGCCGTGCGGGCGTTGACGAGCAGGGTGTAGACCGCGCCCGCCTTGTCCACGCGGTGCGGCGACGTCGACGTACGGCCGACGCAGTCGACGGTGCGGCGCTCGCGCGATGAGGCCTCGGCGTGCCGGACGACGGCTTCGGGGGCGACGAGGACGCGGTGGCCCGCGTTCTGGGCGCGCCAGCACAGGTCGACGTCGTCCCGCATGAGCGGAAGGCGCCGGTCGAACCCGCCGAGCTCGTCGAAGACGTCACGCCGGATCAGCATGCCCGCGGTGGACACCGAGAGGACGGGCCGTACGTGGTCGTGCTGGCCCTGGTCCTGTTCGCGGCGGTCGATGCCGGTCCAGCGGCGGCCGCTGTTGGCGATGGAGACGCCGACTTCAAGGAGTTGGCGGCGGTCGTACCAGCCGCGCAGCTTGGGGCCGACGATCGCGACGTCCTTGCCGATCTCGCGTTCGTTCTCCACGACGCGGAGCAGTTCGGACAGGGCGCCCGGGTCGGGCGCGCTGTCGTCGTGCAGCAGCCAGAGCCATTGCTCGGGTTCGCCGTGCGGCAGTTCCGGGAGGTCGTAGTTGTCGTCGCGCCAGGTCCGGCTGACCGGGTCCCAGCCGCTGGGGCGCTTCAGATAGGGCAGCTCTTCCGGAGTCAGCACACCGGCGGTGCGGTTCGCCTCGTCGACGGCGGTGCCGAAGCCGGAGCGCCGGGCCAGGTGCAGGACGCGGTCGGGGCCGAGGGCCTCGGTGAGCAGGCGCGCGGAGTCGTCCGCGCTGCCGGTGTCCGCGGCCACGGCGTTCTGCACCGGGCGCTCCTGGCCGAGCAGGCCGGCGAGGGCGTCGGGCAGCCAGCGGGCGCCGTCGTGGGAGACGATCACGGCGGTGACGACGTGCCGCGGGAACTCAGGGGCGGCAGCGTCGTGGTGACTGGCTGCCGTATGGCTGTGCACGGACATCGAGGTACGGGCCCCGGTTCGATGGACTGCGGTGGACGCCTGCGCTTCATGGGGGCGCCGGGGCGTCTCGGACGGGGCCCCACACTAACGGCTGGCATCACAACAGCCCGCCGCCTGTGGATGACCCACGGGCGGCGGGCTGTTCCTTACGTAGGGGTGTGTGCCGATTGTTCGGCCGGGACGGGCTCGTGTTCGCGCGCTCCTGTTGGCGCGATACAGGCTCGTGTTCGCGCGGAACTGGCCCGTGTTCAGACGGCGGCCTTCTTCAGGCGGCGGCGTTCGCGCTCCGAAAGGCCACCCCAGATGCCGAACCGCTCGTCGTTCGCCAATGCGTACTCAAGGCATTCCGAGCGAACCTCGCAGGCGAGGCAGACCTTTTTGGCCTCTCTTGTGGAGCCGCCCTTCTCGGGGAAGAAGGACTCGGGATCGGTCTGGGCGCACAGTGCGCGCTCCTGCCAGCCGAGTTCCTCGTCCGCGTCCTCGACCAGCAGTTCCTGAACCAGCTCGGTCATGTGCGCCCCTCGTCTGTCTGTCGTCCCCGTGGTGCTTGCCGTTTCCGGTTTCGGCTGAACGACACGAGTGAAATTACAAGTGTGCCGATCCGCGCCAGTCAAGCCGAGATCTGCTATTGGGTCCCTTATTCACCCTGCGGAACCAAGCTAATGCGGAAAGTGTTCAAATCGGCATAAACGCCGACACTTGCCAGTGGCCTGTCCCGGGGCACCCCGCATGCACCCCGCGACCCCCCTCACCAGGGAAGGACGCCACGGAGATCGGCCCCGTTGCGATCACCCCGCAGAAGCGAAGCGGATCACATTCGGGTCACAGGATCACAGCGGGGTTTACGAGCCGGTGGAAGCGCGATGTGCCGGTGTGTCCCCTGGGTGTCCCGTGCATCCGGTGCACAAACCTTTCACCTGAGAGAACAACCGGATGAGGTGAAACATATCCCACATAACGGACATAGAGTTGACAGGGAAGGTGTGAGCCGATGTCCTAGTGGGCATGCTCGCAAACTTGGCACTCTCGACGACCCGCACCAGCGGGCTCCTCGGTGCTGTCCACGCGCGCTGTCGCTGTTCCTGTTCCAGCTGTTGAGCCCTACCGCTTCCAGCTGTTGAGCCCGCTCCGGCGCTTCGTCGCCCGAGCCCCCCGAAGCCGAGCCTTTTCGGCTTGTTCGAGCTCCTCCCCGCTCAGCACCTCCCCGCTCAGCTCCTCCCCGCTCCACCTTCCCTCGCGACACCCCAGCACTCACGTTGAGGAACCACCGCAGCATGAACAGCGACAGCGACCTCCAGATCGCCGGCGACATCCTCGAAGTCACGCACCTCCTCCAGCCCGCCCGCGAGCACCCGGCCACCGTGGCCGAGTTCGTCGGCCTGGCACGCACCATCGCGGCCGACCGCGCACAGTGGGCCCACCTCGTCGAGTACGACGCGACGAGCCGCTGGTACCACCGCCTGCGCACCGGGCCCGGATACGAGGTCTGGCTCCTCTCCTGGGTGCCCGGGCAGGGCAGCGGCCCGCACGACCACGGTCCCTCCTCCGGCGTACTCACGGTCCTGGAGGGTGAACTGACGGAGCGTACGGAGCGCGGGCAGCGCGCGCTCGGCGCCGGGGCCCAGCGCGTGTTCGCCCCCGGGTACGTGCACGACGTCGGCAACGACTCCCTCGAACCGGCCGTCAGCCTGCACATCTACTACCCCGGCCTGACCGACATGCCGATGCACGCGGCGCAGTGCGGCGTGCGGGCCACCGCTCCGGCCGCCGGAGATGTCGTAACCGCCTGACGCGCTGTCGTACGTGCCTGACATGCTTGGGTCCATGCGCATTGTGGTCCTGGCCGGCGGTATCGGCGGCGCCCGTTTCCTCCGCGGGCTCAAGAAAGCCGCGCCTGACGCGGACATCACCGTCATCGGCAACACCGGTGACGACATTCACCTGTTCGGTCTCAAGGTCTGCCCCGACCTCGACACCGTGATGTACACGCTCGGCGGCGGCATCAACGAGGAGCAGGGCTGGGGGCGTACGGACGAGACGTTCAAGGTCAAGGAAGAACTCGCCGCGTACGGGGTCGGGCCCGAGTGGTTCGGCCTCGGCGACCGGGACTTCGCCACGCACATCGTGCGGACGCAGATGCTGGGCGCCGGATTCCCGCTCAGCGCGGTGACGGAAGCGCTCTGCGAGCGGTGGCAGCCCGGTGTGCGGCTCATCCCGATGTCGGACGACCGCGTCGAGACGCATGTCGCCGTCACGGTCGACGGCGAGCAGAAGGCCGTGCACTTCCAGGAGTACTGGGTGCGGCTTCGGGCGTCCGTGGACGCGCACGCCGTCGTGCCGGTCGGCGCGGACCAGGCCAAGCCCGCGCCCGGCGTCCTGGAGGCGATCGCCGACGCGGACATCGTGATCTTCCCGCCGTCCAACCCCGTGGTGAGCGTCGGGACGATCCTCGCCGTGCCGGGGATCCGCGAGGCCATCGCCGACGCGGGCGTGCCCGTCGTCGGGCTCTCCCCCATCGTCGGGGACGCTCCGGTGCGGGGCATGGCCGACAAGGTGCTCGCCGCGGTGGGCGTGGAGTCGAGCGCCGCCGCGGTCGCCGAGCACTACGGGAGCGGGCTGCTCGACGGGTGGCTCGTCGACACGGTGGACGCGGGGGTCGTGGAGCGGGTCGAGTCGGCGGGGATCCAGTGCCGGGCGATTCCGCTGATGATGAGCGACATCGACGCAACCGCCGAGATGGCGCGTGCGGCGCTCGCCCTCGCGGAGGAGGTGCGGGCGTGAGCTCTTCCTCCGATGCCGTTGGCATCGCCGGTGCCGGGGCCTCGCCGTCGTTCCGTGTGTGGGCCGTTCCCGGGCTGCCCGAGGTGCGGCAGGGGGACGATCTCGCCAAGCTGATCGCCGCCGCCGAGCCGGGGCTCGCCGACGGTGACGTACTCCTTGTCACCTCGAAGATCGTCAGCAAGGCCGAGGGGCGGATCGTCGAGGCGAGCGACCGCGAGGCGGCCATCGACGCGGAGACGGTGCGGGTCGTCGCGCGGCGCGGGACGCTGCGCATCGTCGAGAACCGGCAGGGCCTGGTGATGGCCGCCGCCGGTGTCGACGCGTCGAACACGCCGTCCGGGACCGTGCTGTTGCTGCCCGAGGACGCCGACGCCTCGGCGCGCGCGGTGCGGGACGGGCTGCGGGACGCGTTGGGCGTGGACGTCGGGGTCGTGGTCACGGACACCTTCGGGCGGCCCTGGCGCAACGGCCTCACCGATGTCGCCATCGGGGCCGCGGGCGTGCGGGTCCTCGATGATCTGCGGGGCGGGGTGGACGCGTACGGCAATCCGCTGAGCGCGACGGTCGTCGCCACCGCGGACGAGCTGGCCGCCGCCGGGGATCTGGTGAAGGGGAAGGCCGCGGGGCTGCCGGTCGCGGTGGTGCGTGGGCTGCCGCATGTCGTCAGCGGGAGCGGCGGGAACGGGGAGTCCGGTGGCTCCGGTGGCTCCGGTGGGTCCGATGAAGGGGCCCGGGTCATGGTGCGGAGCTCGCGGGACGACATGTTCCGGCTCGGGACGTCCGAGGCCGTGCGGGAGGCGGTGACACAGCGGCGGACCGTCCGGGAGTTCACGGACGAACCGGTGGACCCCGGGGCCGTGCGGCGGGCCGTAGCGGCGGCGGTGACCGCGCCCGCACCGCATCACACGACGCCGTGGCGGTTCGTCCTCCTTGAGTCCGAGGAGTCGCGGGTGCGGCTGCTCGACGCGATGCGGGACGCTTGGGTCGCGGACCTGGAGCGGGACGGGAAGTCCGCCGATTCCGTCGCCAAGCGGGTGCGACGGGGCGACGTGCTGCGCAAGGCCCCTTACCTGGTGGTGCCTTGTCTCGTCATGGACGGCTCCCATACGTACGGGGACGAGCGGCGGGACGCGGCGGAGCGGGAGATGTTCGTGGTCGCCGCGGGGGCCGGGGTGCAGAACTTCCTGGTCGCGCTCGCCGGGGAGCGGCTGGGCTCCGCGTGGGTTTCGTCGACGATGTTCTGCCGGGATGTCGTACGGGACGTGCTCGGGCTTCCGGGGTCGTGGGATCCGATGGGGGCGGTGGCTGTGGGGCATGCGGCGGGTGAGCCTGGCGCTCGGGCCGCGCGGGATGCGGAGGACTTCGTCCAGGTGCGGTAGCTCGCCGGGGGCGTTGAGGGGGCTGGGGGGGGCTTGGGGGGGCTCAGCTGGGGCTCTGCGCTTGGCTGCGGGCGCGTGGGGGCTTGGCGCGCCGTTCCTCGCGCCCCTTACGGGGTTACCCGGCTTCGTCGGGTGCGGGTTTGGTGTGGTTGCTCGCGCCGTTCCCCGCGCCCCTTACGGGGCTGGTTGCTCGCGGTGCTCCTCGCGTTCCTGACGGGGCTCAGAGCTTGGCTATGTCCGTCTTTGGCATCTTGGGAGTTCTGCGGGACGGGGTGCGGCCGCTCAGGAGGATGAGGCGGGCCGCTCGGTGGCGTTGGCCCTCGTAGGGGGTGAGGAGGCGCAGCATCTCCTCGTCGTCCGCCTCGCGGTTGCCCGACAGGGCGTAGCCGACGATTCCCGGCAGGTGGAGGTCGCCCACCGTGACCGCGTCCGGTGCGCCGTTGCTCCGCTGGATCGTCTCCGCCGACGTCCACGGGCCGATGCCCGGGATCAGTTCCAGGCGGGCCTGGGCCTTGAGCGGCTCCATCGCCGCCGCCTCCTCCATGTGTCCGGCCACCCGCGCCGCCCGCAGGATCGTCGACGCGCGTTTGTCGTCCACTCCCGCCTTGTGCCACTCCCAGGACGGGATCAGGGTCCAGGTCCTCGGGTCCGGCATGACGTGCATGCGGAGCTGCGCGGGGACCGGGCCCGGGGCCGGTTCGCCGTACTTGCGGACCAGGAGGCGCCACGCGCGGTACGCCTCGTCCGTCGTGACCTTCTGTTCCAGGATCGACGGGATCAGGGACTCCAGGACCAGGCCCGTGCGGAGCAGGCGGAGGCCTGGGCGGCGGTGCGCCGTCGCCGCGAGGAGGCGGTGGCGGGGGGTGAAGTCCTCCGGGGTGTCCGACTCACCGAGGAGGTGCGGGATTTGGTCCAGGAGCCAGGCGGCTCCAGGGCCCCAGGACTCTGCCTCCACCGTGTCGCCGCGCAGGGCCACCCTGAGTGTGCCGGGGCCCTGCGGGGTGCGGCTGGCCCGCCATGCCGAGCCGTCCGGGGTCACTCTGAACGTGGGGTCCGCCGGGCCCCTTCGCAGGGGGCCCAGGGTCAGGCCCATGTTCAGGGGGTAGGGCGGGGTCCAGGTGCGGGTCCGGCCCGTCGTCTGTTCGCGGGGTACGCCCTGGGGCACGACCGTTTCGCCGCCGCGCACTGTGGTGCGGGTGGGGGTGGAGCGGGGGGCGAAACGGGATGACATCTGTACGAGGGTAGGGGCTTTCCTCGTCCCCTACCCCGCCCTACCGTCATCACCGGCTCCGCCGAGTCCGTCCTCAACCACCGGACGGGCCGGAAGCCCGGAGCTCTACTGGTCCGACGAGAACCGCACCGCCCCCGCCGGGACCCGCGCCCCGCACCACACCCGTACGCCGTCGCGCAGTTCGTTGTCGGCGCCGACCTCCGCGCCGTCGCCGATCACCGCGCCCGCGAGGACCGTACGCGCGCCCACCCTCGCGCCCGCGCCGACCAGTGAGTCGGTGATCACCGCGTTGGGTTCGACGACCGCGCCCGCGAGGACCGTGCTGCCGTCCACCCGTGCGCCCTCGCCGACCACCGCGTCCTCGCCGACGACCGTGCCGCCGGTGAGCTTGGCGTCCGGGGCGACCGTGGCCGAGGGCAGGATCAGGCGGTCGCCGCAGCGGCCCGGGATCGCCGGGGACGGGGCGCGGCCGAGGACCAGGTCCGCCGAGCCGCGTACGAAGGCCTGGGGTGTGCCCAGGTCCAGCCAGTACGTGGAGTCGACCATGCCCTGGAGGTGCGCACCGGAGGCGAGGAGGTCGGGGAACGTCTCGCGCTCCACGGAGACCGGGCGCCCTGCCGGGATCGTGTCGATGACCGAGCGCCGGAACACGTACGCGCCCGCGTTGATCTGGTCGGTGACGATCTCCTCGGGGGTCTGCGGCTTCTCCAGGAAGGCCTGCACCCTGCCCGTCCCGTCGGTCGGCACGAGGCCGTACGCGCGAGGGTCGTCGACCTTCGTGAGGTGCAGGGAGACGTCCGCTCCCGACTCCTCGTGCGTGGTGACCAGGGCCCGGATGTCCAGGCCCGTGAGGATGTCGCCGTTGAAGATCAGGACCGGGTCGTCGGGCCCTGATCGCAGGCGCGACGCCACGTTGCGGATCGCCCCGCCCGTGCCGAGGGGCTCGGTCTCCGTGACGTACTCGATGTGGAGGCCGAGCGCCGAGCCGTCACCGAAGTACGGCTCGAAGACCTCGGCGAGGTACGAGGTCGCCAGGACGATGTGCTCCACGCCTGCCGCGCGCGCCCGCGCCAGCTGGTGGGTGAGGAACGGGACGCCTGCCGCCGGAACCATCGGTTTGGGGGTGTGCACCGTGAGCGGACGCAGCCGGGTGCCCTTGCCGCCGACCAGGAGGATCGCTTCTGTCACCTGTCGTCTCTGCTTCCTGCTGGGGCCGGCCGAACTTGAGTCACGGCCGGCCAGTGTATGCAGATGGCTTTGCAGATCGTGCAGCGTGCTGTGCAGGTCGTGCGGTGTGCCACAGACTCAGCGGCCCTGGTAACGGGCCGAGGTGGACCGGGCCTTGCCCAGCTTCTTGTACAGGCGAATACCGGGGCATTCCGTGGCGAAGCCGTCACGGTGCCCGGAGATCACATGGAGCCGGACGTTCTTGCCTTTCGTGTACAGATTGCCACCCCCGGACTTCAGATATGTCGATCCTCGCGGGTTCGCGCCGTACAGGCCGAGCTTCCAGGCGGTCAGCCGGGCGATCGCTTTCACGACGGCCGCGGGCGGGTTGGAGTAGCCGAAACTGCCGAGGACGGCGATGCCCGTGCTGTTGGTGTTGAAACCGAGAGTGTGGGCCCCGAGGACGGGCTTGGCCACACCTCCGGCACGTCCTTCGTAGATGTTTCCGCACTTGTCGACGGCGAAGTTGTAGCCGAAGTCACGCCAGCCGAGGCTCTTGACGTGATAGCGGTAGATGCTGCGCAGAACGGACCCCGCCTGCGAGCAGCTGTAGTTGTTGCCGGACGCGCTGTGGTGCACGAAGGCCGCCTTCACCGTCTTCGTGTACGCGAACTTCTTCTCGCGGAGCTTCTCGTTCGCGCCCCAGCCCTTGCGCGTGACGATGCGCGGCCGGGGGCCCACGTAGGGCCTTGCCTTCCCCGCGGCCTCCGGTCCGCCGCGGGACGCGACGAGGTCGGACTCCGTCTTCTTCTTGCTGAGCGCGGGGATGACGTCCGCGCCGAGCGGGGCGAGGCCGGCGTTGGCTTCGGAGGCGGCCGCGGTCTCGGCGGTCAGGGTCGTGGCGGCTGCGCCCTTGGGCCGGATGCCCTGCGGGGGCGGCTCGGCGCCGGGGTCGACGAGTTCGAGGCGCAGGCCCGCCGGTAGAGCCTGCCCGGCGGAGGGCTCTGCCGCCGCGCGGTGCTCCACCGTCGCGCCTCGCTGCCGCACCGTCTCGCCCGACTGCCGCACCGTCTCGCCTCGCTGCCGCACCGCCTCTCCCCGCTGCCGCGCCGGATCACTTCGCTGCTCCGCCGCCTCTCCCCGGACGCGGATCTCGACGCCGTCCGAGTCGCCGACCCACAGGGGCGCCGTGGAGCCGCGGGTCTTGCCCGAAGCACGCTCCTCGGCGTCCGGGTCAGCCGCGTGCTCGTGGTTGTGCGTCTCCACGGGCTGCCAGGCGGACCAGGTGCCGGTGCCGCTCGCACGGGTGCGGACCTGGACGCTGCCGTGCAGTTCGTCGTCCGGGTCGTCCCAGATGACGCCGACGAGGGAGAAGGGCTTGACCTCTCGCTGGAGCAGGCCCTGTTCGCGGGAGGCGCCGCCGCCCTGGGAGCGGTCGGAGCCGAGTGAGGTGAGCGGGAGGGACTGGGTGCTGCCCGGGACCGATTCCGCGGATCGTTGGGACGGCGACTGGGGGGCCGGGGTCACGGCGCGGGCGCCGGACGACGGCAGGGTGAGGGGAAGCGCCAGGGCGGCCGCGCACGTGACGCCGATCGAAGAAGCTACAAATCCACGCATACGTCTGATAGTCCGCGCTTTTTGACATATCTGTCCATTGGGGAATTGACGGACCGTCGGTTCGTGTCCGCCGAACCGGTGGCCCGCGCTCCCCCGCCACGCCCGGGGTCACCAGGGCACGCGCGTACCCTTGCGCCCGTGAACGCCACTGACCGCACCCCTGCCGACCTGCTGCGATCCGCGCTCGCCGCGGACCCGGGCCGCCCACTGATCACCTTCTACGACGACGCCACCGGTGAGCGCGTCGAATTGTCCGTGGCCACCTTCGCCAATTGGGTGGCCAAGACCGCCAACCTGCTCCAGGGAGATCTCGCCGCCGAGCCGGGCGACCGGCTCGCGCTGCTGCTTCCCGCGCACTGGCAGACGGCGGTCTGGCTGCTCGCCTGTTCGTCCGTCGGTGTCGTCGCGGACGTGGGCGGCGACCCGGCCGGTGCCGACCTCGTCGTCAGCGGCCCTGAAACGCTCGACGTGGCGCGGGTCTGCTCCGGCGAGCGGGTCGCGCTCGCGCTCCGGCCGCTGGGCGGGCGCTTCCCGCAGGCTCCCGAGGGCTTCGCCGACTACGCGGTCGAGGTGCCGAGCCAGGGCGACCGTTTCGCTCCGTACGCCCCTGTCGACCCGGACGAGCCCGCCCTCGCCGTCGCCGGGGGCGGCGAGCTGACGGGGGCGCAGCTGGTGGAGCGGGCCCGTGCCGACGCCGACGCGCTGGGGCTCGCGCCCGGCTCCCGGCTGCTCTCGGGCCGGTCGTACGACACCTGGGAGGGCCTGAGCTCCGGCCTGTACGCCCCGCTGGCAGCCGGCGGCTCCGTGGTGCTCTGCCGCCATCTCGACCAGCTCGCCGACGGCGGCCTCGCCAAGCGCGTCGAGGACGAGCGGGTCACCGCCACCGTCCCCGCCCCGGCGAAGTAACCGGCCCCCTCCGTCCCCCGTTCGGCTCACCCGAGCCCCCGGCCCGCAGGCCCCCGGCGTCCCGTCGGTCCATGGTCGTAAGACGCACCATGCACCGACGTCGCTATGAGGGGTGGACGTACACGTGTCCGACACCGCAGGCCCGCCCGCCGGACCGGAGCACTCGGATCCGGACGGCGCGCCGCCTGAGCCGCCGGCCACGTACGCACCCGGCGCGGGCTCGAGCCCCACGGGCGAGGGCGTGGCCCGGCGCAGGCGGCGCTGGCTGCGCTGGACGGCCATGGGAGCGGCCGGGCTCGTGCTGGTCGCCGGGGGCGCCGGGTGGGCCGTCTACAACAAGCTCGACGGCAACATCACCAAGGACACCGACGCCGCGGCGGAGCTGGCGCGCTACGACAAGGAACGCCCGACGGCGCTGGTGCACGGCGCGCAGAACATCCTGCTCATCGGCTCCGACACCCGGGCCGGGCGGGGCAACAAGAAGTACGGGCGCGATCCGGGGACCCAGCGCTCGGACACCACGATCCTGCTGCACCTCGCGGCCGACCGGAAGAGCGCGACCGCGGTGTCGATCCCGCGGGACGTGATGGTGGACCTCCCCCGCTGCCGCAAGAGCGACGGGTCGCGGACGCGGGCGCAGTTCGCCCAGTTCAACTGGGCGTACGAGTTCGGCGGGACGGCCTGCACCATTCGTACGGTCGAGAAGATGACGAAGATCCGCGTCGATCACCACATGGTGGTGGACTTCGCCGGCTTCAAGGACATGGTCGACGCCGTCGACGGCGTACAGGTCTGTCTCAAGCGGCCCATCAACGACACCGACGCCCATCTGAAGATCGCCGCTGGCAGACAGACCCTCAGCGGCGAGCAGGCGCTCGGCTATGTACGGGCCCGCAAGAGCATCGGCAACGGCAGTGACACCGACCGGATGGACCGCCAGCAGCAGTTCCTCGCGGCACTCGTCAACAAGGTGCAGAGCAATGACGTCCTGCTCAATCCGGCGAAGCTCTATCCGGTTCTCGACGCGGCGACTTCTTCGCTGACGACCGACCCGGCACTGGCGAGTTTGCGTGGTTTGTACGAACTGGTGCGCGGCATGCGCAACATCCCCACAGAACAAGTGCAGTTCCTCACCGTGCCCCGGCGGTCCTATGTCTACGACGCCAATCGGGATGAACTCGTCGAGCCCGCGGCGGACGAACTCTTCACCCGGCTCCGAACAGACGCACCCCTCCAAGTGAGCCGCGAAGAACCCAAGACCTCACCCAGCCAGGAACAGGCGGATGGCGCTCATGACGGGGCCGACACCTATGAGGACTCGGCGGACCACGAGGACTCGGACGGTTACGACGACTCCGGTGCCGACTGGAGCGACGAGAAGCCGGACGGCCCTTCTCCGTCGCCGAGCCCCGCTCCCACTTTCCGGGGCAACACGGCTGCCGGAACGACCTGCGAGTAAAGCCATGCTCAAGCGCAAGACCGCCCGCACAAAGAAATAGGGCGGATTGCCCAGTTGTATGGGAGTGGAATGTGTCACCGACGTCGTTCAGCGCTGAACTGGCCGGATAGTGTGAGCGATCCGGTGCGCCCGGCCCTTCAAGCCGCGCACCGTTGAACGACTGACCGAGCGCCTTACTTGAGGGGGGAAAGGCGCCGCGTGGCCCCGACGGAGGACGCAGACAACCGTGGACGCGCAAGGCCGTGGGCGGGCGGAGAACATCGACCCCGCAGACCAGTGGGTACTCAACCCGGACACCGGCGATTACGAACTGCGACTGAGCCCTTCCGGAGGGCAGTCGGCAGTGCCTGGACCTCGCTCATCTCGCTCATCACAGCGGTCCTCACCACGCCAGGGAACGCGCGGCCGTGAAGGCCGACGCGACGGGCGCCGTGATGAACGTGATGAACAGCGCGATGTGCCGCCGCAGCGCAGACGCCGGGCTCCGCAGCCGGAGGCCGCGGCCGGACGGCGCAAGCAGAAGCCCAAGAAGGCCAAGGGCAAGAAGATCCTGATGTGGACGGCAGGATCGCTCGCCCTCGTCCTGGCCGTCGGGGGTGTCAGCGCGTACCTCTACTACGAGCACCTCAACGACAACATCAACTCGATCGCCGACGACGGCGCGAGCACCGGCGGCTTCAGCAAGGACCGCGCCATCAACATCCTGGTGATGGGCACGGACAAGCGCAGCGGCGCGGGCAACGAGAAGTACGGCGACAAGGGCAGTGTCGGTCACGCCGACACGACGATCCTGCTGCACGTCTCCAAGGACCGTACGAACGCCACCGCGTTGAGCATTCCGCGTGACATGATCACGGACATTCCGGACTGCCCGACGACGATGGAGGACGGCAGCAAGAAGACGATCTCCGGCTCTCAGAACGTCCGCTTCAACGAGAGTCTCGGACAGAACGACCGCACGCCCAGCTGCACGATGCGTACGGTCACCGAGATCACCGGGATAGTCCCCGACCACTTCATGGTGGCCGACTTCAACGCCGTGAAGACGCTCTCCAGCGCGGTCGGCGGCGTGGACGTCTGTCTGGCCAAGGACATCGACGACCCGGACTCGCACCTGGATCTGCCCGCGGGCAAGCACACCATCGAGGGCGAGGAGGCGCTGGCGTTCGTCCGCACGCGTCACTCCGTGGGCACCGGCGGCGACTTGAGCCGCATCGAGCTGCAACAGCAGTTCCTCAGCTCGCTGATGCGCAAGCTCAAGTCGAACGACACGCTGACCAGCCCGACGAAGATGATAAAGCTGGCCGAGGCGGGCACCGAGGCGCTCTCGGTCGACTCCAAGATCGCGGACATCATGAAACTCCGCGACCTGGGCATGGAGCTCGGCAAGCTCGACATGAAGAACCTGACCTTCGCGACCGTGCCCGTGGTCGACAACCCGGCGGAGAAGGTCCACACGACCGTCGTCGTGAACGAGGCCAAGGCCGACCCGCTGTTCTCCATGATGCGCGCCGACGAGTCCCTGACCGCGGTGAAGAAGAAGGAGAAGAAGGAGAAGGCGGAGGTCGCGGCGCGCCTCAAGGGCAGCAAGTCCGCCGCCTCCGACGTGCGGGTCAACATCTACAACGGCAGTGGCAAGACCGGCGCCGCTCAGGCAACTCTCACGTACTTGCAGAACACTGAGGGCATGTCCAAAGCAAGCCAGCTCGGCAACGCGCCGTCCGACCTCAAGAAGACGACGCTGGAGTACGCCCCCGACCAGGCCGACGAGGCCCGGCGGCTCGCCGACGTCATGGGGCTCTCCGGCTCCGCGATGAAGCCCGGCAAGAGCGAGAAGAACTCGCAGGGGCTCCCCGCCATCAAGCTGACGCTCGGCGGCGACTTCAAGGGCGCGGGGGTTTCGATCAGCGCCCCGTCGAAGGCGCCGGAGGACATCCAGAAGGTTGAAGCTGACAAGACTGTGTGTGCCAAGTGACCTGAAGCGGCCATTCTGCGTCTAACAAGGCGCAGGATGGCCGTAATTCGGGGTGGCGCGGGGAGCGCCGGTAGCGCGGGGAGGGGCAGGGGATGGGGAAGAGCAGCGTGCGTGGGGAGGGAGCGCGAGAACGCGCTCCGCACGCCAGTGATCTTGGCTTGGAAGAGAGCCCGGCACCCGAGGGTGCGGGGCACTCGACGGACGGCGCAGGTCAGAGGCATCGCCATGGGGGTGGCGGCCGGGCTCCACGTCCGAGAAGACGCCGGATACTCCGCTGGTCGGCGACGATTCTCTCGGTGCTGATACTCGGCACGGCCGGCGCCGGATATCTCTGGTACCAGCACTTGAACAACAATCTGAAGACCGACGATCTGAACCTCGGTGAGGACCGGGCTCCCGAGCCCACGCCGAACGCGGCGGGCCAGACCCCGTTGAACATCCTCCTGATCGGCTCGGACGCGCGGGACTCCAAGGAGAACCAGAAGCTCGGCGGCGCCAAGGAGACCTTCGGCGGCACACCGCTCGCCGATGTGCAGATGCTCCTGCACCTGTCGGCCGACCGCACGAACATGTCGGTCATCAGCATGCCGCGCGACACCCTGCTCGACATTCCCAAGTGCACCGACCCGGACGACGGCAAGGTCTACGCGGCCTCGACGCAGCGGACGATGACGAACCAGACGCTGGGCCGCGGCGGCCCCGGCTGCACGGTCGCCACCTGGGAGAAGCTCACCAACATCCACATCAACCACTTCATGGAAGTGGACTTCTCGGGTGTGGTCGACATGGCCGACGCCATCGGCGGCGTACCGGTCTGTGTGGACGCCAACATCCACTCGCGCGACAGCCAGGGCCACGGATCGGGCCTGAAGCTCGAAAAAGGCACCACCGACGTCAAGGGCAAGCAGGCCCTGCAGTGGCTGCGCACCCGCTACGGCTTCGACGGCGGCACCGACATCAGCCGGGCCAAGGCCCAGCACATGTACATGAACTCACTCGTGCGGGAGCTGCGCGAGAACGCCGGTCTGGGCAGCCCCAACAAGCTGCGCAAGCTCGCCGAGACGGCCACCAGCGCGCTCAAGGTCGACGACGGCCTCGGCACCGTCAAGAAGCTCTTCGACCTGAGCAACGAGCTCAAGAAGGTCTCGCCGGAGCGGACCACGATGACGACCATGCCGTTCGAGTACGTGGGCGCGCGCGTGATCCCCAAGCCGGGCGACGCCGAGCAGCTCTTCCGCCTCGTACGCGACGACATCTCACTGGACGGCAAGGGCAAGAAGAAGCCCGCCAAGGAGAAGGCCTCGGACGATCCGGCGGCCGACGACGGCGAGATCGCGGTACAGGTGCAGAACGGCACCCGCACGGACGTGGAGGCCCCGGTCAGCGGGCGCGCGAGCGCGGTCACCCAGATCCTCGCGGGGAAGGGCTTCACCAAGGCGACGGCCGACATGACGTCGGCTCTCGCGCAGGAGAAGACCGTCATCAAGTTCCCGAGCGCCGACCTGGAGGGCGACGCTCAGAGGGTCGCCAAGTCCCTTGGCATGAAGCTGAGTTCGGTGAAGAAGTCGACGGACGTCTCCGGGGTCACCCTGGTCGTCGGTGCCGACTGGCGGGAGGGGAACGCCCCTCCCAGGTCGAAGCAGGACGACAAGACGCCGGACTCGGCCGAAGCGCTCAACGGCTCGGACAAGAAGGCGTGCATGCACGTCGACCCGAATTTCACCTGGGAGTGAGCATCCCCGCTCGTCCGGCTGTGCTCAGGCCTCGCTGAGAACAGCCGGACGCCGGGAGTGCTCAGGCCTCGCTGAGAACAGCCGGACGCCGGGAGGCGATGACCTTCTTGGCGAGCGAGCGCGGGCTGGTCAGGAAGCCCCAGCCCCACGACATGTGCATGGTCGCGAGCGCCACCGGGATCTGGAGCCGCGCCTTCAGCGGAAGCCCCTTGCCCGCGGGCAGTGAGCCCGCCGCGATCGCCGCGAGGTACCCGGCGGGGACGACGAAGCCCCAGGGGGTCACGAGCGCGCCCACCACGACCCCTGCCGCGATCGCGCAGACGGCGGTCGGCGGCGCGAGGTAGCGCAGGTTGATGGAGCCCTCGTGGTAGCGGGCGACGACGTGCCGCCAGCGGCCGTAGTCCTTGTACTGCTTGGCGAGCGCCTTCACGCTCGGCCGCGGGCGGTACTGCACCTTCAGCTCGGGCGAGAACCAGATGAGGCCGCCCGCCTCGCGGATGCGGAAGTTCAGCTCCCAGTCCTGGGCGCGGATGAACTCTTCGTTGTAGCCGCCCTGCTGTTCGAGGGCCGCGCGGCGGAAGACACCCAGATACACGGTCTCCGCCCGCTGGGCCTCGCCGCCGGTGTGGAAGGCCGCGTTGCCCACGCCGATCTTCGACGTCATGGCGGCGGCGACCGCGTGCTCCCAGTCGTTCTCGCCCTCGGCGTGCATGATGCCGCCGACGTTCTGCGCGCCGGTCTCCTCAAGGAGGCGTACGGCCGTCGCGATGTAGCCGGGCGACAGGATGCCGTGGCCGTCCACGCGCACCACGATCGGGTGACTCGATGCCTTGATGGCGGCGTTCAGGGCCGCGGGCGTGCGCCCCGTGGGGTTCGGGACGGTCTGCACCCTCGCGCGATGTCCCGCGGTCTCGGCGACCAGCTCGGCGGCGATCTCGTCCGTGCGGTCCGTGGAGGGACCGAGCGCGACGACGACCTCCATCTCACCGTCGTACTCCTGCTCGAGGATCGCGGAGACGGCAGCACGCAGGTGCCGTTCCTCGTTGAGCACCGGCATGATCACGGATACGGCAGGAAGCTGCACGTCGGGGGTCGCGTTCATCGGCGCCACGTTACCGCGAATGGGGGACACCGGCGCGCGCCGCCCGGCCTGCTGCCCGGGGTCGCAGATCGTATGGGCCTACGGTTCTCGCATTCCCCGGCCCATCGACACTCCCCCCACCCGTCCCGGCCAGGTCCGTCACCGCGGAGGTGTCCCTTCACGTGCCCACACCGCCCCGCCGCTACCCCACCCCGCCCTCGCGTGACCCCCGCCCGCCGCGAGCGAGGCAGCCCACGCAGCAGCCCACGGGCAGGCCGGTCAAGCAGCGCAGGCGGCCACGCTGGGTCACGCGGGCGGCGACGGGGTTCTCCGTGGCGGTGCTCGCGGCGGCCGGGATCGGGCACGGCGTCATCTCCAGTCTCGACACCGGGATCGACCGGGTGGACGCCTTCAAGGACATGAAGAACCGGCCGAAGGGGGGCAACGGCATGAACGTCCTGCTCGTCGGCACCGACGGCCGGGACAAGATCACCGATGCGGACAAGCAGAAGTACCGCCTCGGCGGAGCGCCCTGCCACTGCACGGACACGATCATGATCGTGCACATCTCGGAGGACCGGGACCGCGCAAGCGTCGTGAGCCTGCCCCGGGACAGCTACGCCGAGATGCCCGAGCACGTCGACCAGAACTCCGGCGACAGGCACAAGCCGCATCCGGTCAAGATGAACGCGGCGTACGCGGAGGGCGGCCCCAACCTCACCGTGCGGACCGTCGAGAACATGACGAAGGTCAAGATCGACCACTATCTGGAGGTCGACTTCACCAGCTTCATGAAGACCGTGGACGTGCTCGGCGGCGTCGAGATCTGCACGGCCCGCCCGCTGAAGGACTCGTACACCGGACTCGATCTGGCCGTCGGCACGCACACGCTGAACGGTGGAGCCGCGCTGCAGTACGTCCGCACACGGCACGTCGACGGCACGTCGGACCTGGGGCGGATGCGCCGCCAGCAGCGGTTCCTCGCGGCGCTGATCTCCAAGGCGACCGGCAGCGGGGTGCTCCTGAACCCGCTCAAGTTCCGCGACGTCACCAGGACGCTGCTCAGCTCGGTCCGGGCCGACAGCGGCTTCGGCACGAACGAGATGCTCTCCCTGGGGCGGGCGATGCGCGGGTTCTCGCCGCGTTCGTCGGAGTTCACCACGGTGCCGCTGCTCAGCAAGGGGGTGATGGTGCCGGGCATCGGGTCGACGCTGAAGTGGGACCCGAAGAAGTCCACGAAGCTCTTCGACGCCCTGCGCGCGGACCGTCCCCTCGCCGCGCACCACGCCAAGAAGGCCATCGTCGACGTCTCGCCGCAGCAGATCCGGGTGCAGGTCGAGAACGCCACGGGCACGCCGGGCCTGGGCAAGCGGGTCGACAGCGCGCTGCGGTCCACCGGCTTCCGGACGACGCGGGCCCCGGGCAATCTGACGGGCGCACCGCTCAAGCGCACGGTGGTCGCGTACGACCCGCGCTGGGACCGCTCGGCGAAGTCCCTGGCGACCGCGCTGCCCGGCAGCATGATGCGGGCGGTGAACGGGCAGGGCGCGACCCTGAAGGTGTTCGCGGGCCAGGACTTCAAGCAGGTCAGGGCGGTGCGGGCGGAGGACGCCTATCAGGGCGAGTTCGGGGCCATGACCGGGGACCAGGTGGTGTGCCAGCGGTAGCGGCGACTGCGGCCGCGCGGCTGCGGCAGAACGGGCGTGCCCGCCGCTCAGTGCGCTGAATGCGCTGAATGCGCTCAGTGCACTCAGTCGTCGAGGCCCTCGGCGGCACGCGCCTGCCGCAGCTCCTTGATGGCCCGGCGCCGCGCCAGCCGGTGCGTGCGCCGGATCTGTGCCTCCTGATACCGGCGCCGGTCCCGCTCGGTCTCCGGAAGCACCGGCGGCACGCCCCGCGGCTTGCCGTCCGCGTCGACGGCGGCGAAGACGAGGTACGCGGAGCCCACCTGCTGGGCGGGCGTCGACTCGTTCCAGCGCTCGGCGAGTATCCGGACGCCGACCTCCATCGAGCTGCGCCCCGTCCAGTTCACCTGCGCCTTCACATGGACGAGGTCACCGACCCGCACCGGCTCCAGGAAGGCCATCTCGTCCATGGACGCGGTGACGGCGGGCCCTCCCGAGTGCCGCCCCGCGACGGCCCCCGCCGCGTCGTCCACCAGTTTCATGATCACGCCACCGTGCACCGTTCCGAGGAGGTTGGTGTCGCCGTGGGTCATGATGTGGCTGAGAGTCGTGCGGGATGCCGAGGTCGGCTTGCCCGGAATCTCCGATTCCGCGCCAGGGGCCAGGTCTGTCATGGGCTCCACCCTATGTCTGACGTATGTCCGGGCCACGCCCGACCGCTTTGCATCAGATCTGCAACAGCCCTGAACCGAAATCCCGCCTGCCCTGTGAGGCACGTACGCGGAGACGGCACACTGGTCCACATGAGCGATTGGCCTGACGACCAGGGCAACGGCCGAGGATATGGCCGTGGCAGCGGGAGCACGCAGCCTGAGGGCGCCCGCAGGATGCGGCATGTCCAGCGCGGCGGCCCGTCCGGCCGACCGGGCCAGCAACCGGGGGGCGGTGTGCCGCAGCAGCACGCGTACGACGACGGGCAGGGCCAGCGGTACGGCGACGCGCGCGACGAGATGTTCGAGCCCCGCGCCTCCCGCCAGGACAGCTACGACAGCGGTTACAACACCGGCCAGGTCTACGGCGCCCCGAACAGCCAGGGCAACGGCGGACAGGGCGGTCAGGGCGGCGACGACGGGTACGGCACCCGCGCGCCCCGCTCCGCGCCGAACTGGCGGCGCCGCATCAAGATCGGCTCGATCACCTTCGTCGTGCTGCTGGTCGTGGTCTCCGTGACCACGTACTTCTGGGCCGACTCCAAGCTCAAGCGCGAGGTCGACCTCTCCAAGGTCATCGAGCGCCCCGACGGCGGCGACGGCACGAACTACCTCATCGTCGGCTCCGACAGCCGCGAGGGCATGACCGCCGAGGACAAGAAGAAGCTCCACACGGGCTCGGCCGAGGGCAAGCGCACGGACTCGATGATGATCCTGCACGTCGCGGACGACGGCGGGAACACGATGATCTCGCTGCCCCGCGACTCGAACGTGACGATCCCCAACTTCAAGGGCGCCGAGTCCGGCAAGCTCTACCCGAACCAGGGCCGTCAGACGAAGCTGAACGCGGCGTACGCGGAGGACGGCCCCGAGCTGCTCGTCCGCACCATCGAGTACAACACCGGCCTGCGGATCGACCACTACGCCGAGATCGGCTTCGGCGGCTTCGCCAAGATCGTGGACGCGGTCGGCGGCGTGGAGCTCGACATTCCCAAGGGCTTCAAGGACGAGAAGTCCGGCGCCGACTTCGAGGCGGGCAAGCAGACCCTCGACGGCCAGCAGGCCCTGGCCTTCGTCCGCACGCGCTACGCCCTGCCGGGCAGCGACCTCGACCGCACGAAGAACCAGCAGAAGTTCCTCGCGGCCCTGGCCAACCAGGCGGCGACGCCGGGCACGGTCCTCAACCCGTTCAAGCTCTACCCCACGATGGGCGCGGGCCTGGACACGCTGGTCGTCGACAAGGACATGGGCCTGTTCGACGTGGCGTCCATGTTCTGGGCGATGAAGGGCGTCACCGGCGGCGACGGCAAGTCCATGAACATGCCGCTCGCGGGCTCGACCGGCGGCAACCTCCTGTGGGACAAGGCCAAGGTCAAGCAGATGGTCTCCGAGCTGAACAACGACGAGAAGGTGACCGTCTCGGGCGGCTGAGCGTTTCGCTCCTCGTACGCCTCGGGCGGCTGAGCGTTTCGCTCGTACGTCTCGTACGTCTCCTACGTCGTGAGGGCCCCGCCGGTGCATCGGCGGGGCCCTCTCGCGTGCCGCGGTCACGGCCTCGTACCCCGAACGCTTCGCCCGCCGCGAAGCCCCGGCTCCCGCGTGTCACGGTGGATCGGACGCACCCTGACGCCGGAGCAGCCATGGCAGATCTACAGGCCGAACTCGACACCACCGCCGAAGCCGGAGACCTGGACCGGCCCTCCGCGCGGCCTCCCGAGCGACCGCCCATATCCGAGCCCCCGCCGATATCCGAGCCCGGACCGGTGTACGAAACCGAGCCGGCACCTTCGCCGGTACCCGCGCCGGACCCCCTCCGCAGCGCCCGCGCGCTGCTCGCCGCCCACCCCGTCGCCGACGGCTACAGCGGACTGCCCTGGACGCTGCGCGAACTGCCCTGGTACGACCTGGAGCTGGGCGACAGCGCGGTGGACGCCGACGTGCCGCGGCTGCGGGCGGGCGGCGTGGGGGCGCAGTTCTGGTCCGTGCACGTCCCGGACGGCATCACCGGTGACCGCGTGCTCGGCGCGACCCTCGAACAGCTCGACCTCGTCAAGCGCGTCGTCGCCGACCACTCCGAAGGGCTGCGCCTGGCCCGCTCGGCGTCCGAGGTGGCCGACGCGCGCCACTGCGGCCGCATCGCCACCCTCATCGGCCCGGCGCGCGCCGAGGCGATCGGCGACTCGCTCGCCGCCCTGCGCGCCCTGCACACCCTCGGCCTGTGCTCGCTGGCGCTCTCCGGTACGTCCTGGGCGGGCCCTGAGGGGCTGAGCCCGTTCGGCGAGGAGGTCGTGCGCGAGCTGAACCGGCTCGGGGTGCTCGCCGATCTGTCCGGGGCTTCCGAGGCCACGGCACACCGGGTGCTCACCGTCTCCAGGGCGCCGGTGCTCTTCACCCGCTCGGGGGCCCGCGCGCTGCGGGACGCCCCGGCCAACCTCTCGGACGACCTGCTCACCGCGCTCGGCGCCGCCAAGGGCCTGTGCCTGGTGCCGCTGGCGGCCGAGCAGACGGGTTCCTCGATACGTGAGGTGGCGGACCACCTCGATCACGTACGCCGCCTCGCGGGCCCGGAGTGCGTGGGTCTCTCGGGGACGTACGACACCTCGGCCGCGCACCCCGAAGGCCTGGCCGACACATCACGCTATCCGCACCTCATCGCCGAGCTCATCGAGCGCGACTGGCCGGACGACGACCTCGCGCGCCTGACGTGGGGCAACGTCCAACGCGCGCTGCGCGGGGCGGACTTCGCGGGACGGGCGGCGCGGGAGAGACAGCGACAGCAGCAGCGGGCGGCGACGGGCTGAGGCTTCAGCGCTCGGGCTCCTGGGCTCCCGGGTCTCAGCTCTCGGGGCTCCCGCAGAGGCAGAACGGGTGCCCTGCCGGGTCGGCGTACACGCGGAAGCTGCGGGTGCGGTCCTCCGCGTCGAGCACGGTGGCGCCGAGCGCGAGCACCTCCTTCTCGACGGCGTCCATCTCCCCCTGCGGGACCGTGAGGTCCAGGTGGAACTGCTGGGGGTGCGCCTGATCCGGCCACTGCGGCGGCACGTAGCCCGGGACGGCCTGGAACTGGAGCGTTGCGCCGCTGCTGCCTTCGAGGTCCACCCAGCCGTCGCCCCCGTCCTTGGGAGTGCCGCCGACGAGGGCGGCGTAGAAGTCGGCGAGCGCGAAGGGGTCAGGACAGTCGAGTACGACGGCGCCGACTTTGGCGAGGGGCATGGATTTCTCCTCGGTTCGGTTCAGTTCGGTTCAGTTCGGATCGGTTCAGTTCGTTCGGTTCGGATCAGTTCGGATCGGTCCGGCCCACTGGGTTACCGGTAGCTCGTCGCCAGGGGTAACGGTTACTGCATACTCCCCCATTGGCGGTAACGTCGCAAGCATGAATGGCCGCACGCATGAATGACAGAGCACCCGCCCCCGGGGGTCTCGCGCTGATCCAGGAACTGGTGAACACCCTGGACCTGGAGTCGGGCGCGGACTCGCTCGACACGTCGGAGGGGCGCGCCCGCTTCGGTCTCGCGCCCGGCGCGGAGACGGGGGCGGCACGGGAGCTGCGCGAGGCGCTGCGGGTCGCGTGTCTCGCCCATGCGGGGCACGGGCCGCACGCCGCCGCGCCCGCACTCTCCCAACTCCTCGCGGGGGCACCGCTGTTGGTACGGGTCGACGCGGAGGACGGGTCGGCGTCGCTGGCCCCCGTGGAGCCGGACGCTCTCGTCTCCCGCGTCGCCCTGGCCATCTCGGAGGCGGTCACGGCGGGCACCTGGTCACGCCTCAAGGCGTGCGAGGCCCCGGACTGTCACTGGGCGTTCTACGACCGCAGCCCCGCCGTGCGCAGCCGGTGGTGCGACATGGGCGTGTGCGGGGCCCGCGCGAAGATGCGGGCCTACCGGGCACGGAAGGGCGCGAACGGAGCCTAGGCCGACGGTACCGGGCGCGGAGGGCGCGAACGGAGCCTAGGCCGACGGCCTGCCCATCGCCCGGTACGTCCAGCCCGCCGCGCGCCAGGCCTCCGGGTCGAGCGCGTTGCGGCCGTCCAGGATGAGCCGGTTCGAAGCGACCTCGCCAAGGGTCGCCGGGTCGAGCTCGCGGAACTCGCTCCACTCCGTGAGGTGCAGGACCGCGTCCGCGCCCCTGACGGCGTCCACGGCGCTCTCCGCGTACGCGAGCGTCGGGAAGAGGCGACCCGCGTTCACCATCCCCTTGGGGTCGTACACGGTGACCTGGCCGCCCTGGAGGTGGATCTGCCCGGCGACGTTCAGCGCGGGCGAGTCACGTACGTCGTCGGAGTCCGGCTTGAACGTCGCGCCGAGGACCGCGACCCGCTTGCCCAGGAAGGACCCGCCGCCGAGCGCCTCGCGCGCCATCTCCACCATCTGCCCGCGCCGGCGCATGTTGATGGAGTCGATCTCCCGCAGGAAGGTCAGCGCCTGGTCGGCGCCCAGCTCCCCGGCCCGCGCCATGAACGCCCGGATGTCCTTCGGCAGACAGCCGCCGCCGAAGCCGATCCCGGCCCGCAGGAACTTCTTGCCGATGCGGTCGTCGTACCCGAGCGCCTCGGCCAGCTTCACGACGTCGCCGCCCGCCGCCTCGCACACCTCGGCCATCGCGTTGATGAACGAGATCTTCGTGGCGAGGAAGGAGTTGGCGGCGGTCTTGACGAGCTCGGAGGTCGGGAAGTCCGTCACGACGAAGGGCGAGCCCTCGCCGATCGGACCCGCGTACACCTCGCGAAGCAGCTTCTCGGCGTGCGTGCTGCGTACGCCGACGACGATGCGGTCCGGGTGGAGGGTGTCCTTCACCGCGAAGCCCTCCCGCAGGAACTCCGGGTTCCAGGCCAGCTCGGCCTCGGCGCCCACCGGCGCGTTCGCGGCCAGCTCGCGCGCGAGGCGGTCCGCGGAGCCGACCGGCACGGTCGACTTGCCGACGACGAGCGCGGGGCGCGTCAGATGCGGGGCGAGCTGCGCGAAGGCGCTGTCGACGTAGCTCATGTCGCAGGCGTACTCACCGTGCTTCTGCGGGGTGTTCACGCAGACGAAGTGGACGTCACCGAAGGCCGCGGCCTCCGCGAAGTCCATGGTGAAGCGCAGCCGCCCGCTCGAACCCTCGATGCCGGCGACGTGCTTGCGCAGCAGTTCTTCCAGACCGGGCTCGTACATCGGGACCTCGCCCCGCTGCAGCATCTCGATCTTCTCGGGCACGACGTCGAGGCCGAGCACCTCGAAACCGAGTTCGGCCATGGCCGCGGCATGTGTCGCACCGAGGTAGCCGGTGCCGATCACGGTGATCTTGAGGGCCATGCGGTGCTCCAGGGGTCTACGGCCGTCAGTGCGGTGCCCGAGCATAGTCGGGCACTTGAGCGGGCACGTTTCCGCTATCGCCGACTGCTTGCCGACCGCTCGCCGCCCGCTGTCGGCAAGCTCACGTATCCCTCACGCGAGCCGCCCTCTAAAATTTGGGTTACTTAACGGTAATTAGCATCCTTGGAGCGTGAGAAACCTTGGCCGGATCGGCTGATTTCGACCTGTACCGCCCGTCCGAGGAGCACGACATGCTCCGCGACGCGATCCGTTCGCTCTCCGAGGCGAAGATCGCACCGTTCGCCGCGGCGGTCGACGAGGAGGCCCGCTTCCCGCAGGAGGCGCTCGACGCCCTCGTCGCCTCCGACCTGCACGCCGTGCACGTACCGGAGAGCTTCGGCGGCACCGGCGCCGACGCGCTCGCCACGGTCATCGTGATCGAGGAGGTGGCGCGCGTCTGCGCCTCGTCCTCCCTGATCCCGGCCGTGAACAAGCTGGGCTCGCTCCCCGTGATCCTCTCCGGATCCGAGGAGCTGAAGAAGAAGTACATGACGCCGCTCGCCAAGGGCGAGGGCATGTTCTCGTACGCCCTCTCCGAGCCGGACGCGGGTTCCGACGCGGCGGGCATGAAGACGAAGGCCGTCCGTGACGGGGACTCCTGGGTCCTCAACGGCGTGAAGCGCTGGATCACGAACGCGGGCGTCTCCGAGTACTACACGGTGATGGCCGTGACCGACCCGACCAAGCGCTCGAAGGGCATCTCCGCCTTCGTCGTCGAGAAGTCGGACGAGGGCGTCTCCTTCGGCGCCCCCGAGCGCAAGCTCGGCATCAAGGGTTCGCCGACCCGCGAGGTCTACTTCGACAACGTTCGCATCCCCGCCGACCGCATGATCGGCGAGGAGGGCACGGGCTTCGCCACGGCGATGAAGACCCTGGACCACACCCGCATCACGATCGCGGCCCAGGCGCTCGGCATCGCACAGGGCGCGCTCGACTACGCCAAGGGGTACGTCAAGGAGCGCAAGCAGTTCGGGAAGCCGATCGGCGACTTCCAGGGCGTGCAGTTCATGCTCGCGGACATGGCGATGAAGATCGAGGCCGCGCGGCAGCTGACGTACGCCGCCGCTGCCAAGTCGGAGCGCGGCGACGCGGACCTCACCTTCCAGGGCGCGGCCGCGAAGTGCTTCGCATCGGACGTCGCGATGGAGGTCACGACGGACGCCGTCCAGCTGCTCGGCGGCTACGGCTACACCCGTGACTACCCCGTCGAGCGGATGATGCGCGACGCGAAGATCACGCAGATTTATGAAGGCACGAATCAAGTGCAGCGCATCGTCATGGCGAGGAACCTGCCTTAGCAGGGTTTTTGCAGGTCAGAGGGTGTTCCGAAGGCTTGATGGGGCATCTTTGACCTTCTGACCGTTGCGGCCCGATCAGGACCGTTCTTGGGCGTCATACTGGGGGAATCCTGGGTGGATGCCGGGTTGAGAACGGCCACTGACCTGCACAAACAACGCAGCCCCCGGCATGATGCCGGGGGCTGCTGTCGTACACGGATCAGGCGACCTCTGACGCTTCTGTGGGGTCGTCAGCGCCGGGCGTCAACATCGTCGCGATGGCGGCCCGGCCGCGCTGCTCGGCCCCTTCGAAGATGTAGTGGTAGTACTCCCTCAGTACGTCCGTGCTGCTGTGGCCCATCCAGTCGGCCACGTCGTTCTCGGGGACTCCGGCGTACAGCAACCGCGACCCGTAGTAGTGCCGGAGTGAGTGAGCCTTGCAGTACTTCACCTGGCCCTTGCCCAGAGCCTCCATCCAGATCTTCGGGTAGAAGTACGACGCGTAGAGGTACCCGGTCCGCGTCACGTTGGGGAAGAGGAGTCGTTCCGACCCCCATAGGCCGTGGTTCCTGATGTGCCGTCGAAGCTCGAAGGCGACGTTCGGCGGCAGGGGAACGGTTCGTCCTGGCTCCCCTTCGTCACGAGCCTTGATGTGCCGACGCTGGACGGCGCTGTTCTTTCCCGATTCGGTATCTCCGTCCTCCGCAATCTGGAAGTCGATGCGAAGCGTCTCGGCCTTGAAGTCGATCTGATCGCGGGACACTGCCATGGCCTCACCCAGCCGCAGGCCGCACCCGGCCATGAGCCACAGCATTGCGCGGTATCGCGGAGGAGCGGCATCCAGCATCGCCAAGACTTCCCGCGTCGTGAGACGCCGTGCGGTGCTCTTGTGCTCCCTGATCTCCTTGGCGCGGCTCCCGGCACCCTTGACCTTCTTGCACGGGTTCCGGCCGATGATCTCGTTGACGACAGCCCAGTCCATCATTCCGGAGAAGAACGAGAACCGCTGACGCCGTGTGCGGGCCGAGAGCTTCCGGTCCTGCTCCATCCACAACAGCCACTGCTCAATGTCAGCGACCTTCAGAGACACGATGGAACGGGCCTTGAAGAAAGGCTCAAGGGTTGTCTTCTGGATGGACCGGTACTGCTTCTTGGTGCTGTTCTCCAGCTTCCTTTGATTCGTCCACTGCTCCCAGACCGCCGTCACCGGCTGCTTGCCCAACCGGTCATCCAGGTAGGTTCCGGCGTCGAGTTCCTGCTCCTTGCGCTTGCGGTGGTCGTCGGCTCGCGTCTTGGTACCGAAGGTCCTCTGACGCTGCTTGCCGTCCGGGTCGTACCAGAACGTCGTCCACTTCTTCGGGTCGTCCGTCGACCGTGCGACCCATGCTCTTGCCACTGAAGCGGCCCCCTCCTGCTGCCGACGTACGGGCTTGCCCCGCTGTCGTGCCGGTGACGTCCCGGCGCTTCAAGTTTGCACACTGCCCACCCTGGGTTGTCAACACAGGGTGGGCCCCCCTGGGTGTGCTAGCTTAAGAGACATGGAAGCGGATGACAGTGGGTTCGAGATCACTCAGCAGCAAGGGGCATGGGTGATCCGCATGTGGTGGCCCGTAGGGCCGATCAACGGAGGGCCACAGCGGATCACCATCGAGGCGGGCGAAGGTGCCCCCGCCCGCGAGGTGGCACGCGGCATCTCGACCACTGTCCTACGCAGGCTCGATGTGGCCGCAGCCCTGAAATTGGCCAAGCAGGCTCCCGAAGCCCAGCGGACGATGGAGGAAGTGGGAGAGAAGCTGAATGAGATGGGAGAGGCGGCAAGGCTTGCCCTGGAGGGCGAAGGCGTCTCCGAGCGGTACTTGACCTTGCTCGCCGCCACATACACCGCCATGGCAGATATCGGGGCCCCTGCGCCTGTTCGATGGCTATCCCGGCTCATCGGTCGCCGACCTGAGACGGTGAAGGATCACCTGAAGCGAGCTAGAAGGGACGGCTTCCTGACCACGGTTGCCGGTAAGGCGGGAGGAGAGCTGACGGACAGGGCCAAAGTAGTACTTGCGGAAATGGCTGAAGCCGGTAGCCAACTCAGCTGAAATCCCCAGAGCTACATACACATTGAGCCACCGAGGGTCTTCGGGGGCTTCTTTTTCGGCGCGTTCGACCAAGGCGACCGATGTGCACAGGCGTCGGAACCGGTTGTGCTGGGTCCGGCCGGTGTGGCTCATGCACTCCACATCGACGGTCTCGCCGTCCGAAGCAGGCTTAGCCTCCCAGCCGTACGTCAGGCATTTCGCCTCGAACGTCACCTCTGTGTCCGATTGCTGAGTGATCCGGTGCTTCGTATACCGCAGGGTCGAACGGGGCATCGTGGTGTGCTCCCCTCATCAGGTGTGGACAGCAGTCGGGCAGGCAAGGTCCGGTGCGGCACGGTTCGGGGAGCACGTCACCAGAGCTACGGACAGAAATGCAGGCCTCTCCAGGTAGAAGCCGTGGGACACGTCTCCACCCCAGCTCAGCCGATCAGCAGCGGAGTAGACCAGTAGTGCCAGCCGCGTGCTGTCGCGGTCGGACTCGGAGGCAAATCGGGGGGCGTACTCCGTCAGTTGTTGCCCGAGCCATTCCGCCGCCTCCTTCGGCTCCTCCCAGGTGCCGCGTATCAACTTCCTGGGCTTGGTCAGCCAGCGGGCCGTTTCCAGCGGTGGCAGGTCCACGGTCGGGAACTCCGCCTTCACTTCCCTGTACCGCTGGATCAGCTCCGGCTTATCGGCCGGAGGAGGATCAGGGTGCGGGGGCCGTCGCAGCGCCTCATCATCGAACTGTTGCTTGGAGCCGGTCCACAGGTAGCCGTGGTGGTGCAACTGTCGTCCCGTTCAGTGCAGGAAGAAGAGGAGCGCCCGACCGGCCCTGTCTCTCGGGGGTGAGCCAGGGCCGGGGGCGCCAGGAATGGCCGTCAGGCAGACAAGCCGAAGCGGGCCGGGTCGATACCGGCCGCGTTCAGTTCCTCAGTGGTGAAGCGCAACGGCTCCGCACCGGGCCGCTTGCTGTCGCCCAACGCCCACGCGTTGGGGCCGATCTTCGCCAGCGTGGCGCAGGACTCGCCGTCGGGGTGTGTGTTGCCCCCGCACGCCTTGAGGAACGTGGCGCCGTCGATGGGCAGGCTGTACAGGTCGGTTCCGGGCATGGGTGTGCCTTCCTGTGAGATCAGTGCTGGGGGGGGGCAGACTCAGAGCCGGTACTGATCCGGCTTCGACACGTACACGACGCCGGGGCCGAGAGCCGTCGCGCTCTCCCGAAAGAGCTCGTGCAGCATCGACCGGGCGTTGTCGCGCATCGCGTTGGCCAGGTTGTCGGCCAGTAAGGCGGCCTCAGACGGGAGCAGAATCATTTCCGTGTCTGCCATATGCCGACCGTTCTTCGTCAGCCACATAGGGACGCGAATGTTCCCATCATCATCCCGGTAGGCATGATGGCTTGGAATTGGGTCCATCCGCCAACCCTGCGGGGCCTTCTCTTCTGGGTTCCTCGGTTCGGTCGGCATGAGCACATACTCGCCCTCCCGACGAGGAGTCTCTAGCCCGTTTCCTGTTCCCGCAAAAAGTCGTCGCGGATGCCCTCGACTAGCTGCCGCATTTCACTTCCAGACAGCGCCACTCGCTCAAACCCAGCAAACTTATCAACGTAGAGTTCGACATCCTTGGGGTCCGTGACGACGATCTCTGCATGAACCGTTTCTATCGTGACCATCCGGTCATCTCGGATGACGAAAGCGTGATTCGCGATGTCGTGCTGCTGAATATGTAGGGGAACCACTCGGACATCTACATGGGAGAGGCGTGAAATGGAAACGATACGGTCGAGTTGTGCGGCCATCATCTGTGGCGGGACGATCCGCCACCGGAGGATAGATTCCGTGATGACGAATCGCAGTACCTTCGTGTTGTCGTAGAGGACCGCTTGGCGTTCGAGTCGTCCACTGATCGTCCGCGTGAGGACGTCCTCACTCAGATTGTGACGTTGCAGAACGGCCCGGATGTACTCCGGCGTCTGGAGCAGCCCGGGGACCAGAGCCGGTTGGAACAGCCGCAGCATCGACATCTGGGCTTCCAGAGCCTTGGCGGCCTGTTGGCCTTTATGGACTCCGATTCGCTTGAGGAGGCGCCACGCCGTCGCCTCCGTCGCCGACGCTCGGGCAGCCTCGGCGTACTCCGCCTTGACCTCATCCGAGACACCGATGGCGGACAGAATGCGCTCTACGTCCGTTGCGTTGGCTGAGAGCTTCGCATTTTCGATCTTGGACAGCTTGGACGGCGACATGAGGGCGCTACGGGCAACCGCTTTGGCTTCCTTGCCGGATGCCACTCGCAGAGCCCGCAGCGCGGCTCCAAGCTGTGCTCTGTTCACACCCCGTACTTGGCCCACCATTCGGTGAACGGCTCCGCGTGCGCGAGTGCCGCATCACGATACCTCGTGAATTCCGCCGTTCGCTCCGGTGGCAGCACTTCAGAACCCAAGTACTGCCCGTCTCCGTCGTAGTTCATCACAGCTACGGAATCGGAATCGAAGAACCAGAAGTCAGGAGCATTCTCCAGGGGGTTGGGTTTGTCGGTGACGTCAAGAATGAAGAACTCCTCTCCCCCGGTCATGTTCTTCTGGTAGCCCCACCCGAGTTCGAACCTAAGATAGTCCGTTAGCGGGCGGGACAGAACGTGCACCCGGTAAACCCTCTTTCCCTTCTGGGTGTGGGAGCGGAGTTCCTCTACCCAGCCCGCGTTATAGTCGCCCGGTTGCGGCTCTCCGCCCAGAAAGGCGTGATAGGCGTCGACGTTCCCGGACTTGCTGTAGTCGCCCAGAGTTTCCAGTCGGAACGCCTCATGCTCGAATGCGTCGAAGAGGTCGCCAAGGGTCCTAGATGAGGTTGTCACGGATGGCCTTCTGGATCAGTTCCTTCGGGATCTCGACGAGGGTTTCGTGAGCGGGAATCTGTAGCCCGTGATCGGCCGGAGTCTCACCCTGCACCAGGAAGGTGCCGCGATCCGTCGCGTAGATCGTCGGGCAGTCCTTGATGTCGCACGTGCTGACCAGCTTGGTGACCTTCATGGTCCTGGTTGCCCTCTCGCGTGCTGCCATTACCCCCGTGCGGCTCGATGCTCCCGAGGGTGAGGTGCGCGGGTCAAGCGATCACGGTTGCCGGAACAGGAAACTGCGTAACCTGCCCCGAAACGTGCTCGTCTGAGGTGCTGCCGGTGGGGGTGCCACCAGCGCGACCCCTGCCTCGGGCGATCGTTGACGATCATGGGGAAATGCTGGGGAGGTCCCCTCCAGAAGTAGTGTCCGTGCAGGTCAGCGCCGTACGACCTGTAAAGCACGCAGATCTACGAGGGCACGAACCAGGTCCAGCGAATCGTGATGGCCAGGAACCTTCCCTAGCGGGGTTTTCGCGGGTCAGAGCCCCTCTCTGCTGACTCGGGACGGCGCCCCCGACCTGCGCGAACACCACGGCCCCCGGCATCGCGCCGGGGGCCGTCCGCATCTGTTGGCGCATCAGCAGGCGGTCACTCGTCCTTGGGCGGGATGACGAACCCTCGCATTGGCCCCGATCTCGGTTCCTCCTCGGGGAACTCGGCCGCCACGGACGCCAGTGCGTCAGCGGTCACGTCCCGACGCGTGGCGGGGTCTGCCGTGTCGTACACACGCCACTCCCCTGCCGGGTTCTCCGGATCCTCGGGCGCGACCACACCAGGAATCCCCAACCGCCTGAGTACAGCATCGACTTGTCGGGCCTGCTCCGCGTTCACCCTTCCTCCTTCCCGCTGGTCGCCACCGGCCTAGCCACCGCCACCGCCCGAGCAGTGCGAAGCGCACTTGCCCGGGTTGATCGGGCCGCAACCGCCGGGCTTGGGAGTGTGGGAGCAGCTCGCCGCCACCGAAACCAGGGCCTTGGTCGGGCCCGTCCACAGCTCGGCGTCCACGGTGTGTCCAGCCTGCTCGATGACGGCCACCGTACGCGTGAGCACGTGCTCGTCGTGCCGCTCGACATCAGGACGCTCGGGCCAGTGATGCACGAACCGTCCCAGACGCTCGCACAGCTTCTCGTACAGGTTCGTGTGCAGGATCAGGGCATGCCATCCCTCATCCACCACGCGGGAGGGCGTGATCTCGACAGTGGGGAACTGCACGGCGGCGTCCATGAACTTGAGCGCTTCCACCACGATCCGCTCGGCCGTCGCCTCCTCCATACCGGGGTTGTTGTCGATGACGGTTGCGACGACACCCCCGAACGCGGCATGGGTGAGTAATACGCGTACATCGCGCATGTGCGTTCCTCCCTGATGCGGCACTTCACAGCCCTCCCCTTCGGCTCCGCTCGGCGGCCTCGGCGACCTCGGCGCTCAACTCCCTTTGCGTCCGGGCCACCGAAGCCTGATAGTCGGGGCACCTCGGGCTGCCGCATTGGCATCTCGGCCACTTCAGGCCGTCGCCCGGAGCAAGGCCCCCGCCTTCGGCACCGCCTGCGTCGGCCTTGGCCACGAGCATTACCCCGCCCACGCCAAAGGCTCCGGCGAGCTGAGACAAGAAGCGTCTGCTTTCCCCGCTGCTCATGTGGTCAGCCGGTCCGATGCCATGCGTCTCGTTCCCGCTCGCCATGGCCACCCTCCCGATCGATTCCGCGTCGATGTGGTGACCGTAGGAATCAGGGAGCCTCGGGCTCCACAAACTTGCACTGGCTTGCACGTCAATTCGCATGGCACATTGCGGTGTTGACGCCATAGCTCCAGTTCAAGGAAGCTGCTGCAAGCCCGAGCAAGTACCTGGACCAGGGAGCCTGCCATGGCCGTAGAGTTCGTTGGGATCGACCCCGACACCGACCGGGATCACTGCCCCACCGTGTGGGCGGACGCGGAAGCTCAGGAGATCTTGTTGCAGGGGTGGAAGCCGACCCCTGAGACTCAGGCGGAGTGCGAGGGAACCAGCACCGCGAACGGTCCGGTGCCGGACAGCGAGGCCATCGTCAGGGTTCCGGCCCGGATGATTCCGATGATCAGGGAGGCATGTGATGCCGTCGAGCGTGCCCAGCTTCGCTGAGCTGCTCGGCCAGTGCGAGCGATCCGCCGTTCATCTGGAGCTGCGCGACTCGTACGCCGCCACGGACCGGTTCGAGGCGTGGAAGCGTGGCGAGCGGGTCAGTTGGGAGGATCGCGAGTCCTGGTGGCATCCCTACGACCAGTTGATCGCGGACACGGTGGCCAGAGGTGTGGTGATCCGCAGGGCTCGGGTGATCTCCGAACCCGTGTCGGACTACATCCGGTGGGAGCACTACGTCACTCACGCCAACGTCACGGCCGGTGAGGAAGTCCGGTGGCTGCCCCGACGATTGAGCACGGCCATCGCGCTGCCGGGCAATGACTTCTGGCTGTTCGATGATGTGCTGCTCCGGGTGCACCACTTCTCGGGTGACGGCGCGGTGGTGGAGGACGAGATCACGGCCGACCCGGAAGCCGTGAAGCTGTGCTCCACCGCCTTCGAAGCGGTATGGGAGCGAGCGATCCCGCACCACCAGTACAAGGTCTGACGAGAGTCGGCTCCATGCCCCCACACCCCTCTTCGCGCGTTCAGAAGGCCCGCGAGCATCTTGCGAGGCGTCTGCGCGAGGTCCGGAAGGACGCGGGGATCAGCGGGCGGGAGCTGGCCGTCAGGTGTGGTTGGTCAGAGTCGAAGTCGTCCCGGATCGAGAACGCCAGGACGCCTCCCTCCGATGCGGATATCCGAGCGTGGTGCAGGGCTTGCGCCGCTGAAGACCGGGCCCCTGATCTGGTCGCGGCCAACAGACAGTCCGCCGAAGCACATGTGGAGTGGAGACAGCTCCAGCAGACCGGCCTCCGGCGCCTGCAAGAGAGCACCGGCGACCTGTACCAGCAATCCAAGACCTTCCGTATCTACGTTTCCGACGTGATTCCTGGATTCCTCCAGACCCCGGGTTACGCCACCGCTCTGCTGTCGTCCATCGCGGACTTCCGAGGAACCCCGGATGACGTGAGCGACGCCGTGACGGCCCGCATGCGGCGTAACGAGGTGCTGAGCCAGGGCAGGCGCCGGTTCTCCTTCGTGCTGGAAGAGTCGGTGTTGCGTTATCAGCTCTGCGCCGCCGAAACCATGGCTGCGCAGCTTGGCCACCTGCTCGGGGTCATGGACCTGCAAAACGTCGCCGTAGGCATCGTCCCGTTCTCGGGGCAACGGACCGTGTGGCCCATGCCGACCTTCACGATCTTCGACGACCGGAGGGTGCACGCCGACACCCTGGACGCTGCCTCCACGCTCACACAGCCCAGCCAGGTGGAGCTGTACACCCGCGCCTTTGGACGTCTCTCGCAGCAGGCCGCGAGGGGAGCGGCAGCTCGCTCCCTCATCGTGGACGCCGTGGCGTCCCTGGCCTGACGAACGGCACGAGGTCCGCATCGAGCGCGACCGGGCCTTGCCCCCACCCGGTCCCGGTCAATGCTCAGCGAGGCGTTGTCCTTGCCCGCCCGCAACCCGTCCGCGCGCACAGCCCCGGCGTCCGGCTTCGCGCCTGTCTGGCGCGGCTGAGGGTTCAGCCCTTGGGTGGGGTGAGGACCGGCGGGCTGCCCCACGGGAGTTCGAGGGCCGCCCGCAGTGCGAGCACCGTCTGCTCGCCGATCCGGTCGGCGAGTTCCTGCTCGACGCGGCGCAGGACCAGTTCCGCCCTGCGGTGCGTGCGCGCGCCCTCCTCCGTGCGGCGGATCAGCCGCTGTCGGCCGGAGGAAGGGTCGGGGGCCTGTTCCAGGAGGCCCGTCGCGACCAGGCCGTGCACCGCCTGGTGCGCGGTCTGGCGGGTGACGCCCATCCGGCGGGCCAGTTCGGAGACCGTCGTGCCCTGCTCGTCCAGGACGGCGAAGAGACCCGCCTGCGTCGGGGACACCGGGGCCTCCCCCGCCTCTTCCAGGGTCGCCAGGAGCGCGTCCTCGAACCAGCGCCGGGCGTCGCCGAGCAGCTGGGGGAGGTTGCGGCCGGTGGGGCCGGTGGCGTGCATGTCGAGAGCCTATGGGTTCGAGGGCGGTGTCTTGCTCCCATCCTAGTCGATATGTCAGGCTGCCTGACGTTCGCCGTTCCGCGGATTACCCAGACATACCCCGGGAGAGCCCATGACGATCGAGTACGCCACCCGCCACCGGCGCTCCTCACGCATCCCCGCCGACCCGGGCAAGCCCTACGTCATCGAGAAGGGCGAGGGCGACCGCGCCCATCTGTTCGGGGACCTGATCACCATCTACGCGGGCGGCGAGCAGACCGAGAACGCGTTCAACTTCTTCACCGTCGAGGGCCCCAGGGGCAACATCATCCCGGCCCACCTGCACCCCGACACCTACGAGGTCTTCTACGTCACCCAGGGCGCCGTCCGCCTCTTCGTCGAGGACCTGGAGGGCGAGCAGCAGGAGAAGCTCCTCACCCCGGGCGACTTCGGCTTCGTACCGAAGAACTGTCCGCACGCCTACCGCATGGAGCGCCACCACAGCCAGGTCGTCGGCGTCGCCGCGGGGCCCGGCGGCACCTTCGAGCGGTTCTTCGAGACTCTTGGCGCCCCCGCCGAGGAACTCGGTCTGCCGCGCGAGCCCGTCGTGCCCACGCCCGGCAAGTTCGCCACCGTCCCCCAGCAGTACGACGTGCGCTTCCTGCCCGAGCACGAGTGGCGCACCCGGTGAGCCCGACACACACGGCCCTCCGGGCGCTGATCGCCGCGCCCCATCCGGACGTGGCGCCCCTGCCGCCCGCCGCGCGCCCGGCGCCGGAGCTGCGGCTCCTTCGCGGTGTCCCGTACGGCGAGGTCGACGGCGGCCGTCCGCTGGAACTCGACCTCTGGCTGCCGGCCGCCGGGAACGGGCCCGCCCCGCTCGTCCTCTTCGTGCACGGCGGCGCCTGGCGTCGCGGGCGCCGTGACGACATGGGGCTGCGGACCCGGCAGTGGAATCCGGGGCCCATGGCGCGGATCGCCGCGGCGGGCTTCGCCGTGGCCTGCGCCGACTATCGGCTCAGCGGCGAGGCCCGCTTCCCCGCCCCGCTCGACGACCTGCGCGCCGCGCTGCGCTGGCTCGGGCTCCGTGCGGCGGAGCTCGGCGTCGACACCGCGAGGACCGTGGTGTGGGGCGAGTCCGCGGGCGGACACCTGGCCTCGCTCCTCGCCCTCGACCCCGCGACCGCGGCCACCGGCGCCGTGATCTGGTACGCCCCGAGCGACCTGACCGTCCCCCGCGGCCCGTTCGACCCGCACAGCGCCGAGACCCCGGAGGCCCTGCTGCTGGGCGCCGCCCCCGCCGCCGTACTCGAGCGGGCCCGCGAGGCGAGCCCCGTGGCGCGGGTCCACGCCGCCGCCCCGCCCTTCCTCCTGGTCCACGGCGAGCAGGACACGATGGTCCCCGGCTCGCACAGCGAGGACCTCGCGGCGCGGCTGCGGGAGGCGGGAGTGCCGGTGGAGCTGCGCACGGTGCCGGGCGCCGACCACGGCTGGTACGGAGCGTCCGACGACGCGGTGGAGGACGTGTTCGCGCGCTCGCTGCGTTTCGCGCGGGGGCGCGTGACCTGAGAACAGAGAGAGGGGGTGGGGGGGGGGGGGGGGGGGTCCCCCCCCCCCCCCCCCACCCCCCCCCCCCCCCCCCCCCCCCCCCCCCCCCCCCCCCCTGGGCCCGTACGTCCTCAGCCGTCCAGCTGCTGAAGCGTCGCGTTCGACGGACCGCGCCGGGACTGCTCGTCGCGTGCCACGTCCTCGGCCGCTCCGAGCACGCGGACCGCGTTCTGCCACGTCAGCTTGGCCAGGTCCGCCTTCGACCAGCCGCGGTTCAGGAGCTCCGCGATCAGGTTCGGGTAGCCCGACACGTCGTCGAGGCCGTCCGGCGTGAACGCCGTGCCGTCGTAGTCGCCGCCGATGCCGATGTGGTCGACGCCCGCGACCTCACGCATGTGGTCGAGGTGGTCGGCGACCGTCGCAGCCGTGGCGACGGGGCGCGGCGTCGACTCCTCGAAGGCCGCGTGGACCTTCATCGCGTCCGGCGTCGTGTCCAGGTGGTGGAAGCCGTGCGCCCGCATGTTCTCGTCCGCGGCAGCCGTCCAGTCGACCGCCGCCTGGAGAACGAACTTCGGTACGAAGGTGACCATCGCGACGCCACCGTTCGCGGGCAGGCGCTCCAGGACGTCGTCCGGGATGTTGCGCGGATGGTCGCAGACCGCGCGCGCCGAGGAGTGCGAGAAGACCACCGGGGCCACGGAGGTGTCCAGGGCCGCCCGCATCGTCGTCGCCGCCACGTGGGAGAGATCCACGAGCATGCCGCTGCGGTTCATCTCGCGTACGACCTCGTGGCCGAAGGCGGAGAGACCGCCGACGCCAGGATCGTCCGTCGCCGAGTCCGCCCACGCGATGTTGTCGTTGTGCGTCAGCGTCATGTAGCGGACGCCGAGCGCGTGCAACGCCCGCAGTGTCGCGAGGGAGTTGTTGATGGAGTGGCCGCCCTCGGCGCCCATCAGGGACGCGATACGACCCTCCGTCCGCGCCGCCTCCATGTCCGCGGCCGTCAGCGCGCGCCGCAGGTCCGTCGGGTAGCGCGTGAGCAACTGGTCGACGCAGTCGATCTGTTCGAGGGTCGCGCTCACCGCCGCGTCGCCCGTGAGGTCCGTGCGGACGTAGACGGACCAGAACTGGGCGCCGACCCCGCCCGCCCGCAGGCGCGCGATGTCCGTGTGGAGGCTGCCCGTCTGGTCGGACGCGATGTCCAGGCGGTCGATGTCGTAACCCGCCTTCTCGCGCAGCGCCCAGGGCAGGTCGTTGTGACCGTCGACCACCGGGAAGTCGGCGAGAAGGGCGCGGGCGTCGTCGAGGGAAGTCATGCCACTGCCACTCGTCCCCGTCATGCCGCTCACTTCCCCGAACCGAAGCCGGAGCCGGAGCCCGAGCCCGAGCCGAAGCCGAAACCGGACCCCGCGCCTTCGACCTTGGCGCGCAGACGCTTCCCCTTCTCCGTGGCCTGCTCGTTCAGCTCCTGCTGGAACTCCCGCATGCGGCCGAGCAGTTCCGGGTCGTGCGCGGCCAGGATGCGCGCCGCGAGGAGGCCCGCGTTGCGCGCGCCGCCCACCGAGACCGTCGCCACCGGCACGCCCGCGGGCATCTGCACGATGGACAGGAGCGAGTCCATGCCGTCGAGGTACTTGAGCGGGACGGGGACGCCGATCACCGGGAGCGGGGTCACCGACGCCAGCATGCCGGGCAGGTGCGCGGCGCCGCCCGCGCCCGCGATGATCGCCTTGAGGCCGCGGTCCGCCGCTTCCTCGCCGTACGCGACCATCTCGCGCGGCATGCGGTGCGCGGAGACGACGTCGACCTCGTAGGGGATCTCGAACTCGTCGAGGGCCTTGGCGGCGGCCTCCATGACCGGCCAGTCCGAGTCCGAGCCCATGACGATGCCGACTACAGGTGCGCCAACTACAGGTGCGGTCATTCGGTGATCGTTCCTCTGAGATAGCCGGCCGCGTGACGCGCGCGTTCGAGCACGTCGTCCAGGTCATCGCCGTAGGTGTTGACGTGGCCGACCTTGCGTCCGGGCTTCACGTCCTTGCCGTACATGTGGATCTTCAGCTGCGGGTCGCGCGCCATGCAGTGCAGGTACGCCTGGTACATGTCCGGGTAGTCGCCGCCCAGGACATTGACCATGACCGTCCACTTCGGCCGCGGGCGCGGGTCTCCGAGGGGAAGGTCGAGCACCGCGCGCACGTGGTTCGCGAACTGGGACGTGATCGCCCCGTCCTGCGTCCAGTGGCCCGAGTTGTGCGGGCGCATCGCGAGCTCGTTCACCAGGATGCGGCCGTCGCGCGTCTCGAAGAGCTCGACCGCCAGGTGGCCGACGACGCCGAGCTCCTTGGCGATGCGCAGCGCCAGCTCCTGCGCCTGGCCCGCCAGGTCCTCCGAGAGGCCGGGGGCGGGCGCGATCACCGTGTCGCAGACGCCGTCGACCTGCTGCGACTCGACGACGGGGTAGGCCACGGCCTGGCCGTGCGGCGAGCGGACGACGTTCGCCGCGAGCTCGCGCACGAAGTCGACCTTCTCCTCGGCGAGCACCGGGACACCGGCCCGGAAGGGATCTTCGGCGTCCTCGACGGAACGGACGAACCACACCCCCTTCCCGTCATAGCCGCCACGCACCGTCTTGAGGATCACGGGGAAGCCGTCGCCACCCGATCCCGCCGAAGATCCCGCCGAAGACCCTTCGGCCGCGAAGGCGGCCACGTCGGCCGGATCGCGCACGATCCGGTGGCGTGGACACGGCACGCCGATCTCCGTGAGCTTCTCGCGCATCACGCCCTTGTCCTGGGCGTGCACCAGCGCGTCGGGCCCCGGACGCACGGGGATGCCGTCCGCCTCCAGGGCCCGTAGATGCTCGGTGGGTACGTGTTCGTGATCAAAAGTGATCACGTCGCAGCCCCTCGCGAACTCACGCAGCGTGTCGAGGTCGCGATAGTCGCCGATGACGACATCGCTGACGACCTGCGCCGCGGAATCCTGAGGGGTGTCACTGAGGAGCTTGAACCTGATGCCTAGCGGGATGCCCGACTCGTGTGTCATACGAGCGAGCTGACCTCCGCCGACCATGCCGACTACCGGGAACGTCACACCCCCAGGGTATCGGCCTGTATCAGCCACCCGGGAACGGCCGGTTACGGCCGGATTCCGGGCACCGGACGTGCTCTCCCGTCACAGAGCCGCCACAGTGTGGAGCGGTCCACGCGCCACACGCGTGAGTCGCTGGTTAGCATGGCTGGGTTGACGCGACCGAAGGACCGATGCCGTCGACAGGACGACACGGCCGGAAAGACCGGGACGAACAGACGACGGGGTTGGGGCGACCACCATGACGGAACGTGGCGCACTACGGGTGCGGATGGAGCAGATCACCCGCGAAGTGGCCAAGTTCGGGGCCGTGGGGGCGCTGGGCACGCTGGTGAATTTCGGCGTCTCCAACCTCCTGTGGCACATGACGGAACTGCAGGCCGTGCGCGCGAACGTGATCGCCACGGTCGTCGCCATCGCCTTCAACTACGTGGGCTTCCGTTACTTCACGTACAAGGACCGCGACAAGAGCTCCCGCACCAAGGAGCTCACGCTGTTCCTGATGTTCAGCGCGGTCGGCCTGGTGATCGAGAACGGCGTCCTGTACGCGGCGATCTACGGCCTCGACTGGGACAGCCCGCTTCAGCGCAACATCTTCAAGTTCGTGGGCATCGGCATCGCCACCTGCTTCCGCTTCTGGTCCTACCGCACCTGGGTCTTCAAGACGCTGCCCGCGCGCGATGCCGTCGCCCGTGCGGAATCGTTCCTGGAGGACGGGACGAAGGCCGCGGCGGCCGACGAGAAGCGCCCCGCCGCACGCGGCACGCGCTAGCGCAGCGCGCCGTCTCCCCGGTCGGACCCCGGTCGGGCCTCGCTCAGCGCACCGTCTCCTCGATCTCCTGAGCCCGCTTCTGCGGGGGCGTGCGCGACAGGAACAGGCCGAACACCGGGGGCTTGGTCTGGAGCATCTCCAGGCGGCCGCCGTCGGCCTCGGCCAGATCCCGGGCGACCGCCAGGCCGATCCCCGTCGAGTTGCGGCCGCTGATGGTCCGCTCGAAGATCCGCGCGCCGAGATCGGCGGGGACGCCGGGGCCGCCGTCCGTGACCTCGACGACCGTCTGGTTTCCCGTGACGCGGGTGCGCAGGGCCACGGTTCCGCCGCCGTGCATGAGGGAGTTCTCGATGAGCGCCGCGAGTACCTGCGCGACCGCGCCCGGCGTGCCCACGGCCCGCAGATGCCGCTTGCCCGAACTGACGATGGCGCGGCCCGCGCTGCGGTAGGCGGGGCGCCACTCCTCCAGCTGCTGCTTGATGACCTCGTCCAGGTCGAAGGAGACGGCGGACCCGGTGCGCGGGTCACGTGAGTTCGTGAGCAGCCGCTGTACGACGTCGGTGAGGCGCTCGACCTGCGCGAGCGCGATCGTGGCCTCCTCCTTCACCGTGTCCAGGTCCTCGGTGACGGTGATCTCCTCCAGGCGCATGGAGAGGGCCGTCAGGGGCGTACGCAGTTGGTGCGAGGCATCGGCGGCGAGTCTGCGCTCGGCGGTCAGCATCCGCGCGATCCGCTCGGCGCTGCCGTCGAGGACGTCCGCGACGCGGTCGAGCTCCGGCACCCCGTAGCGCTTGTGCCGGGGCCTGGGGTCGCCCGAGCCGAGACGTTCCGCGGTCTCCGCGAGGTCGGTGAGCGGCGAGGCGAGGCGGTTGGCCTGGCGTACGGCGAGGAGTACAGCGGCGATGATCGCGAGCAGGGCCACGGCGCCGATGATCAGCAGGGTGCGGCCGACCTCCCGGGTGACCGCGGTACGCGGCTCCTCGACGGTGACCTTCTCGCCCTCCTCGCCCTTGGCCGTGTCGCGGATGACCTCGCCGGTGGGGCGGGTGCCGATCTCGACGGGGGCGCGGCCGGGGATCTCGATGAGGGCGTAGCGGGCGGTGTCGACCGCGGCCACGTCACGCAGGATGTCGGCGGTGACCTGCTCGTCGCCGATGAGCCTGCTGTCGACGATGCTGGCCAGGCGGAACGCCTCGGACGTGACGCGGTCCTGGGCGCTGGTGCTGATCGTTCTCGTCTCGACGATCACCAGACTCACGCCGAAGACTGCGATGACTACGAGGACGACGGCGAGGGTGCTGTTGATCAATCGGCGGCGCATGTCCCCAGTGTCCCGGATCGGACACTGACAGGGGTCCCGTCATGCGCGGGGACCGGCGGTCCGCTGAAGCCGGACACAGCTGGTGCGCCCCCGTCAGGGGCGCGGGGAACTGCGCGAGCAACAACGGCGTGCCCGCAGTCGCCAAGTGGCCGCCGCGGGCAGACGCGTCTGCCGGGTTCCCGAGCATGGGCCTCCGCGGGCAGTCCGCGGCTGAGCGCGCAGTTCCCCGCGCCCCTGACGGGGCACTGCCCAGCGCCCAGGGGCGAGGGTCAACTCTTCTCGAAGCGGAAGCCCACGCCCCGCACCGTGGCGATGTACCGCGGGTTCGCCGCGTCGTCGCCCAGCTTCTTCCGCAGCCAGGAGATGTGCATGTCCAGGGTCTTGGTGGACGACCACCACGTCGTGTCCCAGACCTCGCGCATCAGCTGGTCGCGGGTGACGACCCGGCCCGCGTCGCGGACGAGTACCCGGAGCAGGTCGAACTCCTTGGCCGTGAGCTGGAGCTCCTCCTCGCCCATCCAGGCCCGGTGCGACTCGACGTCGATCCGCACGCCGTGCGTGGCCGGTGCCTGCTGCGGCTCGGTCGCCCCGCGCCGGAGCAGGGCCCGGACCCGGGCGAGCAGTTCGGCGAGGCGGAAGGGTTTGGTCACGTAGTCGTCGGCGCCCGCGTCCAGGCCGACGACGGTGTCCACCTCGTCGGCGCGTGCGGTCAGGATGAGGATCGGCGCCGTGTGCCCACCGGCACGGAGGCGGCGGGCCACTTCGAGGCCGTCCATTCCTGGCAGCCCCAGGTCGAGTACGACGAGGTCGACGCTGCTCTGCAGCCCGGCGTCGAGGGCGGTCGGGCCGTCCTCACGCACTTCGACCTCGTACCCCTCCCTGCGCAGGGCACGGGCCAGCGGCTCCGAGATGGACGCGTCGTCCTCGGCGAGCAGTACACGGGTCATGGGGTGATGGTAGTCCGCACTGGACGACCATCGTGGGGTGATCGCCCGCTGACGGTCGACGCCTGCGGCTATGCGGTGCGATCCTGTGGATCACCTTCGAATGTGGGAACCGGTTCCGTCATAACCTGTGATCCATCTCTCAAGTCCTTCCATATGCTCCCTTGACATGGCGTATGGTGACCCAACGCCTGATGCACTACACAAGGACCTTTGGCCCGCTGTGCGGCCTTAGGTCACTTTTATGTGCGGGTCGGCTTCTGTCGGCCTTGAAAGGAATGACCTGTGGTCGGGCCCTGCGCGTGAGGTTGCGCCAGGGCGTGGATCTCGGAGTCGCCGTCCAGCGCCTTCCTCGACACGGAGCGCGAACTCCCCCCGGGCGTGGGGGTGTGGGCGGTAGGACCCCGGTGCCGACCGCCCCCCACACCGGGCGCGCACACGCTCTTGCCGCGCGTCCCGAACCCACGAGGATCGACCCATGGCGTCCAGCCTGACGAAGGACTCCGCCGGTACCCCTGGCTCTGAGAAGACCTTCTTCGGCCACCCCCGCGGCCTGGCCACACTCTTCATGACCGAGATGTGGGAGCGCTACAGCTTCTACGGCATGAAGGCACTGCTCCCGCTGTACTTGATCGCCCCCGGTGGCATGGGCATGAGCGCCACGACGGCGACAGCGATCTACTCCGTCTACATGTCGATGGTCTACCTGCTCGCCATGCCCGGCGGCTGGGTCGCGGACCGCTTCTGGGGACCGCGCAAGACGGTCGCCATCGGCGCCGGCGTGGTCATCCTCGGCCACATCACGCTCGCGCTGCCGAGCTCGGCCTCCTTCTTCGCCGGTCTCGCGCTCGTCGCGCTCGGTTCGGGCCTGCTGAAGGCGAACATCTCCACGATGGTCGGCCACCTCTACGACGGCCCGGAGGACCCGCGCCGTGACGGTGGCTTCACGCTGTTCTACATCGGCATCAACATGGGCGCCTTCCTCGCCCCGCTGACGATCGGCACCGTGGGCGAGAACGTCAACTGGCACTTCGGCTTCGCGCTCGCCGCGATCGGCATGGCGCTCGGCCTCGCCCAGTTCATGCTCGGCTCGCGCCACCTGAGCGGCGAGAGCAGCGTGGTCTCCAAGCCCGCGACGGTCGAGCAGCGCAAGTCCGCCCTGCGCACCGGCCTGATCTGGCTGATCGTTGCCGCCGCGCTCTACACGTTCCTCGCCGCCACCGGCAACTTCGCCGACTGGGCGCTGATGCCGCTCACCATCGCCGGTCTGGTCATCCCGGTCACCGTCCTGGTCCGCATGAAGCGCGACAAGGAGCTGACGAACCTCGAACAGTCCAAGCTCTCGGGCTACATCTGGTTCTTCATCGTCGCCGCCGTCTTCTGGATGATCTACGACCAGAACGGCTCGACCCTGTCGATCTTCGGTGAGGGCTCGACGACGAACAACCTGCTCGGGTTCGACTTCCCGACCTCCTGGTACCAGTCGCTGAACCCGATCTTCATCATGGCGCTCGCCCCCGTGGTCGCCTCGGCGTGGCTGTGGCTGAACAAGCGGGGCAAGGAGCCGAGCACGGCCGTCAAGTTCGCCTCCAGCCTCACGCTGATCGGCATCTCCTTCCTCGTCTTCCTCATCCCGCTGATCGACACCGCCAACAACGGCGGCAAGGTCAGCCCGATGTGGCTGGTGGCGATCTACTTCATCCAGACCGTCGGCGAGCTCTGCCTCTCCCCGGTCGGCCTCTCGGTCACGACCAAGATGGCCCCGGCGAAGTACACCGCCCAGATGATGGGTGTCTGGTTCCTCGCGGTCACCGCGGGCGACTCCGTCACCGGCCTGCTGACCTCGCCGCAGCTCGGGGTCAACCTGAACAACTCGGGTGCGGTCGCCGTCGAGGCGGTCATCGCGGTCATCGCGGGCTTCGGCATCTATCTGAACCGCAAGAAGGTCAAGGAAATGATGGGTTCCGTCAACTGACCTCCACCACGCCCCGCCCCGCGGGCCGCTGAACGACGGCGAGGGCCGCCGCACCCCAGGGTGCGGCGGCCCTCGCGTTTATTCGTCCCCTCGCGTTTATTCGTCCACTCGCGTTGGTTCGTCCACTCGCGCGAACAGAGGATCGTTCGCTAACCCGTGGCGGTGACGGAGAACGTTTCTGCGCCGGTGCCGGGTCCTGGCGGTGCAGCATCTGGCCATGCGCCGTACGTTGCCGGTCCTCGCCCTCTGTCTGGCGTTGCTGTCGTCCAGTGCCGCCGCCGAGGCCGCCCCCGAGCAGTCGAAGCCGTCGAAGCCCTCACAGCCGTCACAGCCCTCACAGCCTTCGCCCGGCCGGACCTTCTCGTACGGGAAGCACGCCCGCCAGAACATCACCGTGTACGGCACCGTGGCGGCCCGGCGCCCCGCCCTGGTGATCCTGCACGGCGGTTCCTGGGTGCGGGACACCGACTGGAGCGGGTGGGCGCGGTGGTTCGCGGCGCGCGGGTTCACCGTGTACGACACCGACTACCGCCTCGCGTCCGACGCCGCGTGGCCCGCGCAGCGCGACGACGTACTCGCGGCCCTGCGGTGGATCAAGCGGCGGGGCGGCGGTACTCCCCTGGTGCTCGGGTCGTCCGCGGGCGGGCATCTCGCCGTCAGCGCCGGGGCCTACGGCGCCGGACGCAAGCGGGTGCGGGCCGTGGTGGCCCTCTCCCCCGTCGCCTCGCCCTTACGCGCCTGGACGGACGGCGGGACGCGCGCCGCGTCCCCGGCCCAGCGCAGGCTGCGGGGGGCGGCGGAACGGCTCGCGGGGTGCGCGCCGGACCGCGGCGGGCAGCGGTGTCTGAAGCAGTGGGAGGACCTCGCCGCCAAGACGCACGCCTCGGGAACGAACGACCCGCCGATGCTCCTGACGCACTCGGCGGCGGACTTCGTACCCGTGGCGCACTCCACCGAACTCGCCCACGCACAGACGGTGGCGGGCCTGCGGGACGTCACCGTGCGCATCGAGCCGGGGAGCGCGCACGGGGGCGAACTCCTGAGGGACCCCGCCGTCCCTCAGGCGGTACTGCGCTGGCTGCGCAAGCACGCCTGAGGAGCGCCGCTTTAAGCGCCCCTTCAGGGGCGCGGGGAACTGCGCGATCAGCCGTGACGGCGCCGCAGCCGAGATCCCCACGCCCCGGGACGTCAGCGCAGCCCGCCCCGCCGCCTGGGCAGGAACGTAAAGACCGCACCGCCGAGCAGAATCACCGTGCCCGCGACGAGGCCGAGCGCCCGCAACGTGCCGTTGTCGTCGGCGCCGGTCTCCGCGAGGCCGCCGCCACCCGTGGCGGAGCCACCTGTGGAACCGGAACCGCCCGCCGAACCGGTACCGCCGCCCGCCGAACCCGAACCGCCCGCCGCGCCACCAGGCTGCGCCGCCGTGTCGATCTCCAGGGACACCTCGGACTTGGACGGCGTGCAGGTCGTCGTCGTACCGAGCGCCTTGACCGTGAGGACACCCGGCGAGAGCGTCGACTTGCCGTCGGCGCCCGGCTTGTACGTGCCGGTCAGGTCAGGGATGGTCATCGGGTCGCCGGACTTGATGGGCTCCTTGTTCGTGGGCCCCTCCACCGCCACCGTGCCCTTGTCCGCGCCGCCCAGCTTGACCGCCATCGACGGCTTCACGGAGTCCGCGGGGATGTCGGCCGGACTGTCCATGACCGCCTTCTTGAACTGCACCGTGAGGGCGTAGTTCCCGCCGTCCTTCTTGGCGTTGATCTGGACGGGCGATGTGGCTTCCTTGTCACCGATGGGCGTCTTGCACTTGTAGGGGGTCTGGACTTCCTTCCCGGGGAAGTCGGTCTTGCCGCCGTCGTCACCACCTGTGGAGCCGCCACCAGTGGAGCCGCCACCAGTGGAGCCGCCACCGGTGGAACCACCGCCGCTGGTACCGGCCGTGTCGCCGCCGGTGTTGCCGCCGGTATTGCCGCCCGACGTCGAGCCACCGGACGCCGTGCCGCCGCCCGAGCCGCCCCCGCCGTCCGTCACCTTGATGGTCGCGCCCGCCTTCACCTGCTCCTTCGGCGTGCACTTGGTGTCGGTCGACATCGGCTTGCTGACGTTGATGTTGTACGCGTCCGGGGTGAGCGTGATGTCGCCCGCCTTGGTCAGCTTCAGCTTGCCCTTCATGTCGGACAGGATCATCGGGCTGTTCTTCTTGATCGGCGGGTTGACCCGCTCGCCCGCCACCGCCAGGTCACCGCTCTGGCCGCCGCCCACCTTGATGGTGCCGGTCGGCTTCACCGTGTCCTTGTCCAGGTCGAGGATGTCCGGGTTCTTGGACGCGGCCTCCGTGGTCTTCCATACGACATCGACCTCGTCGCCCACCTTCGCGGTGGCCGGCGCGGTGATCTCCACCTTCGTGGTGCCCTGCACCGGTGGAAGGCCCGAGATCGACGGCGGTATGCACTCCGTCTTGTACGCGGTCTCGGCCGCCTGCGCGGGCCCCGCTCCCAGCAGGATGCCCGCCCCGCCAAGCAGCAGCGAGACCGAGGCCGCGCCCGCTCTCCGTCGTGTGCTGATCACGTGTTTCCCTTCGTCGTCGGGCTGTTCTCTGACGGTGCGGAGAGCTGTCCGGCGGGATCGGTCCCGGCGCCGGGGTCTGTGTCAGGGGTGAACCACGGCAGTGTGGTCGTGCTGTTCGTGGCTGTGTCCTTGGCGGACTTGGCGGACTTGGCGGACTTGCCGGACTTGCCGGAGTCGCCGGACCCGCCGGGCGGCTTCGTACGTGGCGTACGGGCCGCCTCGTCCGCCGCGACCGCACCCTGGGGCAGCCGCAACTTCGGTATGCGTTCGGTGAGTTCGGAGAGCCTGCCGGTGCGGTGGCGGCCCGCAGGGCGGCTGCGTCCGCCACGGCGGCGATGGGGGCGGAGCTTGTCCACCACCGCCATGCCGATGCGGAAGACTGCGGCCGGTACGACGACGCAGAGCAGGATCCAGAAGACGGTGACACCCCAGGGGCGGCCGACGCCCCAGGGCTGCTCGGCGAGGACCTTGTCGCCGAACTTCAGGGAGACCAGGTAGTCGCCGTGCGCTCCGGCCGAGAGTTCGACCGGGAGCTTGATCTGGGCCTTCTTGCCCGGGGCGATGGTGCCGCGCCACTGCTGTTCCTCCCACTGCGGGGCGAACACGCCGTGGGATTTGCCCACTTGGAAGACCGGGTTCTTGACCGGGGCCGAGCCGACGTTGCCCACGGTGAAGGTGAACTTGCGGGACGGCGGGGCGCCGAACCAGGTCAGTACGCCGCTCGATCCTTCCAACCGGGTGTCGGTCAGCACGGAGAGTTGTCCGCCGCCCTGCTGCTTGGGCAGGGGCTCCACGGGGTGGCCCGCGACCTTGAAGGCCGCGTCCGCCTGGGCCTTCTCCCCCGTGACCGTGGCCACGTGCACCACACAGGGGCAGGGCTTCGGGGGCTCGGCCACGGGGAGCTTCTTGCTGAAGGTGCCCTCGCTGTCCGTGGTGACGGCGCGGCCGGTGTCGTTGGCGCAGGAGTTCGTGCCGCCGGGTACGCCCCTGGCCGGGGTGGACTGGCCGCAGACGAGCATCATCAGGAGGGCCTTCGGCCGCCATCCCTCGCCCTTGACGGTGATGTCGCCGCCTTTGCCCGCCTGGGACCGGGAGAGGGTGACCTTCGGCTTGTCCGCTGCCGCGGCTTGGCCTGTGGGGAGCAGCAGCGGCGCGAAGAGCGCCGCCAGCGCGGCGGCTGCGGCCAGGTACCTCTTGCTGTTCCGTTTTCGAGTGCTGGGCCGTGGGGGGTTGTGCCCACCCCGCTCGACGTTCACAGTTGCTCGCCCCTTCCCGTGCCCGCTCCCGCCAACTCCCGCTCTTTACCGGCCTGTTCACCATCGTCCGGCGGTTGGCCCTCCGTCGCCCCTCCGCGTCTGCGCACGAACCAGACGCCCGCCGCAGCCAGGCCGAGCACCCCGGCCCCCACCCCCGCCACCGCTGCCCACGGCACGAAGCGCACCGATGCGGACGCCTTGCCGTGGGCTCCGCCCGATGCCGTGACCGTGAGGGTGACCTCGGCGGAGTCGAGTGCGGGGGCGTCGGTCCACGGTTCCGTGAGGGTGACCCTGCGGCCGGGGAGGAGCTCCACCGGCAGCGTGCGGGGCCCTCGGTCGAGCAGCGGGCCGAAGACGCCCTGCGCGCGAACCGTGAGCCTGGGGGTCAGGACCGTGTTGCCTCGGTTGACGACGTCGTACGAGATGCGCCCGTCCTGGGGCTTCACGTGCTCGACCGTCAGCGCGGACAGCGTCGGTCCGCTCACCCGCAGGTGCACGCGCACCCCGGCGTCACGGCCGCCCTCCCGCGCGACGATCGCGCCGGGGTGGTCGCCCGGCACCGCCCCCTCGGGGACGCTCACGCTGAACGGCACCTCGGCGCGGGTGCGCGGCGGCACCTTCACCTCGCGTTCGGCGAAGGTGATCCAGGAGCCGGTATCGGTCGGCCTGCCCCGCTCCAGCGAGAACGCGCCGCCCCGCGTGTTGTCCGCGTCCGCACCGCTCAGCTCCACCGTGCGCGGCTTCGATCCCGGATTGGTGACCGTCACCGTGTCCTCCAGGACCGATCCGGGCGTGCCCTCCACGTAGAAGTAGGGCCGCCCGTCCTTCGCGGGCCGCGCCCCTCCTCCCGCGGAGGGCGCGACGGACCACGCTCCGGAGTCGTCGGCGGACACCGGAGCCGACTGCGCCGCACCCGTCCCCAGTAAGACCACGGCCACGGTGAGCGCACGGGCAACGGACAGCAGAGACGGCATCGGCGGCTCCTGGATCTTCGTACTCGTCGTACGCGACGTGCCTGACGTGCGCGACATGCGCGTGCCCGTGCCTAGCGCGAGCGGGCCGCCTGGTTCCTGCGGGTCAGCCAGAGCGCGCCTGCCGCGCCCGTGAGCAGCACCGTGCCGCCGAGGGTGCCGAGCGCGATCGCGGAGTCCGCGGGTCCGGTCTGCGGGAGCTCGTCGCCGCCGGAGGGAGTACCGGCCGAGCCACCGGAGCCGCCGGAGCCGCCGTCGTCACTCGATCCTCCGGAGCCGCCGCCACCCGTGGTGCCACCGCCGCCCGATCCCTTCACGTCGAGCGAGAGCGAGGGCTTGGGGCTGTTGGACGGGGTGCACGTCGTCGTCGTACCGAGCGCCTTGATGGTCAGGACACCCGCGCTGAAGGTGACCTTGCCGCTCTTCTTCGGTGTGTACGTCCCCGACAGGTCGCTGATCTTGATGGGGGTGTTGGCCGGGATCGCCTTGTCGTTGGGCGCTCCGGAGACCGGCACCGTGCCGCTCTCCGCGCCGCCCAGTTTGATGAGCGCACTTGGCTTCATCGCGCCCTTGCCGAGTTCCACAGGGCTTGAGGAGACGCCCTTCTGGAAGGACATGGTGAGTTTGTAGCCGCTGCCGCTCTTCACGCTCTTGATGTCGATCGGCGATACGGCGCCCTTGTTCCCGATGGGCGTCTTGCACTGGTAGTTGACGTCCTGGACCTCGGCCTGCGCGGCGGGGGCGGCCATCAGCACCGCCGAGCCGCCGGCCAAGGCCGTGGCAAGCGCGAGCGCGGCCCTACGTTTTTGGTACGACACCTCGAGTTCCCCTCATGCCGGTCGTGGCGTGCCGCGGTGCGGATTTACTGACGGCACATCAGATTGGGCGCTCAAGGTACGCCCGGGGCCTTGTCGAGGGAAGACAAAGAACGCGCCGGATCTCAGTGATCCGGCGCGTGTGCGAACCGCGGGTAACCCAAGGGGGAACTGAGCGGGCTCTGAGGGCAGGGAGCTACGCGGGCGCGCTCAGCTCCGCCCACACCGTCTTGCCCGTGGCCCCAGGGGTGCGGACCACACCCCAGTCCAGGCAGAGTCGCTGCACGATGAACATCCCGTGCCCGCCCGGCCGACCGGCGCGGTGCGGGGTACGGGGCGCGGGCTGCCCCGCGCCGTGGTCGGACACCTCTATCCGCAGCACCTTGTTGTCGGAGGAGAGCCAGAGCTCGTCGGGACCCTCGGCGTGCAGGCACGCGTTGGTCACCAGCTCGGACACGACGAGGAGGACGTCCTCGGCGGCCGCGCGCTGGTCGGCGCCCGCCGCGGGCAGCCAGCCCCACGCCTGGAGCGCCTGGCGCGCGAAGTCCCGGGCGAGCGGCACTATGCCGCTCGCGCCGCTCAGGCTCAGCCTGCGGACCTGGCGCCCCTGGCGGACCGTGGCCGCCGCAGCGACCTGGTCCGCGGGAGCGTCCGCGACGACGGTCTCGGACTCCGGACCGCGGTCGCCCGGCGAGCAAGGCCGGGTGGTGCTCATCAGCGCTTCACCTCACCGACAAGAGGACTCTGGACAAGGAGCGGGACAAGGCGCGGCAATCCAAGAGAGATCATCGACTGCTCGACCGTTCCTGCTGTTGTTTTGGCAACGATTTGTTTCCGGACCGCTGTAGACGCATCCAGGGTGTCTCCTGCCCGGCCGAACGGTGAGAACACCCACTTATTCCACGCGACCTGTGTGACGCTGGTAACGCGATGATCACATAGGGACAACTGGCGCGTAACTCTTGCGCACGCTCCGTCAACAGGCCGCCCGATCAGCTGGCCAACGCCGTTTCGAGCGTCTCGTGGACAGTGAAGACCGCATCGGCTCCGGTGATCTCGAAGACGCGGGCGACCACCGGCTGCATCGCCACCAGATGCACTCCGCCCCCTGCGGCCTCGGCCTTGAGCCGGGCCCCCAGGAGGACATTGAGTCCGGTGGAGTCCATGAATTCCAGGCGCGAACAGTCGACGACAAGTCGCGAGAACCCGTCATTGAGGCAGGTCTCAAGTGGTTCACGCAACACATCGGCGGTGTGGTGATCCAACTCACCCGCCGGAGTCACGACGACGCTCGGGCCCTCGGCCCGAACTTCAACCAGAAGCCGGCCACCCTGCGCGCTACCGACTGTCCCGCGGTCCATTCCGTCACTCACTTCCGACCGTCGTGGCTGTTGATGACGCCCCCGAACATTACGCCTTCCGAACGGTCTCGGGTACCCGAACAAGCTCCTGAATTCGGACATTTCACGCCAGAGCGCACTTGCGACCGGGCTGTAGAAACGGGTAGGGGTAGAAGAGACAGTAATCAACACGGACGGCTTTGGAGGCGCCGCACACCGCAGTGCACGTATTGGCATCGGCAGCCATATGCCGAGAACGATGGAGGACACCATGTCACCCCGGCTCGACGAATCGCGCACTGACCGAGCGACGTCGACACCCTCACCGAACCGTATAGAGACCGAGATCCCGGGTCCCCGCACGGAAGCCACGCCGGACGAATCGGCCCTGACGACCGCAGCGGAGACGGAAGCCCTTCCCGAGGGGCTCGCCGACCTGCCCGAGATCCCGCCGTACGCGGAGGTGGGGCCGCTGGATGCGAGGGCGCTGTCCAAGACCCTCTTCGAGCGCTTTGAGACGCTTGAGGAAGGCACGCACGAGTACGCGTACGTACGCAACACTCTCGTCGAACTCAATCTCGCTCTGGTCAAGTTCGCCGCCTCCCGGTTCCGCTCCCGCAGCGAGCCCATGGAGGACATCATCCAGGTCGGCACCATCGGCCTGATCAAGGCGATCGACCGCTTCGAGCTCAGCCGAGGCGTCGAGTTCCCCACCTTCGCGATGCCGACCATCGTCGGCGAGATCAAGCGCTTCTTCCGTGACACGAGTTGGTCGGTGCGCGTCCCGCGCCGTCTCCAGGAACTCCGTCTGGACCTCGCCAAGGCGGGCGACGAACTCGCCCAGCAGTTCGATCGCGCCCCCACGGTGGGCGAGCTCGCCGAGCGCCTGGGCATCTCCAACGACGAGGTCGTCGAAGGCATGGCGGCGTCCAACGCCTACACGGCGAGCTCCCTGGACGCCCAGCCCGAGGAGGACGACTCCGAAGGCGCGCTCGCGGACCGCATCGGCTACGAGGACCACGGACTCGAAGGCATCGAGTACGTCGAGTCGTTGAAGCCGCTGATCGCCGAACTTCCCTCGCGTGACCGGAAGATCCTCTCGCTCCGCTTCGTCGCCAACATGACGCAGTCGGAGATAGGCGACGAACTCGGCATCTCGCAGATGCATGTCTCGCGCCTGCTGTCGCGCACGCTCGTCAAGCTCCGCAAGGGACTGACCGTCGACGAGTGAGGTTTCGCGCCGCTCGGCGTTTTTGCGGGTCACTGAGCCGCCGCTTCGCGGCGGATGTCTCCCACCCACCCACCCGTTTGCCCCGCGTCTATCGTGCGCCGGGCGGCGGGTGGGTTGTTTTCTGCACCCCGGCCCGGCTACAAGGTCGCTGCCGCCACGGCCGCTTCCGCGTGCAGTCTTGTCGTCGGGAAGAGCGGCACCCGGCTGTGCTCCTGCCCGATGAGCAGCTCGATCTCCGTGCACCCCAGAATGACCCCCTCCGCTCCGTTCCGTACGAGATCGTCGATGACCTTCTGGTACCCCACTCGAGACTCCTCACGCACCACCCCCAGGCACAATTCCTCGTAGATCACCCGGTGCACCAGCGCACGCCCCTCCGCGTCCGGAACCAGCACGTCGAGCCCGCGCGCGGCAAGGCGGTCCCGGTAGAAGTCCTCCTCCATGGTGAACGCGGTCCCGAGCAGCCCTACGCGCCGCAGGCCGCCTCGCAGCACCGCGTCGGCTGTCGCGTCCGCGAGGTGCAGAAGCGGCACGGAGAGGGCCTCCTGGACCTGTTCGGCGACCTTGTGCATGGTGTTGGTGCAGAGCAGCACCAGCTCGGCACCGGCCGCCTCCACCCCCTCGGCCGCCTTCGCGAGGACCTCACCCGCCTGCTCCCACTCGCCCGCGACCTGGAGCCGCTCGATCTCGGCGAAGTCGACGGAGTACAGCACGCAGCGGGCCGAATGCAGGCCGCCCAGGCGTTCGCGTACGAGTTCGTTGAGCAGCCGGTAGTACTCCGCGCTGGACTCCCAGCTCATGCCGCCGATGAGGCCGATGGTCTTCATGGGGCCAGGGTCGCACCCGGGGGTCCGCCTACCCCTCCCCCAGTTCGCACCAGACGGTCTTGCTGTCGGGCCCCTGCTCCACGCCCCAGCGCAGCGAGACCGCGTCGAGCAGGGCCAGGCCACGACCCGTCTCGTCGTCGCCGCCCGCCCTTCGGAGCAGGGGCCAGGCGCGGGGGTCGGGGTCCGTGACGGCCACGCGGATGCGGCCCTGCGCGCCGGTGAGGCGGACGGTGACGGGGGTCCCCTCGCCGAGGTGCCGGATCACGTTGCTGAGCAGTTCGCTCACGCAGAGTTGCACGTCGGGGTGGGGGCTCCCGTGCGGATGGCGACTCAGGGTGCGGCGGAGTTCGGGGACCGCCTTGGGGACTGCGAGCAGGGTGAGTTCGAAGTCGGGGGTGGCGGCGTGGGCGTGGGTGGAGGTGGGGGTGGAGGTGGGGGCGGGTTCTTGCATGGGGGGGGTACGCCTTCCGTGCGCTGTGTGATGTTTCGGTCACACAGTGCTGTGGCTCGGCGTAACGTAACAGGGGTTTGGGTTGCGCACGGTAACTGGCAAATGGCGGTGGTGGGTTGTGCCTCCTCGTAAGGATCCCGACGCGTCGGCGAGCGTTCCGGCCTTCTACGGCGCGGAGTTGCGCTTCAAGAGGGAAGCGGCGGGGCTCACGCTCGAACGGCTGGCCGAGGGCAGCTACCGGGGCGTGCCCTTCCTCAGCCAGATCGAGCGCGGTGAGCGCCGCATGCCGCTCGATCTCGCCCAGCACGTCGACGAGAAGCTTGAGACGGACGGCTTTTTCCAACGCCGTTGTGAAGATGCACGCAGGGCCCGCCAGGGCGGCCACGCCGAGTACTTCGCGGACGTCGCGGAGATGGAGCGGTACGCGGAGAGCATCGAGGACTGGGCTCCAATGATCGTCCCGGGCCTGTTGCAGACGTCGGCGTACACACGCGCGATCGTACGGGCGGCAATGCCCCGGGCTTCGGCCGATGAGGTCGAGGAAAAGGTGACCGCTCGAATGGAGCGGGCCGATCTCTTCGAGCGGGAGCGTCCTCCAACCTTCTGGGCGATCCTGGACGAGTCGGTGATCCGCCGCCGGGTCCTCTCACCGGAACAGATGGCCGAACTGCTGGAGCACATCGGGGAGGTGGTCCAGTCCACCCGATCCATTTTGCAGATCGTTCCGGAAACCACCGCTGCCCACCCATTCATGATGGGCATGACCAGAGCCATGACCTTCGCGGATGCGCCTCCACTGGTGTACACCGAGAGTCTTCACAGCGGCCAACTAATCGACTATCCGCCGCTCGTGAAGCAGTACAGGGGGTCGTACGATCTGCTCAGGGCCGCCGCACTACCGCCTGAGGCGTCCCTCGCCATGATCGAGACAGCGGCAGAGGATTATCGAAATGGCCAGCAGCCAGATTGACTTGAGCTCGGCGCTCTGGCGCAAGAGCAGCTACAGCAACGGAACAGGCGGAGAGTGCGTCGAGGTGGCCGAACACTTCCCTGGCGCCGCCCACTGGCGCAGGAGCAGCTTCAGCAACGCCAGTGGCGGCGACTGCGTCGAAGTAGCCGACGGCCTCCCCGGAGTCGTCCCCGTCCGGGACTCCAAAGCACCGCACGGGCCCGCGCTCGTGATCCCCGCATCCGCGTGGGCCCCCTTCGTCACCGCCGTCACGGAGGGCGAACTGGGCGCCTGAGTTCATTCGCTCCGATCAGCGGCGCCCACTGGGCACAAGGGCAGGCGGCGTCAGTTGCCGGTCCGGGGCCTCGTAGTGGTCGGCGGGGCGGTAGGCGCGCTCCTGCGATCGGTCGGGGAAGCGGGCGCAGGGACTGCTGCCGAGGCCGGTGACCTCCTTGAAGTCTGCTTCCCAGTGGATCGACAGCCGGTAGCCGTCCTTGTCGGCGACCACACCGAAGTTCCGCTTGTTGATGGATTCGCTCCAGTCGACTTCCCAGCCGTTCGCCGCGAGATGGTCCTCCAGGCGGCCGAAGGCGGCCCGCACCCCTGAGGCGTCCTTCCTGACGGCGGTCCAGCTGTGCCGGACGTTGTAGACACCGTCAAGGGGCTCGTCCTTCATCGCTTCCAGGCCGTCGGGGTAACACTCGCCCGTCGAGGCGGAGTTGCTGGAGTGGTGTTCAGCGGGGTCCCGCGGACCGGACCGCGGCTTCAGCACGGGACCGAGATCCAGCACACGGTAGGCGTCCTGGTTGTCGGCCGCGATACGCCGCAACATCTCCGGCGGCGGCTCACTGTCGTACTGCTCCGGCCAGCCGTACATCAGGTACCAGGCGCCGCAGAACAGCACCACCACCGGCGTGACCAAGAGGGCGATGATCCCGCGCCGTCTGCGGCTGGGTACGGAGGCGGGCTCGGTGGCGTTCATGAACGCCACCGTAGGCACCCCTCCGCCAACACAACTCCGTACGGATACTCATATCGGCCCCGCGCACCTGGGTACCTGCGCACCTGGGATAGCGGCATTCTCAATTTCGTCCCACCCGCGTCCGCCACGACCTGCGCCTTTACCGAGACCACCTGGGACTTTTCTGCAACGCCACCTCAACCAGCAGCCCGGCAGGGTGAGCCCGCTCAGGGGCGTCCCTCGGCCGCCGCCGTCGCCGCTTCGATACCGGCGTGATGCGGCATCCCCAGCAGTATCGCCGCCGTGTGGGTCCGGCTTCCGGGGGCGATGACGAGGCAGGCCGTCCGCTCCGAGATGAGGCGGTCGAGGACGGCGAAGCCCGCGCTGTCGAGATAGAGCACGTTGCTCAGGTCGAGCACGAGGGGGCGTGGGCCGGGCAGCGCGCCGACCTCCGTCCCGAAGTCGTCGGCGTTGGTGATGTCGATCTCGCCGGTGACCTTGACGACGAACACGCCTTCGCCGCTCTCTTCCCCTGCGTGGGCGGTGCGCAAGGCGTACGTGGACGCGGTCATGGGGTTGCTCCCCTGGATGTGGCATGCGCCCCCGGTGCGGGACTTCGCCGGTGGTGCATGGTGACGCTTGTTCCTCTGCTCGAACGGACGGTCTGGACGTGTTCGCTGAGGCCGTTGATCAAGGTCAGGCCGCGCCCGCGCGTGGCCTCCCGGCGGCTCGCCGATGAGTCACCGCTCCAGCTGCCGGGGTCCGAGACGGTCGTCGAGACCATCTCCTCGTCGGCGAAGGCCTCGACGGAGATGGTGTTCGCCGAGTTCTCCGCGCTGCCGTGCTCGATGGCGTTGCCCACCGCCTCACCGACCGCGAGCAGCACGTCATGCTGGAGCATCTCGGGCATGCCCAGGTCGGTGAGCCACGCACGCAGGCGGTGGCGCAGGTCCGGCACGTGCGTGGTGGCCGCGGGGAACGCGGTCACGAAGCTGCTCGGGGTGGTTCCCGACGGTCGCAGTGCGAGCACGGCGACATCATCGGTGTAACCGCCCTGCGGCGCCAGGGCCCCGAGCAGTTCGGCGCAGATCGCATCGACGGGCAGGTCGCGGTAGCGGCCGGCCGCGGCGGCGAGTCGCGCGAACCCGTCGTCCAGCGTCTCCCCTCGCCTCTCGATGAGCCCGTCGGTGTACATGATGAGCAGGGAGCCCGGTGGGAACTCGGCGAGGTCCGGTGGACAGGATTCACGGGATGTGAACGCCGCCAGCGGCGGGCACCTGCCTTGATCGAGGTAGCGGGGGGCGCCGGTGGGCGGGACAAGGAGTGGGTAGGGGTGACCGGCGCAGGCGTAACTGATGGTGCGCGCCCGGGAGTCGACCACGGCATATCCAACGGTGGAACAGGCCGCGCCCGGCACGGCGGAGGCGTACTTCTGGAGGAGTTCCAGCACGGAGCTGGGGTCCGCCGCGGACAGGGCCGACACGGTGGTCGCGCTGCGCAGCTTGCTCATCACGGTGGCGGCGGAGAGCCCGTGGCCGACGACGTCTCCGACGGACACCGCGACACGCGCCGGGTCGTCGAGGGGCGTGACGAGGTACCAGTCCCCGCCCACCCGCATGGCTTCGGCCGCGGGCTCGTACAGCGCCGACACGACGGCGGCGGGAGACCGCCGGTCCAGGTCAAGGAGCTGGTCCTGGAAGTCGGTGGCGATACGGCGCTCGCGCTCCGCGCCACGCACGCGGTCGACCGCCGTCCAGGCCGTTGCCGCGAGTCCGGTGAACGTCTCCACGTCGGCGGGGTCGAAGGGGCGCGGTTCGGGCCAGAGGAACGCCACCGCGCCCTGGACGGCTCCGGCCGCGTCCTTCAACGGGTGGACGAGTGCGGCGCGGACACTGCTCTCCGAGTCGCGGGCGAGAACCCGGTAGCGCGCGTCGCCCGCCGCGGTGTCGGGAATGATCATCGGCTCGCCGGAGCGGATCACGTCGGTGACCGGGATCGGCGCGTCCAGGGCGACCGTGTGGTAGCGGTCACGCAGCTCGGCCGGGACCGCACCGGCGTAGTAGATGCGGATCTGGCCGAGCTCATGGTCCGGCAGGGCGAGCGCGGCGGCACCGGCCTGCGACGAGCTGCCCGGGGCGGCGAGCAGCGCATGGAGGATGTCCTCGATCGAGGTGGCCTCGCTCAGCCTCCCGGAGATCTCGGCCCACGCCGTGGCCCGGCGCGTCCGGTCCTCGCTCCGCTCCCGCTCGGCGCGCTCGCGGTCGGCTGCGGTGATGCGCGCGGCGACCCGGTCGACCAGGTCCGCGGAGCGGAACGGCTTGGGAAGATAGTCGTCCACACCGCTGGCGAAGCCCTCGCCCGCCGCTTCCTCGCCCGCCCGGGCGGAGAGCATCAGGACGGGGATCGACGCCAGTCGCGGATCGGCACGGACCGCGGTGACGAACGCGAACCCGTCCAGGGCGGGCATCATCACGTCGGTCACGATGACGTCGGGGCGGTGCTGGCGGGCACCGCGAAGTGCGGCTGCCCCGTCACCGAAGGCGACGGTGTCCCACCGGGCCGACAGGATGCGCTTCAGGTGTGCGCGCATATCGGCGTTGTCGTCGGCGATGAGGACCAGGCCGCGCGTCCGCCCGTCCGTGCCGGGGCCGGTGCGGCCATCGAGGCCTTCCGGTGCGCCCTCGTCGTGGCCGAGCCACTGCAACGCCTCCGCGACAAAGGGGTTGTCGCTGTCGGACCGTGGTGCCGGAAGCGCGGTGACGCCGCGGCCCGTGCGCTCGACCTCCGTGACCGGCGGGAGGCGGACGGCCACGGTGGTGCCGCTGCCGAGCTCACTGGTGAGCTCGACCGTTCCCCCGTGCAGCTCCACGAGGCCGCGTACGAGGGAGAGGCCGATCCCACTGCCTTCGACGCTGCGGCCGCGGTTGTTGCCCGCGCGGTAGAACCTGTCGAACAGTTTGCCGATGTCCGCCCCGGCGATTCCCGTACCGGTGTCGCTGACCCTGAGGCTGACGGCCTTGTCCTCGACCTCGGCGACCCGCACCGTGATGGTGCCCGCGAAGGTGAACTTGACGGCGTTGGACAGCAGGTTGAGCACCACCGTCTCCCACATGCCGACGTCGACGTCCGCGATCACGTGGTCGCACCTGATGTCCAGTTCGACCCCGGCCTGGGCGCACAACTCGGTGAAGGACGAGGCGATCTGCGCGGTCAGCGAGCCGAGGTCGACCAGGGTGCGCACCGGGGCTGACTGCCCGGCCTCGGCGCGCGCGAAGTCCAGGAGGGAGTTGACGAGGCGCAGCAGCCGTTGTGCGTTCCGGCGAGCGGTGCGCAGACGGTCCGCCTGTACCGACTCACCGGGAGTCTGTGCCAGAGCGTCGTCGAGCGGTCCGAGGAGCAGCGTCAAGGGTGTGCGGAACTCGTGGCTGACGTTGGTCAGGAACACCGTCTTGGACCGGTCGAGCTCGGCGAGGAGGTCGGCGCGTTCCCGCTCACGCTGGTACGAGGTCGCCGTGGCGAAGGCCGCCGACAGCTGATCCGCGAGCAACCGGCAGAACCCCCGGTACTGGTCGTCGAGGGGCTGGCGCGGATTGAGGCCGATCACCACGGCCCCCGTCGGCACGCCATCGCCCTGCGCCGAATCGGAGACGGGCAGCACCAGGGCCCGCTCCGGACACGACCCGGCGTCGAAGACCGAAGCCAGCGAAGGCAGCGACGTCCCCAGGCCCTCCACCAGCGGCATGCCCGAACTGGACGCCTCCGCCGGTGCGGGAGGCAGCAGTGCTTCCAGGGACGGGGGCAGCAGTCCGGCCACCAGGGGCGTGCACCGGCTGAGGCGGCTGACGCGCGCGTCGGGATCCTCCACGTACACGGCGATGAACGGCAGGTCCCTGTCGTGCGCCGCGCACGCCTCCACCACGGCACGGGCGGCGTCCTGCGCCGTGCGGGTCTCCATCAGCGCCGTACCCACGGTGTTCAGGATGTGCAGCCGCCGCTGCCCGAGCACCCGCTCCGTGGTCTCGGTGACCGCGCAGAACACGCCGTCCACATCGCCCGCCGCCGTGACGATCGGGCCGTAGCTGAAGGTGAAGTACCGCTCCTGGGGCCGTCCCGCGGTGACGATCGGCAGCAACAGGTCGCTGGACCAGGTCGCCTCTCCCGTCTCGATGACCCCGGTGAGCATGGGCTCGATGGAGTCCCAGATGTCCCACCAGACGTCCCGCCCCCGCCTGCCCAGAGCGGCAGGGTGTTTCTCTCCCAGAGGGGCGATGTAGGCGTCGTTGTAGACGAGGAACAGATCATCGGCCCCCAGCCACAGCACGATCGGGAACCGCGACGTCAGCCCCACCGCGACCACGGCGCGCAGCTCGTCGGACCACGTGGACGGCGGCCCGAGTGGATGGGAACTCCAGTCGTAGGCGGCGAAGAGCCTGCCCATCTCACCGCCGAGCAGAGCGGCCGTGGCCAGATCAGGTGGAAGCCCAGGGACCTCCGTATGCTCAGGGTCCATCACACAGCACCTCCGAGCGGGCGCCTCCGAGCGAGCACCTCCGAGCGGGCACCTCCAACTCACCCGATTCTGCCCGGACATCGGCCCCTCAGACAGAGAAGTCAGCGAACCCGTTTCGGTGAAACGTGCGCCCCCCGCTGCCAGACCTCGCTGACCAGCGGCACTCCCGGCCGGTAGGCCAGGTGTACGTGGCTCGGGGCGTCCAGGAGCGCGAGGTCGGCGCGCGCACCTTCGCGTACGACACCGATGTCCGTGCGGCGCAGGGCCGCAGCGCCGCCCGCCGTGGCCGACCAGATCGCCTCGTCCGGGGTCATGCCCATGTCCCGTACGGCGAGGGCGATGCAGAAGGGGACGGAGGACGTGAACGAGGAACCCGGGTTGCAGTCCGTGGAGAGGGCCACCGTCGCGCCCGCGTCCAGGAGGCGGCGGGCGTCGGGCCACTCGGCGCGGGTGGAGAACTCGGCGCCGGGGAGGAGGGTGGCGACGGTCGCGCTGTTCGCCAGTGCGTCCACGTCCTCGTCCGTGAGGTGCGTGCAGTGGTCCGCCGACGCCGCGTCGAGCTCCACGGCGAGCTGTACGCCGGGGCCGTAGGAGAGCTGGTTGGCGTGGATGCGGGGGTGCAGGCCCTTCGCCTTGCCCGCCGTCAGGATCGCGCGGGCCTGGTCGCCGTCGAACGCGCCCTTCTCACAGAAGACGTCGATCCAGCGGGCGTGCGGCGCGCAGGCCTGAAGCATCTCGCCGGTGACGAGGTCCACGTACGCCGCCGGGTCATCGGCGTAGTCGGGGGAGACGATGTGGGCGCCGAGGAACGTGACTTCGTCGGTGTGGCGGGCCGCGATGCGCAGGGCCCTTGCCTCGTCCTCCGTGTTGAGGCCGTAGCCCGACTTCGTCTCGAAGGTGGTCGTGCCCTGGTGGAGGGCTTCGCGGAGGTAGTGGGTGAGGTTCGCTTCGAGTGTCTCGTCGGTGGCGGCGCGGGTCGCCGCCACCGTCGTGCGGATGCCTCCCGCGGAGTAGGCGCGGCCCGACATGCGGGCGTTGAACTCCTGGGTGCGGTCGCCCGCGAAGACGAGGTGGGAGTGGGAGTCGACGAAGCCGGGGATGGCCGCCTGGCCCTTTGCGTCGTGGGTCGTGTCCGCTGCGGGGGCCTTTGCGGCGGGGCCCACCCAGGCGATTCGGTCGCCGTCCAGGACTACGGCGGCGTCCGTGAGGAGGCCCAGGGGGCTGCCGTCTCCCTGGGAGGGGTCGTTGGTCACGAGGCTGGCGATGTTGGTGATGAGGGTGGTGGGCATGGGGGTCTCCAGGGGGGGGCTGAGGTCTGGGCAACTTCTCTTTCCCCAACCCCGCCCCTTCCCGAAGACCCGCTCGGCGCGGGGGCCCGTGCCTTGCGCGTACCGCCGTCGCCGGCTGCGCCGAGCTCGTCCTCAAACGCCGGACGGGCTGAACCCTCAGCCCCTCCGGCGTTTGAGGAGGGGGTCTGGGTTCGTGGGAAGGGGCGGGGTTGGGGAATGAATCAATCTCTCAGCGCCGCCACCGCCTCAGCCAACGCCCCCGCCGCATCCGGGACAAAGGCATGCTCCCCGTCCCGTACGACATGGCGGCCCCCCACCACCGTGTGGCGGACGTCCGCCGCCGTGGCCGCGAACACCGCCGTCTCGGCGGCGAGGCGCGGCAGCGGGCCCGCCGTGCGGACGGAGTCCAGCGCGACCGTCGCGAAGTCGGCGAGCGCGCCCGTCTCGATGGCGCCCGCGTCCGCCCAGCCGAGCGCCGCGTGCCCATCGGCCGTAGCCGCCCGCAGGAGCGCCGCCGCCGTCCAGTGGCCCCGCGTGTGCGAGCGCAGGCGCTCGTTCAGTTCCATCGCCCGCGCCTCTTCGAGGATGTCGATGACGGCGTGGCTGTCGCTGCCGAGGGAGAGGGGGCTGCCCGCTCGTTGCAGGCGGACCGCGGGGCCGATGCCGTCCGCCAGGTCGCGCTCCGTCGTCGGGCACATGCACGTGCCCGTCGTCGTACGGCCCAGGAGCGCGATGTCCTCGTCCGTGAGGTGCGTGTTGTGCACGCCCGTCGTACGGGGGCCCAGGACCCCGTGGTCCGCCAGGAGGCGCGTCGGAGTGCGGCCGTGGACCGCCAGGCACGCCTCGTTCTCCGCCGTCTGCTCGGAGAGGTGCACATGGAGGGGCGCCTGGCGGGACGACGCCCACTGCGACACCGCTCCCAACTGCCGTGCCGGTACCGCCCGTACGGAGTGGATCGCCGCGCCGATCCGGGCGTGGTCCCGGTCCTTGAGCGCCGAGGCCCGTTCCGCCCACGCCTCCGTCGTGCCGTCGGAGAAGCGCAGCTGGTGGCGGTTCGGGGGCTTGCCCCGGGTCTCCGTCAGGAGCCCCGACGCCACGTACGCCGTGTCCAGGAGCGTGATGCGGATCCCCGCGTCCGCCGCCGCCTCGATCAGCGCCTCACCCATCGCGTTGGGATCGGCATAGGCGGTGCCGCCCGGCGCGTGGTGCAGATAGTGGAACTCGCCCACCGTCGTGATGCCCGCCAGGGCCATCTCCGCGTACACCGCGCGGGCCAGCGCGTGGTACGTCTCCGGTGTCAGGCGGTCCGCCACCGAGTACATGACCTCGCGCCACGTCCAGAACGTGCCCGAGCCCACCTGGACCGTGCCGCGCAGGGCCCGGTGGAAGGCGTGCGAGTGGGTGTTGGCCAGGCCTGGGACCGTCAGGCCCCGCAGTACCGTCGCGCCGGGCGGGGGCGCCTCGACGCCCTTGCGGACGGCCGTGATCCGGTCGCCCGTCACCTCCACCGCCACACCCGGCTCGACATTCGTGTCGAGCCAGGCGTGTTCCAGCCAGTACGTGGTCGTCTTCGCCGTATCCGTCGTCACCTGCACGCCAGCCCTTCCAGTACGTCGGCCAGTGCGGTCACCCCGGTCACGCAGTCGTCCTCGGCGGCGAACTCGGCCGGGGAGTGCGAGATACCCGTGGGGTTCCGTACGAACAGCATGGCGGTGGGGATCGACCCGGACAAAATACCCGCGTCGTGTCCGGCGCCCGTGCCGAGGACGGGGAGGCTCTTGCCGGCGGTGGCGCCGAGGATCGCGCCCAGCTCGTCCCGAAGGGCGTGCTCGAACTCGACCACCGGCGTGAAGGACTCCCGTACGACATCCAGGTCGATGCCGTGCCGGTCCGCGTACTCGCGGGCCGCCTTCTCGATCCCCGTCACGACCGTGTCCAGCGTCGACTGGTCCGCCGCGCGCGAGTCCAGCCAGCCCCTGACCAGGGACGGGATCGCGTTGACGCCGTTCGGCTCCACGGCGATCTTGCCGAAGGTGGCTACCGCGCCCGCCAGTTCGGCTTCCCTGCGAGCCGCCAGGACCGTCTCCGCGTACGACAGCATCGGGTCGCGGCGGTCCACCAGGCGGGTGGTGCCCGCGTGGTTGGCCTCGCCCTTGAAGTCGAAGCGCCAGCGGCCGTGCGGCCAGATGGCGGACGCGATGCCGACCGGGTCGCCGGTGAGGTCGAGGGCGCGGCCCTGCTCGACGTGCAGCTCCACGAACGCGCCGATGCGGGCCAGGCGTTCGGGGTCGGGGCCGATCTTCGCCGGGTCGTACCCGGCCGTCTCCATCGCCTGCGGGAGCGTGATCCCGGACGCGTCGTGCAGCTCGTACGCCTTCTCGCGCGTGAGCTGCCCGGCGGTCAGACGCGAGCCCACGCACGCCAGACCGAAGCGGGCGCCCTCCTCGTCGCCGAAGTTGGTGATGGCGAGGGGACGGCGGAACGACACCTTACGTGCGCGGAGTTCGTCGAGCGCCGCGAAGGAGGAGACGACTCCCAGCGGGCCGTCGAAGGCACCGCCGTCCGGGACGGAGTCCAGGTGCGAGCCGGTGACGACCGCGTCACCCTGGGCCGGATCGCCGAGCCAGGCCCACTGGTTGCCGTTGCGGTCGACCTCGTAGTCGAGGCGTCGCGCCTCCGCCTGCGCCTGGAACCACAGGCGGCACTCGGCGTCGGCGCCGGTCCAGGCGTAGCGGCGGTAGCCGCCCGAGGCGTCGCTGCGGCCGATGGGCCGCAGCGAGCGCCACATGGCGTGGAAGGTGTCGCTCACGCGGTGCCGTCCTCCTCGCGCATCGGGATCCGTACGCCCTTCTCGTCCGCCACCGACTCCGCGATGTCGTAGCCCGCGTCCACGTGCCGGATGACGCCCATGCCGGGGTCGTTGGTCAGGACGCGGCGGATCTTCTCGCCCGCCAGCTTCGTGCCGTCGGCCACCGAGACCTGGCCCGCGTGGATCGAGCGGCCCATGCCGACGCCGCCGCCGTGGTGGATGGAGACCCAGGACGCGCCGGAGGCGACGTTCACCATGGCGTTCAGGAGCGGCCAGTCGGCGATCGCGTCGGAGCCGTCGAGCATCGCTTCCGTCTCGCGGTAGGGGGAGGCGACGGAACCGCAGTCGAGGTGGTCGCGGCCGATGGCGAGGGGGGCGGCGAGGGTGCCGTTGCCGACCATGTCGTTGAACATGTCGCCCGCCTTGTCGCGCTCGCCCTGGCCGAGCCAGCAGATGCGCGCGGGCAGGCCCTGGAAGTGGACCCGCTCGCCCGCCATCTTGATCCAGCGGTGCAGGGACTCGTTCTCCGGGAAGAGGTCCAGGAGCGCCTTGTCCGTCTTGTGGATGTCCGATGCCTCGCCCGAGAGGGCCGCCCAGCGGAACGGGCCCTTGCCCTCGCAGAAGAGGGGGCGGATGTAGGCGGGGACGAAGCCCGGGAACGCGAACGCCCGGTCGTAGCCCGCCAGTTGGGCCTCGCCGCGGATCGAGTTCCCGTAGTCGAAGACCTCCGCACCGGCGTCCATGAAACCGACCATCGCCTCGACGTGCGTGGCCATCGACTCACGCGCGCGGGTGGTGAAGCCCGCCGGGTCCTTCGCCGCGTACGCCGCCATGTCGTCGAAGTCGACGCCGACGGGGAGGTACGCGAGCGGGTCGTGGGCCGATGTCTGGTCCGTGACGATGTCGATGGGCGCGCTCTCGGCGAGCATGCGCGGGAGCAGCTCCGCGGCGTTGCCGAGCAGGCCGATGGAGAGGGGGCGGCGGGCGTCGCGTGCCTCGACGGCCAGCTGGAGCGCGTGTTCCAGGGAGTCGGCCTTCACGTCCAGGTACTTGTGCTCGATGCGGCGCTCGATCGCGCGCGGGTCGACGTCGATACAGATCGCGACGCCGTCGTTCATCGTCACGGCCAGGGGCTGGGCGCCGCCCATGCCGCCGAGTCCGGCGGTGAGGGTGATCGTGCCCGCCAGGGTCCCGTTGAACTTCTTCGCGGCGACGGCGGCGAACGTCTCGTACGTGCCCTGGAGGATGCCCTGCGTGCCGATGTAGATCCACGAACCGGCGGTCATCTGGCCGTACATCGTGAGACCGAGGGCCTCAAGGCGCCGGAACTCCTCCCAGTTCGCCCAGTCGCCCACGAGGTTCGAGTTGGCGATCAGGACGCGAGGAGCCCACTCATGGGTCTGCATGACGCCGACCGGGCGGCCGGACTGGACGAGCATCGTCTCGTCCTGCTTGAGGGTCTTGAGCGTACGCACCATCGCGTCGAAGGAGCGCCAGTCGCGGGCGGCCTTGCCCGTGCCGCCGTAGACGACGAGCTTGTCGGGGTGCTCGGCGACCTCGGGGTCGAGGTTGTTCTGCAGCATGCGCAGGGCGGCTTCCTGCTGCCATCCCAGGGCGCTCAGTTCACTGCCGCGCGGTGCGCGTACGGGGCGGGGTCCTGACATGGCGATGCCTCCTCGCGTGAAGCTCTGCGTGCGAGCTCGTGATGGACTGCTGTGAGCTTGTTATTCACATCCTGCGATGTTGAATAGAACTAGTCAATACGTTGACAGTGCAGCGGGACCGCGTCACGGATGATTGTCTGGAACGTATGAGCGATCAGGGAGCGGAGACCGCACGCGCATCCGAGGCGAACGCAGACGCGGGAAGAGGTCCGGGCGGAGCCCCGGGCAGCCACCCGGAAGCCCCCACGCAACGCCTCACGACGGCGGATCCCGCAGCGCGGCCCCCGGCACCGCAACCTCCGGCCCCGCAACCCCTGGCATCGCACCCCCAAGACCCGCAGTCCCAAGACCCGCAGCTCCCGGCGCACTCGGCCGCGGATTCCGCATCGCGCCGTGACCAGGCCATCCGCGCCGCCGTCGAGCAGGGCCTCGTCGACCCCGCGTCGCCCATCGTCGGCCTCCTGGACGTCACCGGCATCCGCTCGGCCGCCGCCCGTCTGCGCGCCGCCTTCGAAGCGGTCACGCCGCCCGGCACTCCCGTCCTGCACGCCTTCGCGGTGAAGGCGTCGCCCCTGGTCCCGGTCCTGCGCCTCCTTCGTGACGCGGGCATCGGCGCCGAGGTGGCGAGCCCCGGCGAGCTCGCCCTGGCGCGGGCCGCCGGTGTGCCGCCCACGCACACCGTCCTGGACTCGCCCGCGAAGACCCCGGCCGAGCTGCGCGAGGCCCTCGCCCTGGGCATCGCGGTGAACGCGGACAATCCGCAGGAGCTCGCCCGCATCGACGCCATGACCCGGTCGGCGCCCTCCCGCTCCCCCATCGGCCTGCGCGTGAACCCGCAGATCGGCGGCGGCTCCATCGGCGCCCTGTCCACCGCGACGGCGACCTCCAAGTTCGGGATCGCGCTGCTCGACGAGGGGGCCCGCGAGTGGGTCGTCCAGGCGTATCTCGACCGGCCCTGGCTGACCCGCCTGCACGCCCACTCCGGGTCGCAGGGCATGCCGCTCGAAATGATGGTGCGGGGAGTCTCGGCGACGTATGAACTGGCCGAGGAGATCAACGGACGGGCCGGGCGGCAGCAGATCGACACCATCGACATCGGCGGTGGCCTGCCCGTCAACTTCGGCTCGGACGAGGAGACCCCGACGCACGCGCAGTACGCGCGCCGCCTGAAGTCCCGCGTGCCGGGGCTGCTCGACGGGCGGTACGGCATCGTCACCGAGTTCGGCCGCTCGCTGCTCGCCAAGCACGGCACGATCCTGGCCCGCGTCGAGTACGCCAAGACGGCGGGCACCCGGCCCATCGCGGTGACGCACGCGGGCGTCCAGGTGGCGGCGCGCACGGTGTACGCGCCCGCGTCCTGGCCGCTGCGGATCGCCGCGTTCGACGCGAAGGGCCGCGCCAAGAGCGGGCCGAACGTCGGGCAGGACATCGCGGGCCCCGCCTGCTTCGCGGGCGACCTGCTCGCGGAGAACCGTCCGCTTCCGCTGCTCGAACAGGGCGACTACGCGGCGGTGCTCGACACGGGCGCGTACTACTTCGCCCACCACTACTCGTACAACAGCCTCGCCCGGCCCGGGATCTACGGCTTCGCGACAGCGGGTGAGCGGGTCACCTTCGCCACCGTGCGGGAGCCGCAGACCTTGGAGGAGATCGTCGCCGAGTCGGGCGGCGGGGGGCGGGACGCGCTGCGGGGCCTCTGAGGTTCGTCAGGATTTTTTGGGTTCGTCAGGGCCTCTTGGGTTCCTCGGGACCTCTGAGGTTCCTCGGGACCTCTGAGGTTCCTCGGGACCTCTGAGGTTCCTCGGGACCTCTGAGGTTCCTCGGGACCTCTGAGGTTCCTCGGGGTCGCCTCGGGGGCGCCCCCCGAGGTGCCCCCCAGGTGCCCCTCAGATACCTCCGGAGCGCCCCTGAAGTTCCTCCGAGGTTCCTCAACTCCCGCATCCCTGCCGCATTTACGGGGCAGATCCTCCCTCCAGGCACTCAAGCTCTCAGGCACTCAGACGCCCAGGCACTCAGACGCCCAGGCACGCCCTCGGGGGAGATGATCGTGTGACGACATCCAAGGCGACCACCGAAGCACCACCGCCCGCCGAAGAACCCGCGCTGCACCGCGCGATCGGCCCCAAGCTCCTGATCCTCTTCGTGATCGGCGACATCCTCGGCACCGGCATCTACGCCACCACCGGCAAGGTCGCGGGAAAGGTCGGCGGCGCGCTGTGGCTGCCGTTCGCGATCGGCTTCGTCGTGGCGCTCCTGACGGCGGCGTCGTACGTCGAGCTGGTCGGCAAGTATCCGAAGGCGGCGGGCGCCGCGCTCTATACGCAGAAGGCGTTCAAGGTCCCGTTCTTCACCTTCATCATCGCCTTCATGGTGATGTGCTCGGGCCTGTCGTCGGCGAGCGCGGCGGCCCGCGCCTTCAGCGGCGACTACCTCGGGGAGCTGACGAACGACGCGCTGCCGCCGACGCTGATCGCGATCCTCTTCATCGTCGCGCTCGCGGCGCTGAATCTGCGGGGCGTCTCGGAGTCGGTGAAGGCGAACGTGGTCCTCACGCTCGTCGAGGTGACGGGCCTTGCCATCATCCTGGCGATCGGCGCCTACGCGGTCCTGAGCGGGGACGGCGAACCCTCCCGTCTGACGGACTTCGAGGGCAGTGGCGGCACGGGATACGCCCTGATGACGGGCATCCTCGGCGCGACCGCGCTCGGCTTCTTCGCGTTCGTCGGCTTCGAGGACTCGGTGAACATGGCCGAGGAGACGAAGGATCCCGCACGCACGTTCCCGCGGGCCATCTTCATCGGCGTCGCGGTGACGGGCACGATCTACGTCCTGGTGGCGCTGGTGTCGTCGCTGCTCGTCGACTACAAGGTGCTCGAAGGATCGAGCGGACCGCTCCTTGAGGTCGTGAAGGCGGGCGGCATCGACTTCCCGCACAAACTCTTCGCGCTCATCGCCCTGTTCGCGGTCACCAACTCGGCCCTGATCAACATCATGATGGCCTCGCGGCTCTGTTACGGCATGGCCAACGAACGCATCCTGCCGCGCGCGATGGGCCGCGTCCTCTCGCGCCGCCGCACACCCGTGGTCGGCATCGTCTTCGTGTCGCTGCTCGCGATCGGCCTGGTGTCGACGGGCGAGATCGAGGGGCTCGGCGACACGACCGCGTTCCTGCTCCTGTGCGTGTTCGCGGTGGTCAACGTGGCGGTCCTCGTCCTGCGCCGCGACCCCGTCGAGCACAAGCACTTCCGCGCGCCGACGGCCCTTCCGGTGCTCGGCGCCGTCACGGCCCTGATCCTGGCGAGCCCCCTCGCGGACCGTCCGGCGGAGGTCTACATCCGGGCCGGGGTGCTGCTCGCCATAGGCGTCGTCCTCTGGGCCGTGAACAAGGTGGTACTCAAGGCTCGCGGCGAGGGCTGACACGGGAGGGCTGAGGCCGGAGGACTGACACGGGAGAGCTGAGATCGGAAGACTGAGACCGGGGAACTGACACGGGCGTCCCAGGGATGGCCCGGAGGCGACCCGATCGCTAGGCCGATACTTTCGGTCAGGCTCGGGCCCTCCCTGACCGCTCGTCGCGCGGATCCCGTCGAGGTCGGGCATGTTCCCCTGGAAAGTGCCTACTTGCCTGGAAACTCCACGACTTCTGCGTACCTTCCTCACACCGGGCGGCGATGAGTCCCCGGTCGGGTGGTAGGGGCCACCCGGTTCAACCCTGGGGAAGGGGAGCCGCGTGCCCGGAATCGATGAGTGTCTGCTCGAAGCCATGACACTGCCCGGTGCGCGCGGAGCAGCGATCGTCGACTGGACCAGCGGGCTCGCCCTCGGTTCGGTCGGCGATCCTCCGGGCGGCGACCACGAGTCCACCGCCGTGGAGACCGCGGAGGTGGCGCGATCGGCGGCCGAGTACCAGGCGTTCGCCCCGAAGGACGACGCGCTGGACGCGGCGCGGGACACGGACCGCGAGGAACTGCCCGTCGAGGACCTCATGCTCACCACGAGGACCGGATTCCATCTGATCCGCTTCGTCGAGACGACCTTCGACAGCAGCGTGTTCCTCTACCTCTGGCTCGACCGGCACACCGGCAACCTCGCCCTCGCGCGCATACGGCTGCGGGATCTCTCCGAGCGCCTGGTGCTGGTGTGAACGCCATGCGTATCACCGCGTCCACCACGTCGCCCATGCTGATGCGCCTGGCCGGTGAGCGGGCGACCGGAGCCCTGCTGCGCGACCAGGGCACCCTCTACCTCGTCGACGGCCGCGTCGTGCACGCGGAGAGCCCCGCGGCGCCGGGCATCGACGTCCTGCTCACGGCCGGCGGGGCGCTGCCCGCGCAGGGCTGGCAGGAGGCCCTCTCCCTGGCCGGGACCCGGCACGAGGTGGGGCGGCACCTGATAGACAGCGGCCGGATAACCGCCGGCGAGCTGGAGGTGTGCCACATCGGCGCCCTGTTCGACGCCGCGTTCTTCGTCCTCGGCCCGGCGAGCGGACCCACCCGTTTCCGCTACGGCGTCGCGCACTGGCTCGGCCGGGTGCGCCCGGTGACGGCCGAGACCCTGGAACGCGAGACCCGGCGGCGCCGAGCCCTTCTCGACAGCGTCTGGCCCTGCCCGGAACTGGACACCTCCCCCGTCGTGCCGCGCCCGCCCGCGCCGGGCCACAAGCTCACCGGACGCCAGATCTCCCTGCTGCGGCTCGCCGACGGCGTCCGCACGCCGACGGCCATCGCCTGGGCGCTCGGCCGCCCGTTGTTCCACACCCTGATCGAGGTCAGGCGGCTCGCCGCGGCCGGGCTCGTGGAACCCCCGCGGACGGCCGAACCGGCCCTGGCGACGCTCCCCGCCCCGCTCCCCGACGACCACCCCGAGCCGGACGTCGCCCTGCTGCGCCGGGTCCTCGACGCGCTGGAGGCGAGTCTGTGAATCTCCGTACGCCGCGGCGCCGGACCCGGCCCCCGACCTCATGAAGTTCTTCGCGCCCTGGAAGCGCGCCGGGAGGAGAGAGCTGATGGCTGCCGAAGCCGACGTACTGGTCGAACTGAAACGGCTGCGGACCAGGATTCCTCAGCTCAGGGGCGCACTGACGGCCAGCGTCGACGGACTCCTGCTCGCGCAGGACGCGACGGACGTCGAGGCGGAGGGCGTCTGCGCGCTGACCGCGGCGGCGCTCGGAGTCGCCCTGCGGCTGTCCGACGCCACGCACCAGGGCCGCTTCCGAGAACTCCTCATCCGCGGCGAGGACGGCTACGTGGCGACGTACACGGCTGGTTCGTCCGCCGTGCTCACGCTGCTCGCCGAGCCCCGCGTCAACGTGGGCCGGCTCCATCTGGAGGGCCGCCGTTCCAGCGCGCTCATCGGAGAGCTGGTCGACGCCGCCGTCGAACGAGCGGAGGAAACCTGACCCATGTCCCCCACCACACCCTCATCGTCCTCCTCACCACGGACACCCGGCAGACGGAAAGGAAGTGCGAAATTCATGGCCAACACAGAGACATCACTCAAGGAGACGACCACCTCGATCGAGGGGGTCATCGGCGCCGCCCTCGTCGACTACACCAGCGGCATGGCGCTGGGCACGATCGGCGGCGGCAAGGACCTGGACCTGTCCGTCGCCGCGGCCGGCAACACGGACGTGGTGCGCGCCAAGCTGCGCACGATGGAGCTACTGGACCTCAAGGACGAGATCGAGGACATCCTGATCTCGCTCAGCACCCAGTACCACCTGATCCGGCTGATCAAGGGCCGCAACAACAACGGCCTCTTCCTCTACGTGGCCCTCGACAAGGACCGGGCCAACCTGGCCATGGCCCGCCACCAGCTCAAGCGCATCGAGGCGAACCTCGACGTCTGAGCCTGAGCGGCACACGCGGCGGGCCGGACCTTCGGGTCCGCCCCGCCGTGCTTCCCCCACCACTTTCCGGAGGGACTCCTACTTTTCCGGCGGAACTCCTACTCTTCCGGCGGGACCCCTACTCCACGAACAGTCCCCGCGCCGCGGCCCCCGCGTCGAACTCCTCCAACCGCGCCTGCGCGTCCGGAAGTCCGTCGCACATGGCCTCAAGGAGCACCCGGCCGAGCAGCATCGGCGCGCACGCCGTGTCGAAGGCGAGGCCCGTGCCGACCGCCGCCGGGAGGAGCAGGTCCGAGTGGGCCGCCACGGGGGCGAACGCCGAGTCGGCCACCGTCACCACCGAGAGACCCGCCGCCTGCGCGTAGGCGAGCGCGTCCACCACCTCCCGCGGATGCCGGGGCAGCGCGAAGCACATGAGCGCCGACGCCCCCGCGCGCACCGCCGCGTCGATCCGGTCGGCCAGCATCGTGCCGCCCTCGTGGAGGAGGCGTACGTCGGGGTGGACCTTCGCCGCGAAGTACGAGAAGCCGTACGCCTGTGACGCGGCGGCCCGCAGGCCCAGGACCGGGAGCGGCCGGGAGGAGGCGAGGAGTTGCCCGGCGCGCTCCACCGGTGAGGGGTCGGCGAGCACCTCCGCCAGGTGCCGGAGGTTCTCGATCTCCGCCTCGACCGCCTGTTGGTACTCGTTGAGGGAGGCCTCGCCCGCCGCCTCCGCGGGCGCGAGCTCCCGCAGGTGCCTGCGCAGCGCGGGGTAGCCGTCGAAGCCGAGGGCCACGGCGAACCGGGTCACCGAGGGCTGACTCACCCCGGCCAGCTCGGCCAGTTCGACGCTGGAGAGGAAGGGGACGTCCGCCGCACGCCGCACCATGCAGTGCGCGATGCGCCGCTGTGTGGGCGTGAGGCGGTGGCCCTCGAAGAGCACCTGAAGCCGCGCCGCGGGACTGTCACTCATACCGTTCCCCTCACAACACCCTGGCTGTCGAAGCCCGTCCCGTTCCCGGACCCGAGGTCCAGCCACAGCTCGGTGAACCGGTCGAGCAGCCCGGCCGCCACTGTCACATCATCCGTCAACGGCCGGTCGGCGAGCTCCGGGTCGAGCACCGAGTCCGCGAGGTCGAAGGCCCGCCCGACGGGCAGGTCCGGATCGAGGCGCATGTCCCGCTGCCTCAACACGCGTACGGCCGCGACGAGTTCGCATCCCACGACCAGGCGGTACGCCGCACACGCCCGCAGCGTCTGGCGCGCCGCGAGCGAGGCGAAGCTGGCCTGTTCCTCGACGCCCCGGGAGAGCACCGCGTGGCCGAGCGAGGCCGGTGCGGAGAAGGCCCGCAGGTCGCCGAGGGCCGCCCCGGCCGCGTACTCCAGGATCATCACGCCCGACGACGCCGGTTCGCCGTCCGCGAGGAAGGGGCGCAGGCGGGTGAAGCCCGGTTCGTTCAGCGTGGAGAGGCGGGATGTCGACAGACGCGCCGCCTGTGTCACCGCCAGCCTGAAGTGGTCCAGGGAGAGGGCGAGTTGGGCCAGATAGAAGCCGCCGTGGTGGTACGCCGCCATGTCGTCCGCCGAGATCAGCGGGTTCTCCGCCGCCGCGTTGATCTCGACCGTGAGGACGTCTTCGAGCGCGTCGGCCGCGTCGTGCGCGGGGCCGTGGATCTGCGGCAGGCAGCGCAGGCCGTAGGGGTCCTGGATGCGGCCGAGCGGTGGCGTGGGGCGGTCGGGCGCGCCGAGGATCTGCCGCATCCGTTCCGCGACGGCGTACGAGCCCGCGTGCCGCCGCGCCTCGTGGACGGGCAGCGCGTACGCCTCGTACGAACCGTCGACGGCCATCAGGGTCAGTGCCGCCACCAGCTGCGTGGCCGCGACGAGGCCGCGCAGTTCGTGCAGGGCGAGCGCGGACTGGCCGAGGGTGAGGGCGTTGCTGCTGATCAGGGCGAGGGCGTCGTTGTTGTCGAGGGGCTGCGGGTCGGGGGCGGCGCCCGTTCCTTGCCAGGGGTGTTCGCCCGCGAGCGCGAGGCCCATCTGGGCGAGGGCGGCGATGTCGCCCGTGCCGACCGAGCCGAATTCGTTGACCTTGGGGTACGCGCCCGTCGTCAGCGCCTCGCAGAGCGCCGTGACGACGGTCGGGCGCAGGCCCGCGCCGCCCGCGAGCAGCTGGTTGGCGCGGACCGCGAGCATCGCGCGCACCTGCCGCGCCGGAAGCTCGTCGCCGATCGCTCCGGCGTGGCTGCGCAGCAGGCGCAGGCCGTGGTCGGCGGCCGCCTCGGTCGGCACGGACTCGTTCCGGTTGGCGCCCACGCCGGTGGAGCGGCCGTAGACGCGACCCCAGGAGGCGATCTCACGGGCGGCGTTCCACGAGCTCTCCACGCGCTTCATGCCGTCCGTTCCGGGAACTGGCTTAGCGGTAGATTCGGCCATACGTACGACATCTGCGACCATCAGTCCGCGGCCGTCCAGGACGACGACCGAGCCGCTGTCGTCGGTCGCCCTGCCGGTCGCCCTGTCCGCGATACGAGACGACATCACTCGCAATTCCTCCTCAACCGGGCGCTTCGTCTTGCCCTGCGACCACTTGTAACCAGCGATTTACACCTGGGCTGCGACTAACTATTGACAATCTATTCAGTCACAAAGAACTCTGCATGAAGATATACAGCCGGGCAAGGGACTCCTCATGATCCAATTCGATACGGTCCACAAGCGCTTCCCGAACGGCACAACCGCGGTGCACGACCTCACCCTTGAGATGCCGGAAGGGGGCGTGACCGTCCTCGTCGGATCTTCCGGTTGCGGCAAGACGACGACGCTCCGCATGATCAACCGGATGGTCGATCCGACCTCCGGGACGATCAGGGTCAACGGCAAGGACGTCCTGGAGCAGGACGCGGCCGAGCTGCGCCGTTCGATCGGTTACGTGATCCAGCAGTCCGGGCTCTTCCCGCACCGCACGGTCCTGGACAACATCGCGACCGTCCCGCTGCTGCTCGGCTGGGGCCGCAAGAAGGCGCGGGCGCGGGCGGCGGAGCTCCTGGAGACGGTCGGCCTCGCCGCCGACGCCGGGAAGCGCTACCCGCACCAGCTCTCCGGCGGCCAGCAGCAGCGCGTCGGTGTGGCCCGCGCGCTCGCCGCCGACCCGCCGGTACTCCTCATGGACGAGCCGTTCGGCGCGGTCGACCCCGTGGTCCGCACCCAGCTCCAGGACGAACTCCTGCGCCTCCAGCGGGAGTTGAACAAGACCATCGTCTTCGTCACGCACGACATCGACGAGGCCGTACGGCTCGGCGACCGCATAGCCGTCTTCCGCACCGGCGGCCACCTCGTGCAGTGCGCGAGCCCCGCCGAGCTCCTGGCCCGCCCCGCGGACGACTTCGTCGCGGACTTCCTGGGCGCCGAGCGCGGCCTGAAGCTGCTCTCCCTGACGACGCTGGCCGAGGTCCCCAAGGCCCCGGCTCCCGAGGGCGGCGCCTGGACCCTGCGGCTCGACGCCGCGGGCGCCCCACTGGCCTGGCGGCACAAGGACGCGCAGGCCGCGGACGTCCCCGTACGCCCCCTGCGGGACACGGACTCGCTCCTGTCGGCCCTGAACGAGTCCATAGCCGCCCCCAGCGGCCTGGTCGCCCGCGTCGACGCCGAGGGCATCCTGACCGGCGTCACGTCCCGCGACGACATCCACGAGCACGCGGGGCGGGTACACAGCGACGCGAGCACGGTGGACGCGGACGCGGACGCGAGCACGGTGGACGCCGTGGACGTCAGCAAGGCCGGCGCGTGAGCGTCGACTGGTCGTGGATAGCCGACCACACCGACGATCTCACCAGCCTCACCCTGTCCCACCTCCAGGCCGCCCTCACCGCCGTGCTCCTCGGCCTGCTCATCTCGCTCCCCCTGGCCGTCGTCGCCCACCGCGTGCGCCCCCTGCGCGGGCTGCTCCTCGGCCTGTCGAACGTCCTGTTCACCATCCCGTCCATCGCCGTCTTCGTGCTGCTCCTGCCGGTCAGCGGGCTCACCCGCACCACCACCGTCATCGGCCTGACGATCTACACGCTCGTCGTGCTCCTGCGGAACACCGTCGAGGGCCTGGACTCCGTCCCCGCCAAGACGAAGGAAGCCGCGAAGGCCATGGGCACCCGGCCCCTGCGCACCCTCCTCACCGTCGAACTCCCCCTCGCCCTGCCGGTGATCATGGCGGGCGTGCGGATCGCGACGGTCATGGCGATCTCCCTCGTCTCCGTGGCGACGTACATCGGCGACGGCGGTCTCGGACAGCTCTTCACGGACGGGTTCCAGCGCAACTTCCCCACCCCCGTCATCGTCGGCGTCGTCCTGACCCTGCTCCTCGCGCTCGTCGCGGACGCGCTGCTCGTCACCCTCCAGTACGTCCTGACCCCCTGGACCCGCCGCAAGAGGAGCGCGTGACATGTACGAACTCTTCAAGGACCTCGGCGCCTGGCTGGTCAGCGGCGAGCAGTGGGCCGGGTCCGACGGCATCGGGCACCGCCTCATCGAACACCTCCAGTACTCGCTGCTCGCGACCCTCATCGCCGCCGCCATCGCGCTGCCGGTCGGTCTGCTCATCGGGCACACCGGGCGCGGCGCCTTCGTCGCGATCAACCTCTCCAGCTTCGGACGCGCGCTGCCCACGGTCGGCCTCGTCGTCCTCGTCTTCCTGGCGAGCGGGCTCTCCATGTGGCCCATCTACATCGCGCTCGTCGCCCTCGCCGTGCCGTCCATCGTCACCAACACGTACGCCGGGATGACCGCGGTCGACCCGGAGGTGCGGGACGCCGCGCGCGGCCAGGGCATGCGCTGGCACCAGGTCCTCTTCCAGGTCGAACTGCCGCTCGCGCTCCCCCTGATCATGACCGGCCTGCGGCTCGCGCTCATCCAGGTCGTCGCGACCGCCACCATCGCCGCGTACGTCTCCTTCGGCGGGCTCGGCCGGTACGTCTTCGACGGGCTCGCCCAGCGTGACCTCGTACAGGTGCTCGGCGGTGCCGTGCTCGTGGCCGTCGTCGCCGTCGTACTCGATCTCGCGCTCTCCGCACTACAGCGTGCCCTCTTCCGCCACCGCCCCGCCAAGTCGGCCTAGGAGCAAGCCAGATGGCCCCCATGAACCGCAGAAACGTCCTCGGCGGACTCTTCGCCGCCGCGTCCGTCCCCGCGCTCGCCTCCTGCAGCGGCGGCATCACATCCCTCAACGGGGACGGCTCCGGCGGCTCGGGCGGTGGCTCCAGCAAGAACGGCGTCACCATCGGCACCGCCAACTTCACCGAGAACCAGGTGCTCGGCTACCTCTACGCCGCCGCGCTCGAAGCGGAGGGCGTGAAGACGTCCGTCCGCCCCAACCTCGGCACCCGCGAGATCCTGATCCCGGCCCTCAAGGGCGGCGACATCGACCTCCTGCCCGAGTATCAGGGCGCGCTCCTGCACTACCTCGACGCGAAGGCGAAGGCCACCGAGGAGGGTGAGATGCAGAACGCCCTGGCGATGGTCCTGCCGCGCGGCCTGCAGATCCTCCCGTACGGCAAGGCCGAGGACTCCGACGCCTTCGTCGTCACCCGGGAGACCGCCGACGAGTACGGCCTCAAGTCCCTGGCGGACCTCGCGAAGCACAACGGCAAGCTCGTCATCGGCGCCGCTCCCGAGGTCAAGAAGCGCACGGTGGGCTCGGTGGGCCTCAAGGACGTCTATGGAGTCGAGTTCAAGGAGTTCAAGTCCCTCGACTCCTCCGGGCCGTTGGTGAAGGGCGCCCTGAAGAAGGGCGACGTCGACGTGGCGAACCTCTTCACCACCGACACCGACATCGTCGCCGAGAAGTGGGTCGTGCTCAGCGACCCCAAGAACCTGATCCCCGGCCAGCACGTCGTCCCGCTCGTCGCCGACCGCAAGGCCGACTCGACGGTCCGCAAGGCGCTCGGCCGCCTGGGCAACGCCCTGACGACCAAGGACCTCACCGAGCTCAACCGCCTGGTGGACAAGGACAAGAAGGACCCCGAGGACGTCGCGAACGACTGGGCGGCGCGGCACGGGATCAGCAAGAAGTAGCCCGGCCAGGAACCACCAAGAACCACCAAGGCCACCAAGAACCGTCAAGAGGCAGCTCGTACAGCAGCAGCAGGGAGTTCAGCGGATCATGGCAGACAGTCTCGTGGAGCGGCGCTCCATCGACGTCGTCCCCGACGACGAACGGCACGGCACCGCGTTCAGCCAGTTCACCCTCTGGCTCGGCGCCAACCTCCAGATCACCGCCGTCGTCACCGGCGCGCTCGCCGTCGTCTTCGGCGGCGACGTGGTCTGGTCGCTGATCGGCCTGCTGCTCGGCAATCTGCTCGGGGGCGCGGTGATGGCCCTGCACTCGGCGCAGGGGCCGAAGCTCGGTCTGCCGCAGATGATCCAGTCCCGGGCGCAGTTCGGGGTGCGCGGCGCCGTCGTACCGCTGCTCCTGGTCATCCTCATGTACGTCGGCTTCTTCGCGAGCGGCAGCGTCCTGGCCGGGCAGGCGACGGCACGGCTGACGCACACGAACGACACCACCGGCATCATCGTCTTCGCGGTGATCACCGCGGTGGTGGCGGCGGTCGGCTACCGCGTGATCCACGTCCTCGGCCGGGTGGCGAGCGTGATCTGCGCCCTCGCCTTCATCTACCTGGGCATCCGCCTCCTGGACCGCGTCGACCTCTCGGCCCTCCTGGGCGACGCGCACTTCGACCTGCCGATGTTCCTGCTCGCGATCTCGCTCTCGGCGTCGTGGCAGCTCGCCTTCGGTCCGTACGTCGCGGACTACTCGCGCTATCTGCCGCGTACGACATCGGGGCGGGCCACGTTCTGGTGGACCCTGTCCGGTTCGGCGCTCGGCTCGCAGTGGTCGATGACGTTCGGTGTGCTCGTGGCGGCGAGCGCGGGGGACGCGTTCCTCGACAACCAGGTCGGATACGTGGTGGGCCTGGGCGGTACGGGCCTGATCGCGTCGCTCCTGTACTTCGTGATCGCGCTGGGCAAGCTGACCATCAACGTGCTCAACACCTACGGCGGCTTCATGTCGATGGTGACGAGCATCAGCGGATTCCGGGGCCAGAAGACGCTCTCGCCGCGCGGCAGGGCGGCGTACATCGCCCTGATCATGGTGGCGGGCACGGTGGTGGCGCTGCTCGGCAAGGACAGCTTCCTCACGTCCTTCAAGGACTTCCTGCTCTTCCTCCTGACGTTCTTCACGCCGTGGTCGGCGATCAACCTGGTCGACTACTACCTGATCTCCAAGGAGCGCTACGACATCCCGGCGCTCTCGGACCCCGACGGCCGCTACGGAGCCTGGCGCTGGGACGCGCTCACGGTCTACGGAGTGGGTGTCCTGACCCAGCTCCCGTTCCTGGCGACGCACTTCTACACGGGCCCGCTGGTGGAGCCGCTGGGCGGCGCGGACATCTCCTGGATCGTGGGTCTGGTGGTCCCGGCGGCCCTGTACTGGCTGCTGGCCCGCCGCGACACGTCGCACATCCCCACGGAGAGCACGCGGAGCGCCGAGAGCACGGAGCCTGCGCTGAAGGCCGGGGCCGGGGCTGAGCCCCGCTGAGAAAGGGGGGATAGCCCCACTGTCAGGCCCGCGACGGCTGCGTACCGTACAGAACCATGGAAGCCCGTGACGCCGAACTGAAGAAGGAACTCGACGCCTCTCTGCACGCGCGCAGAGAGCTGGGCGAAGAGTATGAGTCCGTGCTGGTCGACTCGTTCCTCGAGAAGGTCGAGCAGCGCCTGGACGGCACCATCGACCGGCGGATGCGCCGGCACATGGCCGAGCAGCAGATGGTCGTCGCCCGCGGCTCCCGCGCGCCCACCAACCCCGTGGACTCCTGGGGCGAGCGCTTCGGCTTCGGCATCGTCTCGCTGATCCTCGCGATCCCGCTCTCGGCGATCGGCGTGGTCAACGCGGACCTGCCCGGCCTCTTCGTCACCTGGGGCGGCATCGTCGGCGTGAACGCGGTGCATGCGATGCGGGGCATGAACTTCGGGCGCGGCAAGGACCGCGGCCGGAAGTCGGAGTGGGACGACTGAGGCCTGAGTCCGCGACTCCGCGGGGATCCTGCCCTGATGACCACATCCGTCGCGCACCTCAGTGACCCGCACCTCACCACCGGCGCCCTGGCCGCCGCCCCTGCGGCCGGCCTGCGCCACGCACTCACCCGCGTCCTCGCCCTGGAGCCCCGGCCCACCTGCGTGGTGATCACCGGCGACCTGACGGAACACGGCAGTCCCGCCGAGTACGAGCAGCTGCGCGAACTCGTCGCGGGTTTCCCGCTGCCCCTGCACCTGACGACCGGCAACCACGACGACCCGGTGGCCCTGGCCAAGGCGTTCGGCGGCACGGCGCACCTCGGCGGCACCCACTCCACGCACTACGCCGTCGAGTACGCGGACCTGACGCTGATCGCCCTGGACTCGAACGTGCCGGGCGCCGGACACGGCCGCCTCGGCGAAGACCAACTCACGTGGCTGGACGCCCGGCTGACGGCGCGCCCCGACATCCCCGCCCTGGTCTGCGTGCACCACCCCCCGGCGGACATCGGCATACCGTTCCTGGACGGCATGCGTCTCACGGACGGCGACGCCCTGGCGCGGCTCCTGCCCCGCCATCCCCAGGTCACCCGCGTGCTCGCGGGCCACGTCCACCGCCCGATCACCGGCGCCTACGCGGGCACGACCCTCTCGACCGCCCCGTCGACGTACCTCCAGAGCTCCCTGACGATGAGCACGGAGGGCGCCATGGGCTACGTACCCGAACCGACCGCCTTCCAGCTCCATCAGCGGACGGCCACGGGCTGGGTCACGCACACGGTGCCGGTGAGCCATGCGGCGGCGCGGATTCAGGGGTTCTGAGGGGCGCCAGGGGTTCTGAGGGTCGTACGAAGTTCATGCGCGGGGACCGCCGCACCCCCGGGTGACCAGGGGGCGGGACGACGGCGGTCCCCGCGAGGGACGCGGGCCGGGTCAGGACCGGGTCCGCGTCCAGGCGTTCAGAGGTCCGGGAGCCGCTCCGGAGTTCCTGTACGCCGACAACAACCAATGTGCCGGAGCCGTGTTAAGCGTGTGCTGCGCGGACGTGACGTGCTCGTACCACTTCCGCGAAGTTCGAACCACGGCTCACGGCACACCCCCTTGGCCACGGGTTCCTGCGGCTACCGGCCCTGCCGCCTACTGGCCCTGCTGCGCGGCGAGGAAGGCAAGCAGGTCCTGGCGGCTCACCACGCCCGTCGGTTTGCCCTCGACCAGGACGATCGCCGCGTCCGCCCTGCCGAGCACCGTCATCAGGTCGGCGACGGGTTCGCCGGAGCCGACCTGCGGCAGCGGGTCCGACATGTGCTTCTCCAGCGGGTCGGAGAGCGAGGCGCGCTGCGCGAACAGGGCGTCGAGCAGCTCGCGTTCGACGACGGAGCCGATGACCTCGGCCGCCATCACGTCCGGGTGGCCCGCGCCCGGCTTGACGATGGGCATCTGCGAGACGCCGTACTCCCGCAGTACGTCGATGGCCTCGCCGACCGTCTCCTCCGGGTGCATGTGGACGAGTGAGGGCAGTCGGCCGCCTTCCTTGCGGCTCAGTACGTCGCCCACGCGAGGCTGGTCGCCCGCCTGCTCCAGGAATCCGTAGTCGTTCATCCACTCGTCGCTGAAGATCTTGCTCATGTAGCCGCGCCCGGAGTCGGGCAGGAGTACGACCACGACGTCGTCGGGACCGAGCCGTTCCGCGACCCGCAGCGCCGCCACGACCGCCATGCCGCAGGAACCGCCGACGAGCAGCCCCTCCTCCTTGGCGAGGCGCCGCGTCATCTGGAAGGAGTCCTTGTCGGACACCGCGATGATCTCGTCGGTCACGTTCCGGTCGTACGCCGTCGGCCAGAAGTCCTCACCGACGCCCTCGACGAGATAGGGCCGCCCGGAGCCGCCGGAGTACACGGACCCCTCGGGGTCGGCGCCGACGACCGTGACCCCGCCCTTGGAGATCTCCTTCAGATATCCGCCCGTCCCGGAGATGGTGCCTCCGGTGCCGATGCCCGTCACGAAATGGGTGATCCTCCCCTCCGTCTGCTCCCACAGTTCGGGGCCGGTGGAGTGGTAGTGGGAGAGCGGGTTGTTCGGGTTGCTGTACTGGTCGGGCTTCCAGGCGCCGGGGGTCTCGCGCACGAGGCGGTCCGAGACGTTGTAGTACGAGTCCGGGTGATCGGGGTCGACGGCCGTGGGGCAGACGACCACGTCCGCGCCGTACGCGCGCAGCACATTGATCTTGTCGAGCGACACCTTGTCGGGGCAGACGAAGATGCACTTGTAGCCCTTCTGCTGGGCCACGATGGCGAGGCCGACCCCGGTGTTGCCGGACGTCGGCTCGACGATCGTGCCGCCGGGCTTGAGCTCCCCGCTCTGCTCGGCCGCCTCGATCATGCGCAGCGCGATGCGGTCCTTCACGGAACCGCCGGGATTGAAGTACTCGACCTTGGCAAGGACGGTCGCCTGAATGCCCGTGGTCACGTTGTTGAGCCTCACCAGCGGGGTGTTGCCGACGAGGCTGATCATCGAGTCGTGAAATTGCACCGTTGTCTCCGGGCTGCGATGTAGTGCGACGAATGGGTGTCGTCAGCGTAAGGGTCTCGTTCAGTCGTTCACCTCCGCTTGCGATTGGCCGACCGTCCTTACGGGGCAATTAGTTGATGTAGGGCGGATTGGCTACGAGGAGGTGGCTGCAGGGCATGTCGAGGGCGAGGGTGGCGCGGCGGATCGCTGCGGGCGCGGCGTACGGCGGCGGAGGCATCGGGCTGCTCGGGGCGGCGGCCGTGGGCGTGGTGCTCGCCGAGGTGCAACTGGCGAAGCGGACCGTGGGAAACAGCGGGGAGCATCCGGCTCCACCGCGGGCGGACGGACGGTACGGATGGGGGTTCGCGGATCGGCCCGAGGGCGCGGAGCCCTTGCGGTTCGCGATGCTCGGCGATTCGACCGCCGCGGGGCAGGGCGTGCACCGGGCCCGGCAGACCCCGGCCTCGCTCCTGGCGGCGGGGCTGGCCGCGGTGGCCGAGCGGCCGGTGGAGCTGCGGAACGTGGCACTGCCGGGCGCCCAGTCGGACGACCTTGACCGCCAGGTGACGCTGCTCCTTTCCGAGCTCTCGTCCTGGGCGCCCGACGTCTGCGTCGTGATGATCGGCGCGAACGACGTGACGCACCGGATGCCCGCGACGCGTTCCGTGCGCTACCTGTCGGCGGCGGTGCGCAGGCTGCGTACGGCCGGGGCGGAGGTGGTGGTGGGGACCTGTCCCGATCTGGGGACGGTCGAGAACGTCTATCAGCCGCTGCGGTGGATGGCGCGGCGCGTGTCACGGCAGCTGGCCGCCGCGCAGACGATCGGCGTGGTCGAGCAGGGCGGGCGGACGGTGTCGCTCGGGGATCTGCTCGGCCCGGAGTTCCTCGCGAACCCGCGGGAGCTGTTCGGTCCCGACAACTACCACCCCTCCGCGGAGGGGTACGCGACCGCTGCGATGGCGGTGCTTCCGACGCTGTGCGCGGCCCTTGGGCTCTGGCCGGAGGAGGAGCGCCCCGACGTGTCGCGGCGCGAGGGGTTCCTGCCGGTGGCACGGGCCGCGGCGCAGGCCGCGTCGGAGGGCGGCACGGAGGTCGCGGCCGCGATGCCCACGGGTCCGCGCGGTCCCTGGGCCCTCCTCAAGCGCCGCCGGCGGCGGCGCATCCACCACGCACCGGATCCCTCGCCGCTGCCGAGGTAGCCCCCCCTGCGGGGCGGGGCGTCGGGCTCGTCCGCGGGTCCGACGCCCTCAAGGCCGTCGCTTCGCGACGGGTTCTTTCCCGCCCACCCACCCGATTGCCCGGCGATGGTCAGGTGGGGAGGGAGGGATAGACCGCCCAGACCACCCCCGCCGCCCTGAGCAAGCGCTTAGGAAAATGCGGTCCGCATCACAGTCCCGCACCGGTGACCTTCTCGGTACGTACGGGTAACTTCCGAAGCGGTCCGCCTTTCGCGAAGCAACCTCTGGAGCCCCGCATGCCCGAAGCCGTGATCGTCTCCGCCGCCCGCACCCCGATCGGCCGCGCCTTCAAGGGCTCCCTGAAGGATCTGCGGCCGGACGACCTGACCGCCACGATCATCGAGGCCGCCCTCGCCAAGGTCCCCGAGCTCGACCCGAAGCTCATCGACGACCTGATGCTCGGCTGTGGACTGCCCGGCGGCGAGCAGGGGCACAACCTCGGCCGCATCGTCGCCGTACAGATGGGCATGGACCACCTGCCGGGCTGCACCATCACCCGGTACTGCTCCTCCTCCCTGCAGACCTCCCGCATGGCCCTGCACGCCATCAAGGCCGGGGAGGGCGACGTCTTCATCTCCGCCGGTGTGGAGATGGTGTCCCGCAGCGTCAAGGGGTCGAGTGACGGACTCCCCGACACCCACAACCCCCTCTTCGCCGACGCCGAGGCCCGCACCGAGGCCGTGAGCAAGACCGAGGGCTCCAGCTGGCACGACCCCCGCGAGGACGGTCTGATCCCGGACGCGTACATCGCGATGGGGCAGACCGCCGAGAACCTGGCCCGCGCCAAGGGCGTCACCCGTCAGGACATGGACGAGTTCGGCGTCAGGTCCCAGAACCTCGCCGAGGAAGCCCTGAAGAACGGGTTCTGGGAGCGCGAGATCACCCCGGTGACGACCCCCGACGGCACCGTCGTCAGCAAGGACGACGGCCCCCGCGCCGGCGTCACCCTCGAAGGCGTCGGCGGCCTCAAGCCCGTCTTCCGCCCCGACGGCCTCGTCACCGCCGCCAACTGCTGCCCGCTCAACGACGGCGCCGCCGCCCTCGTGATCATGAGCGACACCAAGGCCCGCGAGCTCGGCCTGACCCCGCTGGCCCGCATCGTCTCCACCGGCGTCACCGGCCTCTCCCCCGAGATCATGGGCCTCGGCCCGGTCGAGGCGTCGAAGCAGGCCCTGTCCCGCGCCGGTCTCACCGTCGACGACATCGACCTCTTCGAGATCAACGAGGCCTTCGCCGCCCAGGTCATCCCCTCCTACCGCGACCTGAACATCCCGATCGACAAGCTGAACGTCAACGGCGGCGCCATCGCCGTCGGCCACCCCTTCGGCATGACCGGCGCCCGCATCACCGGCACGCTCATCAACAGCCTCCAGTTCCACGACAAGCAGTTCGGCCTGGAGACGATGTGCGTCGGCGGCGGACAGGGCATGGCGATGGTCATCGAGCGCCTCAGCTGACGCTCCGGGCCCCGCGCATCCCTCACGTCTCCATTGATTCGTGACTCAATCTCCCCCAGGATGTGACCTATCTCCTGGGGGAGATGCATATCCCCAGCTCAGAGCCCATCTGTGGATAAACACCGGGCCGAAAGACCTGTCCAATTCGTGACGTAATGCACTGACAGGTGGATCGTGCAGGCTTCAAGCTGATGTAGGAAGTCGGGGGTCGACTTGAAACCGGGAGTACGTCAGTGAGCGCCATGCCTATTGCCTTGCTGCTCTCCACAGCCGCTGCCACGGCCGTGGGTGCCGCCGCCCTGCACGCCGTACACGGCCTGCGGAAGCAGCTCGCAGAGATCACCGCCCTGCGCGCCGAGCTGGCCCAGAGCCACTCGGCGAACGCACACGCCAACGTGCCCGCGGCCCGCACCGCGGACACCGACGAGATACGCACGGCCGTCGCCGAGGCCCTCGCCGAGGAACGGGAGCGCGAGCTGGCCGAGGCGCGCGCCTTCTGGGCCGCCCAGGAAGCCCGTGACGCCTCGGACGCGCCCTCGCTCCTCAGTGGCCTGCCGGGCCTCTCGGACATGGCCGACGAGCTGTTCCTGCCCCGCCAGGCGGACTTCTCGGGCCTGGAGTCGGAGAGCCTGGAGCCGGTCATCGAGCCGTACGCCGAACCTGCCGACGAGTTCGCAGGGGGCACCTCCCTGGACGAAGTCCTTGGGGGAGACTCCCCGGAGCTGGCCGCGGCCCGCCGCCGCCACCCCTCGCACCCGGACTTCGTCCCGGTCCAGTCCCCCGTCAACGGCGACCACGAGCGCACCGTCGCCTGTCTCGAGGAACTGGCCGACTCCCGTACGGCACTCGCCGACGTCCGCCCCGGACCGCTCGGCACCCTGGACGTCTACGTCTTCACGGACGGCACGACGCTCTGCATGACCCCGGGCCACCGCGAGACCGCGGAACTGCTCGCCGACGCCCTGCGCGACGGGCACGCCCCGGTCCTGCTCGGCGGATCCGGAGTCTCCGGCGCCTACGCCCTGACCTTCGAGTGCGGCACCGAGAACGTCTACATCCTGGCCGACCGCGTCATCGCCTCGGTCTGACCGGAGCGACCCCGGCGCCCGCCGGGGTCGGACCACACCCCGGTCGCACCCCTCTCACGCCCCGTCACACACCGGCGCGCTTCTGCGCCTTCTCCACGAGCGTCAGTGCCTCGGCGAGCTGTCCCGCATCATCGAGCACAAGGGCCAAATCCCGCCCCGCGACCGTGATCTGATCGGCCGCCGCGAACATCCCCTCGTCCGGCATCTGTCTCGGCTCCTCCTGCGGCACCTCGATCCGCTGCGCCCACGCCGCCAGTTCCCTGGCCAGAGCGAGCGCCTCGGTCGCCGCCCCCCGCTGCAGGCGACTCTGCGGGGCTGCCCGCAACCGGTCGGCGAATTGGTCCACTGCGTCCGTCAAAGGCGTCGTATCAAGCACCCGGTGACCTTATGCGCCTGGACGGGACTGTTGCCAACGTCTCAACGCTGAGGCACGGTGGCGTGAAGGACGGAACACATCGCGACGCGTCCGGAGGCGCCGATGTCCCAAGTCTTCTCCGAGGAGACCCACCGCAATCTGATCGCCCGTATCCCCCACTGCACCGGTCGTGAGATCTCCGACTGGCTTCGCGCCGTCGACGAAGGCCCTTCTCTCTTCCGCTTCGAGGAGAAGGTCAGCTGGCTTCGTGCGGAGCACAACCTGGCGTACGGGCACGCCAAGGCAATCATTCACGAGTACGACTTGCAGCGGGCCGCGCGCAAGCTGCTCTGACTCCCTGTCCCCCTCGACTCACCTCACACGGCGAAGGGCCCCACGGAACAGCTGTTCCGTGGGGCCCTTCGTGTTGATCAGCCGCGTCAGTCGTTGCCCTGCAAGATGGCGATCAGACGCAGGAACTCCATGTAGATCCAGACCAGCGTCATCGTCAGACCGAACGCCGCGAGCCAGGCCTCTTCCTTCGGAGCGCCGTACGCGATGCCGTCCTCGACCTGCTTGAAGTCCAGGGCAAGGAAGCACGCGCCGAGCAGAATGCCGACGATGCCGAAGATGATGCCGAGGCCGCCGCTGCGGAAGCCGAGACCGTCACCGCCGCCGAAGACCATGAACAGCAGGTTCACGGCCGTGAGCAGCAGGAAGCCCATCGCCGCGGCCATCACGAAGCCGTAGAAGCGACGGTTGACGCGAATCCAGCCCGCCTTGTAGGCGATCAGGACACCGGCGAAGACCGCCATCGTGCCGATCACGGCCTGCATGGCCGCGCCGTCCGCGATGCGGTTGTCGACGACGCTGGAGACGACGCCGAGGAAGACACCCTCCAGGGCGGCGTACGCCAGGATCAGCGCGGGCGATGCCTTGCGCTTGAAGGCCTGCACGAGGCCGAGCACCATCGCGACGAGGCCTGCGCCGATCGCGATGCCGTACGACTTGCCGATGTTGGCGTCGTCCACCGGCAGCAGCGCCCAGGCGAGCGCCGCCGTGACGAGGAGCGTGCCGAGCGTGGTGGCCGTACGCAGGACGACGTCGTCCATCGTCATGCGGCCGGCGGTGGTTACGGGTGCCTGGGGGGCGCCGTGCTGCAGGTCCTGCTGGGCGTACGGGTTGGTCGCGTACGGATTGGCGGGGGCCTGCTGGCCCGCGCTCGCGTACGGATTGCCCTGTTGGGTCTGTGTCCCGCCCGCGGGTCCCCCGGCCTGCGGCTGCTGCGTGCCGAAGCCCGCGTAGCCGTTGTCGCGGCTGAACCCCCGTCGCGAGAAGACCGGGTTACTGCTCCTCATCTCACTCCTCCATGGCCACCGTGTGTGGCTTTGGGCTCAAGAGTAATGCGTAGGCAAAAGGAAGACCCTAGTGCTTGGGGAGGATCTTTCCCTCCTTGTGACCAAGAACGCTCGGCCCGGTGCTCTCTGTTCCCGGTGAGAGGGCGGATACACCCTCGTCGGCGGGGGTACGGCGGCTGCGCCGGACGAGTGGCACCAGCGAGATCGCGACGGCTCCGAGCACGGCGGCCACGGCGAACGTGGTGAATCCGAGCGACGCGTTGCCGCCGGAGACCACGGCGCCTCCCAGCCACGGTCCGACGACCGCGCCGGTGCGCCCGACGCCGGTGATCCAGCCGAGGCCCGTGGCGCGCTGGGCGGGCGTGTAGACGGAAGGGGCGGAGGCGTAGACCATCACCTGCGCCGAGAAGAGCCAGATGCCGGTGACGAAGACGATCACGTACGCGACACCCAGCGGCAGCTCGGCCTTGAGCAGGAAGGCGCCGCAGGCGGTGAGCAGGAACCAGATCGCGGAGATTCGCACGGCGCCGAACTTGTCGGCGGCCCGCCCCGCGACGAGCATGCCGACGATCCCGCCCGCGTTGATCACCATGAGGAAGGTCACAGAGGAGGAGAGCGAGTAGCCGGAGGCGCGCATCAGCTCGGGGAGCCAGGTGGAGACCCCGTAGACGAGGAGAAGCCCGGCGAAGGACGCGATCCACAGGAGCGGGGTCGCGAGCCGCTGACCGGGGCTGAAGAGCGAGGCGACGGCGGCGAAGCGGCCCTTGGCACCCGCCTCGGGGGCTTCGGCGAGCGTCGGTGACGGCAGCGAGAAGCGGGCGGCGACGGCCTGCGCCTCGCTCGTGCGGCCCTTGCCGAGCAGCACGCCGGGCGATTCGGGCAGCCACTTCAGTACGAGGGGGATGGCGACGACGGCGGGGATCACGCCGGCCCAGAAGACGACGCGCCAGCCGTGGTCGGGCCCGAGAGCGAGCCCGAGGCCCGTGGCCGCCATGCCGCCCGCGTGGTACGAGGTCATCATCAGGCCGGTGGCGAGCGCGGCCCTGCGCGGCGGCGCGAACTCGGCGACGATCGCGAGGCTGATCGGCATCAGACCGCCGAGCCCGAGCCCGGCGATGAAACGCCCGCCGCCGAAGACGGCGGCGGTCGGCGCGAGCGCGCAGACCGCGGAGCCGAGCGAGAACAGCGCGACGCTCCCCGTCACCATCGGCTTGCGCCCGATCCAGTCGGTGAGCGTGCCGCAGCCGAGGGCGCCGATGAGCATGCCGAAGGTGGTCCAGGAGCCGATGGTGCCCGCGGTCGACGCGGAGAAGCCGAAGCCCTCGTCGTCGATGAGGTGCGGCATCACGGCGCCGTAGATGTTGACGTCCATGCCGTCGAAGAAGACGACGAGCCAGCACAGGGCGATGACGGGGGCCACTGATCTGAAGGTCCGCTGGGGCGCGGCGCTTTGGGGAGCGGTCACGGGGCTCTCACTTCGTTGTGGGACCTGGTGGGGACGCAGGCGGGGGACGGGGGCGCTGGGCTAGTCGAGCGGGAATCCGGTGTAGCTCTCGGCGAGGTCCGTCTCGGCCGAGCGCACGGTGGCGACGCGGTCCAGCTGAGCGAGCTGGATGCGGTCGTCGAAGCCGGTGGCCCCGGGGGCGCGGTGCAGCATCGTGGTCATCGCGTACGAGAAGCGCTCGGCCTGCCAGACGCGGCGCAGGCAGGTCGCGGAGTACGCGTCGAGGCGGGCGTCGGAGCCCGTCTCGCGGAGTTCGACGAGCGCGCGGGCGAAGGTGACGACGTCGCCGACGGCGAGGTTGAGACCCTTGGCGCCGGTGGGCGGGACGATGTGGGCGGCGTCCCCGGCGAGGAAGACGCGTCCGTGCCGCATGGGCTCGTGGACGTGACTGCGCATGGGGGTGACGGACTTGGAGGTGATGGGTCCGCGCTTCAGCGTCCAGGCGGGGTCGTCGGTCTCCAGGCGGCGGTCGAGCTCGTCCCAGATCTCCTCGTCGCCCCAGTCGGCGGCGTCCGTGTCCGCGGGGACCTGGAGGTAGGCGCGCGTGACGGTCGGCGACCTCATGGAGAGGAGTGCGAAGCCCCGTTCGTGGCGGGCGTAGACCAACTCGTCGTGCGAGGGCGGTACGTCGGCGAGGATGCCGAGCCAGCCGAAGGGGTACGTCCGCTCGAAGACCCGCGAGACATCGGCGGGCACGGCCTCGCGGGCCACGCCCCAGGAGCCGTCGCAGCCCACCACGTAGTCGCACTCCAGGACGTCCTCGCGGCCCTGGTGGCGGAAGCGGACGCGCGGGCTCTGCGTCTCCGCGCCCTCGACGGCGAGCGCCTCGGCCTCGAAGAGCAGCGGGCCGCCCGCGGCGAGCTGGAGGGCTATGAGGTCCTTGCAGACCTCGGTCTGGGCGTAGACCATCACGGACCGGCCGCCGGTCAGGGCGGGGAAGTCGACGCGGTGCCTGCGGCGGTCGAAGCGCAGTTCGATGCCGTCGTGCGGGATGCCCATACGGTCCATGCGCGCGGCGGCGCCCGCCTCGCGCAGGACGTCGACGGTGCCCTGCTCCAGGATCCCGGCGCGCTGGCGCTGCTCCACGTAGGCGCGGTCCCGGGTCTCCAGGACGACGGAATCGATACCGGCGTTGTGCAGCAGGCGGGCGAGGAGCAGCCCCGCCGGTCCGGCCCCGATGATTCCGACGGTGGTGCGCATCGATGGATCCCCTTCGCTCCCGAACGACGACCACCCACCGGCCGCTTGTTCGCCTGGTGAACTTTCGTTCATAATGTGCTGACGGGAGTCTCCGACCGGACCCAGCGACTGTCAACGGTTGCGGGGCATCCACTTTCGAGGCACCCGCTTTCCACCCGTGCGAGGAGCGGCGCCATGCCTGAAGAGTCCGTACGCCCCCTGGAGCGCGGCCTCGCGGTGCTGCGCGCCCTCGCGGTCGGCGACCAGGTCAGGGCGGGCGACCTCGTCCGCGCCACCGGCCTGGCCCGCTCGACGGTGGACCGGGTCGTGGCGACCCTGGTCCACCTCGGATACGTACGCGAGCACGGCCAGGAACTGCGCCTCACGCCCCGCCTGATGGAGCTCGGCAACGCCTATCTCGCGGCGAGCGGGCTGAGCGGCGAGGTCGCGGCGCGCACGGCCCGGCTCGCGGACGACCTCGACGAGTCGGTGTCCCTCGCGGTGCCGGACGGCGACGGCGTCCGCTTCGTCACGCAGGCCGCGCGGCGCCGCGCGATGTCGGTGGCCTTCCGCATCGGGGACCTGCTGCCGCCCGAACGCTGCGCCCCGGGCGCGCTGTTCGCGGACGCCTGGGACGCGGAGCGGTGGGCCGCCTGGCGGGCACGTGTGGCCTCGGGACCGGCGGAGAGCGCCTTCCCCGCGCTGCCTCCGGGGCCCGCGCCCGCGGACGTCCCGGACCTCGCCGCCCGGGTGGCCCGCTCCCGGGAGACGGGCTGGGCCCTTGACGACCAGCTGATCGAGCCCGGCCTGATCGCGGTGGCGGTCCCCGTACGCGACACCGGGGGCAGGACGCGCTACGCCCTCTCCGCGGTGAGCCACACCAGCAGGCACACGGCACAGGGCCTCGCGGACGCGATGCTGCCGCGGCTGCGCGCGGAGGCCGAGGAGCTGGAGAGCCTGGCGGCCGGGGCCCCGGAGCCGCCCGCCGACGACGCACCCACGCCCGGCCACGCGTTCGAGACCGAGACCGCGACCGACCCGGCGGCCGCCAAGGCCGAGCTCGGCTCCGGCTTCCTTCAGTCGCTGGCGCGGGGCCTCGCCGTCCTGCGCGCGCTCGGCGACGCCCGCGGCGGCGGTCTGCCGCTGACCGCGCTCGCCGCGGCCACGGGCCTGTCGAGGGCCACCGCACGGCGCTGCCTGCACACCCTGGAACTCGCGGGGTACGCGGCCCACGACGGGCGCCTGTACCGCCCGCTGCCGCGCGTCCTTGAGCTCGGCCACGCCGCGCTGTCCCGGCTCACCTTCGCCGAGATCGCCGAGCCGCACGTGCGGGAGCTGACCGAGCGGGTGCACCAGTCGGCTTCGGTGACGGTCCTGGACGGCGCGGACATCCTCTACGTGGCACGGGCGGCCACCGTCCGCGTGATGAGCGTCCGCATCACCCTCGGCACCCGCTTCCCCGCGTACGCCACCGCCATGGGCCGGGTCCTCCTCGCCGGGCTCGCGGAACAGGAGCGGGAGCGTCTGCTGCGGCAGGCTCCGCCGCGCGCCCTCACCCGGCGGACCGTGACGGACCCGGGCGAGCTCGCGCGAATCCTGGAGCGCGCGGCCGCCGACGGCTACGCCACCGCCGACCAGGAGCTGGAAGAGGGGCTGCGCTCGGTGGCGGTGCCCGTCAGGGACGCGTCGGGGCGGGTGGTCGCCGCCCTCAACATCGCCCGGCACGCGGGCACGGGCCCGCTGGCCGAGACCCGCGACGCCCTGCTGCCCGCGCTGCGCGGGACGGCGGCGGCGATCGAGGCCGACCTGCACACCGCGGCCCGCTTCCAGGCGGTGCGGCTGCCCTGAACCCCGCCGGGCCAGAACCGTTGGACCCCGCCGGGCCAAAACGTTGAACCCCGCCGGACCAAAACCATTGCGGGAAGCGTGGACTGACGTGCCATCAGGCAGGCACGCCGAGGAACGTAGGCGCCGCGACCGCGGCTGTGCCGCGAGCGATGGCGGATGTGCCCGGAGCCGGACTTGAACCGGCACGCCCGCTAGGGGCAGCGAGGTTTAAGCTCGCCGTGTCTGCATTCCACCATCCGGGCAGGCCATGGGCTCCGCATCAAGTGATTCGACCCTATCGGGAGGCGTCCCCCGAACAGCGGAACAACAGCCCGATGTTGTCTTATTTTATTGACGTCTGAGGGTGCATCAGCCACCGGTATGGCCCATCGGTACATGCCGCAGGCCCTTCCACCCCTGTACGGCCTCCGGGACGGATTGACGGAATTTAGACGCCCCCGCGGCGTCCGCGTGCGCCCAGACGGGTGGTACACGTCTCCGGGGTCGGAGTCATCCCCAGGTATGACTCCGGGCCCACGGGTCCGACTCAAGAGGGCCATCGGAACCGGAACAGCGGCTGACTACACGGCGCGGATCCGCAAGGACGATGGAATCAGTCCCCACTCGTCGTCCCGACAGGAGCACCGCCCCGTGACCACCACCCACTTCGCCGCCCGCACCACCGCAGTGGCCGCGCGCGCCACGGACCTCTCCAAGGTGTACGGACAGGGCGAGACCCAGGTGGTCGCCCTGGACCATGTCTCCGTCGACTTCCGGCAGGGCGAGTTCACCGCGATCATGGGCCCGTCGGGCTCCGGCAAGTCGACCCTGATGCACTGCGTCGCGGGGCTCGACAGCTTCAGCGGCGGCTCCGTACGGATCGGCGAGACCGAGCTGTCCACCCTCAAGGACAAGCAGCTCACCAAGCTCCGTCGGGACAAGATCGGCTTCATCTTCCAGGCCTTCAACCTCCTCCCGACGCTGACGGCCCTGGAGAACATCACGCTGCCGATGGACATCGCGGGCCGTAAGCCCGACAAGGCCTGGCTCGAGCAGGTCATCTCCATGGTCGGCCTGGCCGGGCGCCTCTCCCACCGGCCCACCGAGCTCTCCGGCGGCCAGCAGCAGCGCGTCGCCGTGGCCCGTGCGCTCGCCTCGCAGCCCGACATCATCTTCGGCGACGAGCCGACCGGAAACCTGGACTCGCGCTCGGGCGCCGAGGTCCTCGGCTTCCTGCGCAACTCCGTACGCGAGCTCGGCCAGACCGTCGTCATGGTCACCCACGACCCGACGGCAGCGGCGTACGCGGATCGCGTGATCTTCCTGGCCGACGGGCGCATCGTCGACGAGATGCACGCCCCGACCGCCGAGGGTGTCCTCGACCGGATGAAGGACTTCGACGCCAAGGGCCGTACGAGCTAGCGCTCCGAGCGGCGTCGGCGGGTACGTGCCCGCGGACACGCCGTGGCTGATCGCGCAGTTCCCCGCGCCCCTTCGGGGCTCTCCCCTCTCTCCCCCACCAGGACTCACACCCATGTTCCGTACCGCCCTGCGCAACGTGCTCGCGCACAAGGCCAGGCTGCTCATGACCGTGCTCGCCGTCATGCTCGGCGTCGCCTTCGTCTCCGGCACCCTGGTCTTCACCGACACCTTCGGCAACGCCTACAAGAACAAGTCGGCGAAGAGCTTCGACCACGTCTCGGTCGCCGTACAGCCCGAAGGCGGCTCCTCCTCCTTCTACGGATCGAGTGACGAGGAAGAGGCCAAGAAGCCGCCCCGCCTGACCGACGCCCTCCTGAAGAAGACCCAGGGCCTGCCCGGCGCCGACTCCGCGATCGGCGGGGTCATGGGCTTCACCGCGGTCGCCGACAAGGACGGCAAGCTCGTCGGCGGCGAGTGGGGAACCACCGGCGCCAACTACTACCCCGGCAAGGACGGCAAGGACCCGCGCTACGACTTCACCAAGGGCGCGGCACCCAAGTCCGCCGGTGACCTCGCCCTGGACTCAAGGACCGCCGAGCGCACCGGCTACAAGGTCGGCGACACCGTCCGCTACTCCACCGACGGCCCGGTGAAGAACGCGAAGATCAGCGGCATCTTCGACACCGAGGACGGCAGCGTCCTCGCGGGCGGCAGCCTGGTGGTGTTCGACAACGACACCGCGCGCACGGTCCTGGGCAAGAGCGAGTACGACGAGATCGACGTGAAGGCCGCCGCGGGCACCTCCGAGGCCGCCCTGAAGAGCTCGGTCGAGAAGATCCTGCCCAAGGAGACGCAGGCCGTCACCGGCGGCGAACTCTCCGACGACCAGGCCGCGATGATCGAGCGGGAGACCAGCTCGATGAGCCAGATCCTGCTGATCTTCGCCGGTATCGCGCTGTTCGTCGGCATCTTCATCATCGCCAACACCTTCACCATGCTGGTCGCCCAGCGCACCAAGGAACTGGCCCTGATGCGCGCGGTCGGCGCCTCGCGCCGCCAGGTGACGCGCTCCGTGCTCATCGAGGCGTTCATCGTGGGCCTGGTGGCCGCCGTGACCGGCTTCGCGCTCGGCATCGGCGTGGCCGTGGGGCTTGAGTCCGTGATGAACGCCGCGGGCGCCTCGCTGCCCGACGGGCCGATCGTCATCGCCCCGATGACGATCGTCGTCGCCCTGATCATCGGCGTGTTCGTGACCATGCTGGCCGCCTGGCTGCCGGGCCGCCGCGCCGCGAAGATCCCGCCGGTCGCCGCGATGAACAGCGTCCACGCGACGCCGACGACGCGCGGTCTCGTCGTCCGCAACACCATCGGCTCGATCATCGTCGCCCTCGGCACGGTCCTGCTCTTCATGGACGACAACTACGTGATGGCCGCCGGTGCCGCCGTGATCCTCGTCGGCGTCATCGTCCTCACGCCGCTCCTGTCGCGCCCGTTCATCGCCGCGTCGACCCCGCTCCTGAAGCCGTTCGGCGTCACGGGCAAGCTGTCCCGCCTCAACGCGGTCCGCAACCCGCGCCGCACGGCCTCCACGGCCTCGGCCCTGATGATCGGCCTGACCCTGATCACCGCGATGACGGTGATCGCGACCTCCATGAGCAGCGCCATCGACAAGATGGCCGCGGGCTCCCTGAAGGCCGACTACACGGTCTCCATGGCGAACTACCAGCCGCTGGCCCCCGAGGTCGGCGAGAAGCTGGCCAAGCTCCCGGACGTCGAGGCGAGCAGCCCGCTGCGCACGGCCTACGGCGAGGTGGACGGCTCGTACACCCAGGTGTCCGGCGTCGACGAGAAGGCCTTCGGCAAGGTCGCGAGCCTCGACTTCACCAGCGGCTCGCTCGCGGACCTCAAGGGCGACTCCACCCTGGTCGACAAGGAGACCGCGGACAAGCAGGGCATCAAGACGGGCGACACCGTCCCGGTGAAGTTCGACGACGAGAAGACGGCGAAGCTGAAGGTCGCCGGTGTCTACCAGCAGAACGAGATGATCAGCGGTCTGTTCACGCCGCTCGCCGTCGTGAACCCGCACCTGTCCAAGATCACCGACGAGCAGGTCCTGGTGAAGATGAAGGCCGGTACGTCCGACCAGGCCGAGAACACCATCGTCAAGGCCCTCGGCGACAACCCGGCGCTGAAGATCCAGGACAAGGACGCGGTCAGCAACGAGTTCGGGGGCGCGATCAACATGGTCCTGAACATGCTCTACGGCCTCCTCGGGATGGCCATCCTGATCGCGGTGCTCGGTGTCATCAACACCCTGGCCATGTCGGTCTTCGAGCGGAAGCACGAGATCGGCATGATGCGGGCCATCGGCCTCGACCGGGCGAAGGTCAAGCAGATGGTGCGCCTGGAGGCGGTCATCATCTCCCTGTTCGGCGCGGTGCTCGGCATCGGGCTCGGCCTCTTCATGGGCTGGGCCGTGGGCGGCAGCATCGCCGACGCGGTGGCGAACTACACCATGGAGATCCCCGTCGGCCGCATCGTGATCTTCCTCGCGATCGCGGGCCTGGTCGGTGTCCTCGCGGCGATGTGGCCGGCCCGCAGCGCGGCGCGCCTCAACCCGCTGATGGCGATCAAGGCCGAGTAGCACTTGGCGGTACGCGTACGTGAAAGGGCCCCGGACGATCACCAGATCACCGTCCGGGGCCCTTTCGCGTACGGCCTGCCGCCTACCGCCAGGTGCGCGCCCGCAGCGGCAATCCGGAGGTGCCGACCTCCGGGGTCTTCACCGCGAGGACCTGGTTGACGCCGATGCGGTTGCGCTCGAAGGCGAGCGCGGACGCCGCCATGTAGAGGCGCCAGATGCGGGCCCGGCCCGGCGACGTGAGCCGCTGGCCCTCCTTCCAGCGGGCCTCCAGGTTGGCGACCCAGCTGCGCAGCGTGAGGGCGTAGTGCTCGCGGATCGCCTCCACGTCGCGCACCTCGAACCCGGCGCGCTCCAGGAGCCCGACGGTCGACCCGACGGGAGCGAGCTCGCCACCGGGGAAGACATAGGCGTCGATGAAGTCGTCCACCGTGTACGTCGACTCGTCGGTCTGTGGCCGACGGGCGATCTGGTGGTTGAGGAGCCTGCCGCCCGGCTTGAGAAGGTCGTGCAGGGCGTGTGCGTACTCCAAGTACTGCTCGGCGCCGACATGTTCGGCCATGCCGATGGAGGAGATGGCGTCGTACGGGCCGTCACGCACGTCACGGTAGTCCTGGACGCGGATCTCGACCCGGTCGGTCAGGCCCTCCTCCGCGATGCGCTTCCTGGCGTACGCGGCCTGCTCCTGGGAGAGCGTGACGCCGACGACGGTGACGCCGTGCTCGCGCGCCGCGTGGATGGCCATGGAGCCCCAGCCGCAGCCGACGTCGAGCAGCCGCATGCCGGGCTTCAGGGCGAGCTTGCGGGCGATGAGCTCCAGCTTGTCGCGCTGGGCGTCCTCCAGGGTGGAGTCCTCTGACTCCCAGTAGGCGCACGAGTAGACCATCGAGGGGCCGAGCACCAGCTCGTAGAAGTCGTTGCCCACGTCGTAGTGGTGGCTGATGGCCTGCCGGTCGCTGCCCTTGGTGTGCAGATGGAGCCTGCCCCGCCTGCGCATCTCCTCCTGCGGCGGGGGCGGCGGCAGGAAGGGCGCGGCGAGGCCGATCAGGGAGCGGGCCGCGGCGCGGAACTTCGGGTCGCGCAGGGACTCCCTGAGGTTCTTCGCGTCCTCGTCCCGCTCCCAGATGAACTCGGCGAGCTGGTCGAGCGCCGCGTACAGATCACCCTCGACGTCCAGGTCCCCGGCCACCCAGGCGCGGGCGAGACCCAGCTCACCCGGCTTCCACATCAGCCGGCGCAGGGCACGGCGATTGCGGACGACGAGGGTGGGGGCACCCGGCGGGCCTGCTTCGGAACCGTCCCAGGCACGAATGCGTACGGGGAGCGGGGCTCCCAGCAATTGTTCGGCAAGGTTCTTCAGCCGCAGTGCGGCATCGGGCATGGTGCACACCTCCGTGACACGGAAATCCCGGATAGGTTCAACACCACGTAAACACCAACCGGGCGCTTGCGCAGTCCCGTTGCCGCGTCACGGATCGGCAAAATACGTGTAACCGCCATGCATGCAGGCCGGAAAAACCCGAAGGGGCCGCCCGCACCACGGATGGCGGGCGGCCCCTTCGGGGCTGATCAGTGACCCGAGGTCAGGAGGCCTTGGCCTTCTCCTCGACGGGAGCGACCGGCGGCTCAGCCTTGGCGGCGGGCTTGGGCGCGGGCTTGGCGGCCTCGTAGAACTCCTCGCGCGGCGTCTCCATGGCGCCGAGCGAGACGACCTCGCGCTTGAGGAAGACCGCGAGCGTCCAGTCGGCGAAGACACGGATCTTGCGGTTGAACGTCGGCATCGCCATGCCGTGGTACGCGCGGTGCATGTACCAGGCCAGACGGCCCTTGAGCTTGATCTTCATCTTGCCCATGACGATCATCGCGACGCCCTTGTGCAGGCCGAGACCGGCGACCGCACCCTTGTTGGCGTGGCTGTACTCCTTCTGCGGGAAGCCCCGCATGCCGGAGATCACGTTGTCGCCGAGGACCTTGGACTGACGCAGCGCGTGCTGGGCGTTCGGCGGGCACCAGGCGTTCTCGTTGCCCGCCTTGCGGCCGACCATGTCCGGCACCTGGGCGTTGTCGCCCGCGGCCCAGATGTAGTCGGTGCCCTGGACCTGGAGGGTCGTCTGGGTGTCCACGTGGCCACGGGGGCCGAGCGGCAGACCGAAGCGGGCGAGCGCCGGGTTCGGCTTCACACCGGCGGTCCACACGATGGTGCTGGAGTCGACCTCGAGGCCGTTGTTCAGCACCACGTGGCCGTCCACGCAGGAGTCCATGCCGGTCTTGAGGTAGACCTCGACACCGCGGCCCTCAAGGTGCTCCTTGCCGTACTGGCCGAGCTTCGGGCCGACCTCGGGGAGGATCTTGTCCGCGACGTCGACGAGCACGAAGCGCATGTCCTCGCGCTTCACGTTGTTGTAGTACTTGGCCGCGTCGCGGGCCATGTCCTCGACCTCACCGATGGTCTCCGCACCCGCGAAGCCACCGCCGACGAAGACGAAGGTCAGCGCCTTGCGCCGGACCTCTTCGTCCGTCGTGGAGTCAGCCTTGTCCAGCTGCTCGAGGACGTGGTTGCGCAGGCCGATGGCCTCCTCGATGCCCTTCATGCCGATGCCCTGCTCGGCGAGGCCGGGGATCGGGAAGGTGCGGGAGACCGCGCCCATCGCGATGACCAGGTAGTCGAAAGGCAGCTCGTACGCCTCGCCCACGAGGGGGGCGATCGTCGCGACCTTGCGGTCCTGATCGATGGTGGTGACCCGCCCGGTCAGAACTTCCGCCTTGGGCAGCACGCGTCGCAGCGGGACGACGACGTGCCGAGGCGAAATGCTGCCGGCTGCGGCTTCGGGGAGGAAGGGCTGGTAGGTCATGTACGACCGGGGGTCGACGACCGTGACGGTCGCCTCTCCGTAGCGCATCTTCTTGAGGATGCGCCGAGCTGCGTACAGGCCTACGTACCCACCGCCTACTACGAGGATCCTGGGACGCTCCGTGGTGCTCATGCCATCGAGTATCCACCTGCCCGAGGGGGGTCGCTCGTGCGCCCCTTCACAAGCATGGGTAGACCCTCTGCTACAATTCGCCGCCCACGTGACACAGGCCATAGCGCCCCAGGGGAACCACGGGATTACCCGAGACGTTGTGCACCCCTTGTGAGCTGCCGCTCTCGCCTTCCGAGCCCAGTGGACCACTCACCCGGTTCACACTCCGGACACACTGGCGAACCTTCACTGTCATGGGTCGCACGGCCCTCAGAGGTCACTTTTAGGGGTCCGGGACCCCTGAACATCGGCCAACCGAGCCGATTTCCTTGTGAAGAACTTCACGAACTTTCCCGACAGCCAGTCGCCGACGGGCCTTCCGACCCCTCCACCAGCCTCCACCAGCCGCTCAGACGCTACATGACGCGCTCAGGCGATCGACCGGACGATGCCGTCGAGACGCCCTCCGGACGCGCCGGGACAAGGCCGCGCCGGTCCGGCCGACCCAGGATCACGTCACGTTGCGCTGAACTGTCGTGGACAGCACCGACGCGCTGCGGCACGTCGCCCACTCCACCGCGCACGGTGACACCACCCGCTCGGCAGCACGATCAGCTCGGCGGTTTCGCCATGACCTCGCGGGCCAGAGCGACGAAATCCCCTCGCGCGTCGAGAAAGGATTCGAAAGCCAGATCAATCTCCTGCTGCTCCTCCGACCGCCCCACGAAGAGATGGACCATGCGATAGACCGCGCTCAGCAGGGATGTCGCCGCATCGGCGATCGCGTCAGGCCCGTAGAGCCGGATCCGCACCAACAGCGACTCCCCCCTCAGCGGTACCGGCTCCACCTGAGACGCCAGCCGTTCGAACTCCTCAGCCGCAAGCGACGACGCAGGCTCAGAGGGCAGGTGTTCCAGGGGCTCCATCAACTCCATAAAAGCGAGATACGACTCCCGCCGCTCAGCTCTGACCTGGCGTGCGTGCTCGATCCGCCCTTGATCCTGGGCTTGCCGCCGAGTGGCCGCGTACGTCAGCCAGGCCGCTCCCACCGTCCCCACGACTCCGATGCCCGCCCCGCACAGGGCCGCCACTGCTTGGTCCATTCGGCTCGTCCTGTAACAGCGGCCCCAGCGCCTCCGAAGGAGGTGCTGGGGCCGGATCGCGTCCAAGGCAACTGCGTCACCGCAGATCAGGCCTTGTCTTTCTCTTCCTGGACCTCTTCTGCCACTTTGTAGGCAATGCCGTCGAGGATGTCGTGCTCGCTGACGACGACCTCCCTGGCCCCGGTCCGGTCCATGATCGACAGGAGTACCAGCGCGCCCGCCGCGATGACGTCCACCCGCCCCGGGTGCATCACCGGGATCGCCGCGCGCTCGTCGTGCGTGGAGCGGGTCAGGCGGTCGACGATCTCGGCGACCTGCTCGTAGGAGACACGGGAGTGGTGGATCGCCTCGGAGTCGTACGCGTCGAGGCCGAGCGCGATCGCGGCCACCGTGGTCACCGAACCCGCGAGGCCGACCAGGGTGCGGGCGTCGCCGATCGGTACCGTCCGCTCCGCCAGGTCGAGCGCGGCCTCGATGTCCGCGCGGACCGCGTCGAGTTCGGCGGGCGCGGGCGGGTCCGTGCGGATGTGCCGCTCCGTGAGGCGTACGCAGCCGACGTCGACCGAGCGGGCGGCGCCGACCCCGTCGGCGCCGACGACGAACTCCGTGGAGCCGCCGCCGATGTCCACGACGAGGTAGGGCTTGGCGAGGTGGTCGCTGCCCGTCAGCTCCTTCGTCGCACCCGTGAAGGAGAACTCGGCCTCCTGGTCACCGGTGATGACCTCCGGCTCGACGCCGAGGATGTCCACGACCCCGCGTACGAAGTCGTCGCGGTTCTCGGCGTCGCGGGACGCGGAGGTCGCCACGAAGCGCAGGCGCTCGGCGCCGTGCTCCTTGATGACATCGGCGTACTCGCGGCAGGCCGCGAAGGTGCGGTCGAGTGCCTCGGGGGCGAGGCGGCCCGTCTTGTCGACGCCCTGGCCCAGGCGGACGATCGTCATCCGTCGGTCCAGGTCGACCAGCTCGCCGGTCGCGGGGTCGGCGTCCGCCACCAGGAGGCGGATCGAGTTCGTGCCGCAGTCGATGGCTGCCACGCGGGTCATGCGCGCTCTCCCGCCACGGGCTCGCTCTCCGCCTCGGCGAGGCTCACGCACGCGCCCTTGCGCCACCACTCCGGGAGCATCGCGATCGCCTCGTCGCCCAGGGGGTTCACCCCGGGGCCCGCGGCCAGCGAGTGGCCGACCAGGACGTGCAGGCACTTCACGCGGTCGGGCATGCCGCCCGCGCTCGGGAAGCCCTCCAGGACCTCGATGGCGTCACGGCGCGCGATGTAGTCCTCGTGCGCCGCGCGGTACGCGGCCGCCAGCTCGGGGTCCGTCTTCAGCCGCTCCGACATCTCCTTCATGACGCCGTTGGCCTCAAGGGTGCCGATCGCGGAAGCGGCCCGCGGGCACGTCAGGTAGTACGTCGTCGGGAACGGCGTCCCGTCCGGCAGGCGCGGCGCCGTCTCGACGACGTCCGGCTGCCCGCAGGGGCAGCGGTGGGCGATGGCCCGCAGGCCGCGCGGCGGACGGCCGAGCTGCTGCTTGAAGGCCTCGACGTCGGCGTCGGTGGGCTCGGTGCGCGGGGTGGTCGGCGGGGGCGTTTCCATGCCTGTCTTTCGATCGGTTCGCTACGAGAGGTAGTGGGTGAGGAAGTACGAGAGGTCGTGGCGGGAAAAGTCAGTCGTGTCAGTCGTCGTCGGGGCGGTCGGCCTTGTCGACGCCGTCCCAGACGTTCGAGTACCAGGGCCTGGCGGCCGCCCCCTGGTCGGTGCGCTGCGCCTTCGCCGCCCCGGGGCCGATCACCGTGTAGCCGGTCTCGCCCGGCATCACATAGTGCAGCCGCTCCCGGACACGCTGCTCCGCGTACGCGTCGTCCCGCCAGCGGGCCTTCTCGTCCTTCAGCTTCTCGACGTTCTCGCGGTGCTCGGCCTGCTCGCGGCGCTGATCGGAGATCTCCGCGCGCTGCGACACGTACTGCCTTATCGGGTAGGCGAGCGCGACGACCAGCGAGCAGAGGACGAGCGCGAGGAGCGCGGCGCGTCCCGTGAGCCGGGAGCGGCGCGCCTGACGCTTCGTCTGGGAGCGGTAGACACGCTCCGCGGTCTGCTCGCCGAGCAGCCGCAGCCTGGTCGCGGTGGAGAACCGGTCGCGGTCCTTCACGGCCATGTGTGCCGCCTCCCCGATACGTACGCTGCGCTTCGCTCCGCCTTTGCTCCCTGATTTTTCCCTTGGATGCAAAGCACGTCCCCGCACACGGTACGGGACCGAGTACGGGGACGTACGTAACTACTCAGCGGAGCCGGAGCCCGGCGGGTCCGGCGGAGTCGGCGGGTTCAGCCGACCCCGCCAGTTCAGCCGGTCTGCCGGTTCAGCCCTTGAAGCGGGGGAACGCCGAACGGCCCGCGTAGACCGCGGCGTCGTCCAGGATCTCCTCGATGCGGAGCAGCTGGTTGTACTTGGCGACGCGCTCGGAGCGGGCCGGGGCGCCGGTCTTGATCTGGCCGCAGTTGGTGGCGACGGCCAGGTCGGCGATGGTGACGTCCTCGGTCTCGCCGGAGCGGTGCGACATCATGCACTTGAAGCCGCTGCGCTGGGCCATCTCGACGGCGTCGAGAGTCTCGGTCAGCGAGCCGATCTGGTTGACCTTCACCAGGAGGGCGTTGGCCGACTTCTCCTCGATGCCACGGGCCAGGCGCTCCGGGTTGGTGACGAACAGGTCGTCGCCCACGAGCTGGACCTTCTCGCCGAGCTTCTCGGTGATGACGTTCCAGCCGGCCCAGTCGTCCTCGAACAGCGGGTCCTCGATGGAGACGAGCGGGTACGAGGCGACGAGCTCCTCGTAGTACTCGGTCATCTCGGCGGCCGAGCGGGACTTGCCCTCGAACTCGTACGAGCCGTCCTTGTAGAACTCGGACGCGGCGACGTCGAGCGCGAGCGCGATCTGCTCACCGGGGACGTAACCGGCCTGCTTGATGGCCTCGAGGATGAGGTCGAGCGCGGCGCGGTTGGAGTCCAGGTTCGGGGCGAAGCCGCCCTCGTCGCCCAGGCCGGTGGCGAGGCCCTTGTCCTTCAGGACCTTCTTCAGCGTGTGGTAGACCTCGGTGCCCCAGCGCAGGGCCTCGGAGAACGACTCGGCGCCGATCGGCGCGATCATGAACTCCTGGATGTCGACGTTCGAGTCGGCGTGCGACCCGCCGTTCAGGATGTTCATCATCGGAACGGGCAGCAGGTGCGCGTTCGGGCCGCCGAGGTAGCGGAAGAGCGGCAGGTCGGAGGCCTCCGACGCGGCGTGCGCGACGGCGAGCGAGACGCCGAGGATGGCGTTGGCGCCGAGCGAGCCCTTGTTGTCGGTGGCGTCGAGGTCGAACATCGCCTGGTCGATCAGGCGCTGCTCGGTCGCGTCGTACCCGACGAGCTCCGGGCCGATCTGCTCGATGACGGCGAGGACGGCCTTCTCCACGCCCTTGCCGTGGTAACGGTTGGGGTCACCGTCACGGAGTTCGATGGCCTCGAAAGCACCGGTGGACGCACCGGACGGAACGGCGGCACGACCCGTGCTGCCGTCGTCGAGGCCGACCTCGACCTCAACCGTGGGGTTGCCTCGGGAGTCCAGGATTTCCCGGGCTACGACGACGTCGATGGACGGCACGAGCATCTCCTTCTGGGATGTGACGCGGGTACGCGGGGCGTTGGCCTCGCGGACATGAGCCTAACCGGCTCCCGGGCAAGAGCGAGCCGAGCGACCGCCCGGTGGACAAACCGAGAGCAAAATGTTTCCGAACGGAACAAAGCAGGGAGGGCAACGAAACCCGCCCCGGTGCGTACGGGGGATACGCGCACCGGGGCGGGGAGAGCAGCGCCCGAAGGGGCGCGGGGAACTGCGCGAAGCGAGCACGAAGCGCCCGCGGAGGAAGACAAGCCCCGCAGGCGCCCCGCCAGAACTAGCTGAGGTGCAGCTGCTGACCCGGGAAGATCATGTCGGCGTTGTCGATGATGTCGCCGTTGAGCTTGTACACCTTGTGCCAGCCGCCCTTGACGTCCTTCGCCTCGGCGATCTTGGAGAGGGTGTCACCCTTCTTGACCTTGTACTCCCCGTCACCCTTCTTGACCGTCTTACCGGTCGGGGTCTGGACGGTCTTCTTGGACTCGGTCTTCGGAGCCTCGGTCTTCGGCGCCTCGGCCTTCGGAGCGGCCTGCTGCGGCTGCTCGGTCTGGGCGCTGGGCTCGTTCTTGGGCTGCTCCTGGGTCTGCTGCGGGGCGCTCTCCTGCGCACCGCCACCCTCGTTGGAGGCACCCGAGAGGCCGACGCCGCAGCTCGGCCAGGCGCCCTTGCCCTGGCCCGCGAGGACCTTCTCGCCGATCTCTATCTGCTGGGCCTTGGAGGCCTGGTCGGCGCTGGACGCGTACTTCGTACCGCCGTACGCGGCCCAGGTGGACGACGAGAACTGCAGGCCGCCCGTGTAGCCGTTGCCGGTGTTGATCGACCAGTTGCCGCCGGACTCGCACTGGGCGACGGCGTCCCACTCGGAGTTCGTCGCCGCGGAGGCCGAGCCGGCCGCCATCAGCGGGGCTGCGACCGCGACACCGGTGACGCCCGCGAGCGTGGCGACACGGGTGGCCTTGGACGGGCGGCGGTGCTTGCCCTTGCTGGAAAACAGCATGAGTGATCCCCTCACCGACGCCTGCGAGGTGAGCTGTCGGGTTCGGGCCGATGAAGTTGCCCGGCCGCGCTTCCTTGAGCGCGACTTAACCCCTAGCCGTTCCCGTCCGTTCCTCCGCATCGCTCTCGCGATGCTGAACGGCCGGGCCCGGCGGAAACCTTGGTTCCCCCGCTCCTGCCTACGGCGCTTGCGCGACGACTGTTCCCGAACGGCCGTTGGCAGGACTCGGCGTACCGACCGGCGGGGCCCGCTGTGGCGAGCGGTCACGACCGTAGGCATGGGATCGGTCGATTTCCAAAGACGATCAGGGCTTCTGAGACCCATCTCTCACTTGCACCAATCCAGACATCAGGCGCAAAGCGAGTCGCCAACTTCCCCTACTTTTCGCCCAAATCGAGGCTCTGACCGGGAAGGATGAGGTCGGGGTCGGAGCCGACGGCCTTCTCGTTCTCCGCGTACAGCTCGGTCCACCCGCCCTTCACGTCGAGGTCGTCGGCGATGGCCCAGAGGTTGTCCCCGGAGCGGACCGTGTACGTCCCGTCCGAGCCGTTCCGCTGACGCTCGTCGCCACGGGAGGCGTGCCGACCCGAACCCTCGCGGGAGTCGTCGCCGGGCTGCTTGCCGTCCGCGCTGTCGCCGCGGTGGCGGCCTTCACCCTCGCCGGTGGTGGGGGTGGCGGTCGGCGAAGTCTCATCGCTCTGCCCGGACTTGCCCGAGCCATCGGAATCACCCGACTCGCCCGAATCACCCGACTCGTCGTGATTCTTGTCTCGCGCCTCGTCGCCGGAGCCGGACTTGTCGGTCTTATCGGCCTTATCGGTCTTGCCAGACTCACCGGAAGGCTTCTTGGAGGACTCGCCCGAGGACTTGTCCGAAGACGTGGCACTGTCCGAGGGGTCGGCCGACTCGCTCGGCGACGCGCCCGGCTCATCCGAGTCGTCCGAGTCATCCGAGTCGCCGGGGTCGGCCGACTCCGTCGACTCGTCGGAAGGCGTCGTCGTGATCGGAGCGCCCGGGTCGACGTCGGCGGCGGCGCCGTCCTGAGTGAGCCCGGCGACCGGCGCGCAGCTCGGCCAGGCCTTGGTCCCCTGGTCGTCGAGAACCTTCTCGGCCACGGATATCTGCTGCGAGCGGCTGGCCTGATCGGCGCTCGGCGCGAAGTCGAGGCCGCCGTGGTCCTCCCAGACCCGCTGCGACAACTGGAGCCCGCCGTAGTACCCGTTGTCCGCGTCCGCGCTCCAGGATCCGCCGCTCTCGCACTCCGCGAGCTTGTCCCACGTGGCGGCGTCCGCCGCGCTCGCGCTGGTGGCACCGAGCAGCGGGATGGCGATGGCCGATCCTGCGACTCCTGCCGCGACGATCAGGGCCGGGGCCTGGCGGGGGCGTCGGTGACGACCATTGCCGGAGAGCATGCGGTTGCCTTTCGCGTGACTGGAGCGACGACAGCGGCACGGGATGCCGAGTCGTCGGTGAACGTAGCGGGAGTCGAACGCTTGTCACAAGTCGATGCAGCGGAGATCACGTGAAAGTCACAGTCTTGACGGCATGTCAGCTGGACGGCGTTTCAGATGCCTGATATTTGCTCTGCTGTGCGGGCGCGAACTCCACGGGCAGCGTGCGGAGTCCACGCATGATGAGCCCGCCACGCCATCTCAAATCGTCAGGTTCCGCCGCGAGTCGCAGGTCAGGGAGGCGCCGCAGAAGCGTCGCGAGGGCGGTCCGCCCTTCGAGCCGGGCGAGCGGTGCGCCGAGACAGTAATGAATGCCATGGCCGTAGCCGAGGTGTTGGTTGTCGCGGCGGGAGAGGTCGAGCGTGTCCGGCCGGTCGAAGCGTTCCGGGTCACGGTCGGCGGCGGCGAGGACGACGAGGACGGGGTCGCCGACGGCAATGTCCTCCCCTCCCACGGTCAGCCGCTCGGTGGCGAACCGCCAGGTGGCGAGTTCGACGGGCCCGTCGAAGCGCAGGAGCTCCTCGAGCCCGGTGTCCAGGAGACCGGTGTCGCCGCCCCTGAGGGAGCCCTGGAGCCGCTCGCGCTGTTCGGGGTGGGTGAGGAGGGCATAGGCGCCGTTGCCGATGAGGTTCACGGTCGTCTCAAAACCGGCGAAAAGCAAGATAAAGGCCATTGCGGCGGCCTCGTTCTCCGTGAGGTGCTCGCCGTGGTCGGAGGCGCGGATGAGCCCCGAGATGAGGTCGTCGCCGGGTTCGAGGCGCTTGCGGTGGATCAGCTCGGCGAGGTAGCCGCGCATCTTCTTCACGGAGCGGGCGACCCCGCCCCTGGGGCCTCCCCCGTGGCGGATCATCATCCCCGCCCAGTCACGGAAGTCGTCCTGGTCCTCGCGGGGCACGCCCAGCAGGTCGCAGATGGCGTAGATGGGGAGCGGGAAGGCGAAGTCGTGAATGAGGTCGGCCTCCCCCTTCTCGACGAACTGGTCGATGAGACGGTCCGTCAACTCCTGCACGCGTGGCGCGAATTCGGCGATGCGGCGGGGCGTGAAGGCCTTGGAGACGAGGCGGCGGAGGCGGGTGTGGTCCGGCGGGTCGATGTTGAGCAGATGCGTCATGAGGTTCGCACTGCGCTCGCCCGGGATCCCGGTCTTGCTCTTCGCGTGCGCGGGCTCACCGTGATGGGCCGGATTCTTGCTGAGCCGCGGATCGGCGAGCGCCTGCTTGGCATCGTCGTACCGCGTGACGAGCCAGGCCTCCACGCCACTGGGGAGCCGGGTCTTGTGCACGGGGGCGTGCTCGCGCAGCCAGGCGTAGGCGGGATAGGGGTCGGTGGCGAACTCCCAGGTGAAGAGTTCTGGCCCCTGGGCGGGGTCTGGCCCCTGGGCCTCGGACGCGGGGGCCCCTGCGGGGCAGGCTGCGGGGACGGGCGGCTGGTCTTGCATGGGGTCGACGCTATCCGGCGTACGGGAGGCTTCCTTCCTCTGGCCCGGCGCCTTGCGTACCGTCATCACCGGCTCCGCCGTGTTCGTCCTCAAACGCCGGACAGGCTGATCAGCGGCCGGAATCCGCCTCCGCCACAAGCACCGCGTCCCGATAAGCCCGCGCGGCGACCCGCAGCGCCGCCTCCGGGTCCACGCCCTGTGCCTCGGCCCGTAGGGCGAGTGCCAGGAGTTCGTAGCCGACGCCGTCGCCCGAGGGGGCCCGTACCTCCAGGCCCGCCGTCCGTGCCCGTGCGGCCAGCTTCGATGCCAGTGCCAGGCCCGGCTGGCCCAGGGGGACGCCCTCCGTGACCGATGAGCGCTGCTTCTCCTGTGCCTTCGTGCGGAGCCAGTGCGCCTTCACGTCCTCGGGGGTCTCCGCCGAGTCGTCGCCGAATACGTGCGGGTGGCGGTGGATCAGCTTGTCGACGATCGTGCCCGCCACGTCGTCCACGGAGAACGGGGACTCCTCGTCCTCCTCGGCGATACGGGAATGGAAGACCACCTGGAGCAGGACGTCGCCGAGCTCCTCGCGCAGTTCCTCCCTGTCGCCCTCCTCGATCGCCTCGACCAGTTCGTACGCCTCCTCGATCGCGTACTTCGCCAGGCCCTTGTGCGTCTGCTGGGACGACCACGGGCACTCGACCCGGATCCGGTCCATGACCTGGACCAGGTCGAGGAGGCGGGCGCCCGGCAGGTCGTACGACGCCGGGAGCAGTTCCAGGTCCGGCATCGAGAGGCGGCCGGAGCCCGCGAGCCTCGCCAGGCCGTCCGTCAGGGCGCGGTCGCCCTCGGCCGTGGCGACGATCAGGACCGTGCGGTCGCCCGCGCACGCCGCCACCAGTTCCTGGGCCGTGGGCGCCGCCTGGTCCACCGCCACGCCCGCCTCACGCAGATACGGCAGCTGAGGGTGCGTGGCGTCGGCGCACAGGACCTCGTCGGCCGCGTGCAGGGCCTGCCACGCGGGCCAGGAGAGGAGGCCGGGGGCCACCCGGTGGCTGGTGGTGAGGAGGATGACGCGGCCGGGGGCGTCGGCCGGGGGCGTGGTTTCGTTCGTCACCCGTCGAACGTAACCCACGGCGCCGACAGCGCCGTTCCCGAGGCTGTCACGCCTGCTCGGGCTGTGCCTCTACGCCTGCTTGGGCTGTGCCTCGCCGTTCCCGGACACCTCACGCACCCACGGCGTCTTGGCGTCCGCGCGCTTGCTCTTCTCGACGTCCCACGTGCCGTACCGCGGGTTCAGGTCCACGTCCAGCTTCTTGGAGGCCTTGGAGAGCTCCTTCCAGAAGGCCGCCTGGCCCTCCGGGGCGTTCATGTCCGCGCCGATGACCTTCGCGAGCTTCTGGGCCTCGATCTCCGTACGGAAGCTCTCGGTGAGGCGGGACGGGGCGACGCTGTACTGCTGGAGCCAGCCCTGTTCGAGGGCCTTCTTGCTGCCCGCCTGCTGTCGCAGGCCCGCTTCCATCGTCTGGATCTCGCGGCGTGAGACGGCGACGCCCGCGTCGGCCGCCGCCTGGTGCAGCACCTTGTCCAGGACCATCGTGTGCAGCGTGCTGCGGGTGAGGCCGCCGGTCTTGGCGATGGCCTGCTCGTACTGCTGCTCGTCCGGGATCGCGGCGCGCTGCGCGGCGCGCACCTCGTTCACCCGGCTCTCCAGCTGCGCGACCGTGATCCGGTCGTCGCCCACGACGGCCGCGGCGCCCGGATGGGCCTCGCTGCCGCAGGCGGTGAGGAGGGGAGCCGCGGCGACGGCTGCGGCGGAGAGAACGAGCGCGGTACGACGGCGGCGGTGCAAGTGAGCCTCCCGGTCGAGAGATTGTGCGGCGGTGCACAAAGTCTTGCGGTGATCGATGTTAGGCAGTGGCCGGTCCCTCGGCCACCTATTCGACCAACGATTCTCGAAGAGTTGGGGCACCCTCGCGCCGAGCCGTCACTACCCGCGCACTTGTCCTAGCCACTGCAACGTACGCCGGATCTCCGCCGGGAACGGATGTCCGATCCCGTGCATCCGCTCGGCGTCCAGGAGCAGCCGCCCCAGGGTGTCGTGCGCCGCCGCGCGATCGCCCAGGGCAAGGAGCAAGTGGCCGATGTGGCGGCGGATTTCGAGCGGGCGTTCGCGGTCGTCGGAGGCGTAGCGGTTCTCGTAGTACGGCAGGAGGGCCCTGTACTCCGCGAGTGCTGCCGCTGGTTCGCCGAGTTGTTCCAGGCACTGCGCGGCCTCGAAGCGGAACTGGAGCGAGTGCGGGTCGGCCTGGCCCGACTCCGCGGCGCGCTCGTCGGCGAGGCGGCGCAGTTCGGGCAGGGCGCGGCGGTACTGGCCGTCGTCCATCAGCGTCGCCGCGTACTGCTTGCGCAGGGAGCGGACCACCGTGGAGTGCTCGCCGTGCTTGGCGGCGGCCGCGGGCAGGATCGAGCCGAGGATGTCCACGGCCTGGGTGATGCGGCCTTCGCCGAGGAGGCGCTTGACCTCGTCGACCGCGCGCACCACATCGGTGTGGCTGCCCTGGCTCTGGCGCTGGTCGGGTCGGTCCGGCTGGATGTCGGGGGCCGGCGCGGGTGTCGCCGCCCGGTCCGGCCAGGGGGCGTGCGGGCGCACGAAGGGGCGGGTGGGGTCCAGCGGGCCGCCGGTCGGGATGCCGCGCGCGGGCAGCAGCGGCGCCAGTTCCTCGTAGACCTCCTGGGCGCTGCCGTGCCGGTGCTGGGGGTCCTTGGCGAGGAGCCGGAGCACGAGGGCTTCGAGGGCCTCGGGTACTTCGGGGCGCAGGCGGCGGACCGGGACCGGCGGTTCGTAGAGGTGGCGGTGGAGGACGCCGAGCGCGGTGGAGCCGGAGAACGGCACGTCTCCGCTGAGGAGTTCGTGCAGCAGGACGCCGAGGGCGTACAGGTCGGTGTACGGGCCGACCGCGCCGCCCATCGCCTGCTCGGGCGCCATGTACGCGGGGCTGCCGATGGGCGAACCGGTGTGGGTGAGGCGGGTGGTGTCGGTGTCCATGACCGAGGCGATGCCCAGGTCCAGGATGGCGACCGTGCCGTCCTGCTTGACCATCACGTTCCGCGGTTTGAGGTCGCGGTGCACGATCGGTACGGCGTGCACCGCGCAGAGCACGGCGCACAGTTGCGCGGCGATCGCGACGGCCCACTGCCACGGGTAGGGGTGGTGCTCGGCCAGGTGGTCACCGAGGTCGGCCCCGTCCACGTACTGCATGACGAGGTAGAGGTCCTCGTCCTCCGTGCCCGCGTCGTGGACGGTGACGAGGCCGGGGTGGTCGACCTGCGCGGTGACGCGGCACTCGCGCACGAAGCGGCGGCGCAGTTCGTCGGCCTCGGCGCCCGCGACCCGGTCGGGGCGCAGGAGTTTGACCGCGACGCGGCGGTCGAGGCGTTGGTCGTACGCCGTCCAGACCTGGCCCATGCCGCCCTGGCCGATGAGCGCGGAGAGTTCGTAACGCCCTGCGATGACACGGCCGCCCGCCCCCAGTGGCGTCCCCGGTGACACGTTCAGTTTCCGCCTTCCTGCTTGCGCAGGTAGTCACTGAGCTCGTCGAGCTCGGCCTGTACTTGGTGGATGCGGGCCGGTGCGGGGCGCGTGGGCGGGGGCGGCGTGTGCTGGGCCGGTGGCTGCTGGAGCGGCGGTTGCTGGAGCGGCGGTTGCTGGGTCGGCGGCTTGTGGTGCTGCGGCTGCGTGGGCTGGAGGTGGGCCGGGGTGGCGGCGGGGCCCTGCTGCGGATAGCCGTAGGCGGGCCGCGGTCCGGCGTAGCCCGTGTACTGCGGCTGTCCGTACCGGTTGAAGTGCCGTATGTCCGCGAAGAGGTAGTAGATGACGGCGGCGAGCATCGTCGTGAGCAGGACCACCATGCCCGCGCTGCCGGGCCCCTGGAACTCGTCCTCGCCGGGGTCGACAGCGACGAGCACCAGAGCCGTCACGTCGAGCGCGGACACGAGCCCGAACAGTCCCCAGTCGGAGGGCTTGCGCGTCACGAGCGCGAGCCGCAGCATCATCGCCCAGGCGAGCAGGCCGCACGACATGACGGCGAGGATCACGAACATCACGCGCAGCGTCGTGTGGGTGCCGCCCGAGGTCGGCGGCGGTTGCTGCGGCGCGTAGCCGTGGCCGTGCATGGCTGCTCCTGGTACCTGATGTGGCCGCGCTTTCCCCCGGGGCAACTCGGGGCAACTCGGAGGAACCCGGGGAACGCACGGCCGAAAGTCGAAATACGAACGGATGCTGATTCGAGCGTATAGGCCGATAAGGAGAAGCGGTCCCGGGTTGTACCGAACCGTTGCCGTACTGGTCACGTCCTGATCGCGGCCCCCGCCGCGAGGGGGTCGCGTCACTCCGGCGGAAGCGTGCCGTCCGTCAGTCCGGCAGTCCGGCAGTCTCCGTCAGTCGGGCAGCGCGTCAGTCCGGCAGCCCGTCAGCCCGTCACGCGGGTCGCGGGTCGCGGGTCGCGCACCGACCGACCGGAGTCGGGCGCGGTGCGGCGCAGTGGTCACAGCACGTGCCGCACCCACACGTTCGGCTCCACGTACACCGCGTACCCGCGCTCCGGCTCGCAGAGCACCGGCACCAGGGCGCCCGGCACCTCGACAGGGCCCGCCGTGTCGAACGGAAGTCCCGTCCACGCCCGCCACTGCGCGGTCGACCCGGACACGGTCATCGACGCGTGTGCCACCTTCGCGATGGTGCCGCCCGCCCGCACGTGCACCCGCAGCCACGGGTCGGCGGGAAGACCGTCGTCCCGCTTGCGCTGGGCGTACGTGTCGATCCGCGCGGCCGGTTCGAGGTGTTTGGCGTTCGGGCGCACCGGTGCGACGACTTCCGCGAAGCCACGCGCGCGAGCGGTCTCGCGCATCGCGGCGAGCATCCGCCCGGAGACGCCCTGCCCGAGGTAGTCCTTCGCCACGGTGATCTCGATCGCGCTCACCGTGTCGGGTTTCCTGTCGTGCCGCAGGTCGGAGAACGCCCACAGCATGACCTGGTCCCAGCCGCCGTCCGGCAGCTCCCCACGCCCCTCGGCGTGCAGCGCGAACGGCACGCTGAACGCCTTGGCCGCGACCGCGCCCCGCTCGTCCGTGGCGACAAGGACGTACTCGGGAAGCTCCTTGACGATCCGCCCGATCATCGACCACGCGATGGGATCGTTCCCGATGAACTCCGGCCAGGTGTCGTCCATCGCCATGAGCGGCCCCGCGAGTTCGGGTCGCTCGGACAGCGTCGTGATCTTCAGGTCCATGCCCGGGACGCTAGCGGGCACGGGCACGCCTGTTAAGCCCTTTTCTGTACGAACGAGGTACGGACGAGGTATGGACGAGGTACGGACAAGGCACGCACGAGGTACGTACGAGGACGCCTCAGCGCGCGTGGAACCGTCCCGGCGCCGCCGTCGCAGTGCCCCCGGTCGGCAGCTTCTCCCGCGGGCAGCTCGAAAGGACCTTCTTCATGGCGTCCTGCTCGGCGCCCGTCACCCACACCCCGTACTTCTTCTTCACCGCGACCTGCCGGGCCACGTAGGCGCACCGGTAGCCCTTGTCCGGCGGCAGCCACGTGGCCGTGTCGCCGTCGCCCTTGCCGCGGTTGGGGCCCGCGTCGACCGCGAGGAGGTTGAGCGGGTCGTTGGCGAACGCTATGCGCTTGCTCGGCTCCCACGTGCCCGCGCCCTTCTGCCAGGCGTCCGAGAGGGCGACGAGATGGTCGATGTCGACCTGGCTGCGACCGCGCACGAACGTGACGTCCTTGCCGGTGTAAGGGTCGGGCGCCAGCGCCCCGGAGACCACTTCGCAGTCCCCGCCGTCTCGGTACTTCACGTCGTCCAGGTCGCGCTTGAGTATGTCGTCGCGGGTGCCGCAGCCGTTGGAGTCCGTGTCGGCCCAGGGGCTGCCGAACCGGTCGCGGTCATAACCGGTCTTGGGCGCGCGGCCCTTCACGGTGAGCGTGTCGACGGCGGCGAGCGCGGGGCCCGCCTTGGCGTCGGGCCCGGAAGAGCCGCTGTCCTTCTCCTCGGGCGAGCATCCGGTGACGGATCCTGTGACGAGGAGTGCGAGCAGCAGCGTGGTACGAACCGCGGTGGTACTACGGGTCACTTGACGGTCACCTTTGCTCCGATTTCGAGTGTTCCTGGCGTCACGACGTCCGCGTACACCCCGATGCACATGCCGCGCGACGCGGTGAGCGTCTTCAGGACGCGGTGGTCGGCGGGGAGTTCCCGCTGGGCCAGTGTGGTCATGACGCAGCGTTCGATGCGCATGGTGACACGCAGGCGCAGGCCGCCGTCGAAGGCGATCTCCCGGCCGACCCAGTCCTCCTCGATCCATGGCTCGTCGGTGCCGAGCACGATGTTCTTGCGCAGGCGGCGCACGTCGGCGGGGTCAAAGTCGCCCAGCAGTTCGCCGAGGGCGGCCAGTGACGCGGTGCCGACGAGGGAGACGGCGCCCGCGTCCTGATGGCTCGCCTCGCCCTCGCGCACCAGCTCGATGCCCGCGCCGAAGAGTTCGCCGATACGGGGATCGCCGGGGCGCAGTGTCTCGCCGTCCGGCGTGGTGACGACGGGGACGTCGCCCTCGTACTTCGCGTCGTACTCCAGCATCCCCGGCGTCCGCCGGAATCGGCGGCTGTTCTTCCCGCTCCCCAGTTTCCCGTCCTCGTACCGCAGGGCCCACAGCCGGTCACCGGCCACGCCCCGCCCGTCGACGACGAGCCGCTCGCGGTCCTCCCCCAGCATCGACTTCACCGGAAAACAGCTGAGCCCCACAACGGTCCCTGCCCCCACGGCACTTCCCCTCCCCTGACCCACATGCCTGGCCCACACGCCCGGCCACCACCGTAGCGAGTGACCGGTTTAGACCATATCGCCCCCCACCCGGTCGGCCGCCCATTACCTCCGGCGTAATCGACGCTCCCCGCCGCCCGCGGCAGCATCGTGGACATGAACTCCACGAGCCCCGCCACCGCCACCGCGACCACCACAGCCGCAGCCATCTCCGACGCCACCCGCGCCACCGTCCAGGACTTCCTCTCCGCCCGCCTGGCGGGCGACACCGAGCGCCTGACCGCTCTCTTCGCCGACAAGGTCGACTGGCTGCTCGCCGAGAACCCCGTCGTGCCCTGGATCCGGCCCCGCTCCACCGCCGCCGAATGCGCGGCCCAGGCGGGCGAGTTGGCCGAGTACACCGTCCCCGAGGACGCCGGCGCCACTCTCGACGCCTTCCTCGTGGACGGCCACGACGCCGTGCTCACCGGGCGCGTCGCCGGGACCGTCCGCGCCACCGGCAAGTCCTTCGAGGGGCCCTTCGCGCTGCGGCTGACCGTCGAGGACGGCCGCATCACCCGCCACCACCTCTACGAGGACAGCCTGTCGATCGCCGAGGCCTGCAAGCCTTGACCTCAAGTTGACTTGAGGAACCACAGTGGCCGCATGGACACCGAGAACGCAGTCATCGCAGGTACCGCAGACATCGCAGGCACCGCAGACATCAAGGCCATCGAGCAGGCCGTCGCCACCGTCGAGCGCACCCAGCGCGCCAAGGACGCGGAGGGCTTCCTCGCGCTGTTCCACCCCGACGCACTGTGGACGACCGCCCACGGCAAGGTCCTCATCGGCTTCGACGCGATCGCCGAGTTCACCCGCGCCGTGCTGCCCGCCTCCAGCTGGGACGGCGACGTCACCTACGAAGTGGTGCACACGCAGTACCTGGGGCCCGACGTGATGGCCGTCAAGGTGCGCCAGGTCTACCACTCGGCCGACGGGGACACCGAGGGCGCTCCGCTCTACGTCATGACCCGGCAGGACGACGGGAGATGGCTGCTGCACGTGGGCCAGAACACCGAAGTGCACGTCGGCTAGGGCCCTAGGGGCACAGGCATGCCGGTCAGCGACGGGGGTGCTGACCGGCATGTCTCCTCGGGAGAACCGGCTACGACCCCACGATCGTCGTCAGGAACTCGCCGACCCAGCCGAGCAGTTCCCGCCCGACCAGCGGCTTTCCGCCGACCTTCGCGGTCTTGGGGCGGGGGACCAGGAGCTGGTGGGCGTTGGCCTTGATGACCGTGCCCGGGTAGAGACGCTTGAGCCTCAGCTCCTGCGACTCCCGCAGCTCCACCGGGGCGAACCGGATGTTGTTGCCCTGCAGCACGATCTCGCCGACCTCGCACGCGCGGGCCAGCATCCGCAGGCCCGCCACCAGGAGCAGGTTCTCCACGGGCTCCGGCAACTTGCCGTAGCGGTCGGTGAGTTCCTCCCGTACCGCCTTGACGTCCTCTTCGCTGCTCGCCGACGCGATCGAGCGGTAGGCCGCGAGGCGCAGGCGCTCGCCGGGCGCGTAGTCGTGCGGGACGTGCGCGTCGACCGGCAGCTCGATCTTGACCTCAAGCGGCGGCTCCTCCTCCACACTGCCGTCCATCTGCGCGCGGTAGTCGGCCACCGCCTCGCCCACCATGCGTACGTAGAGGTCGAAGCCGACGCCCGCGATGTGTCCTGACTGCTCGCCGCCCAGGAGGTTGCCCGCGCCGCGGATCTCCAGGTCCTTCATCGCCACGTACATGCCCGCGCCCATCTCCGTGTGCTGGGCGATCGTGGCGAGGCGCTCGTGGGCGGTCTCCGTGAGGGGCTTCTCCGGCGGGTAGAGGAAGTAGGCGTAACCGCGGTCGCGGCCTCGGCCCACGCGCCCGCGCAGCTGGTGGAGCTGCGAGAGGCCGAAGTTGTCGCCGCGCTCGACGATCAGCGTGTTGGCGTTGGAGATGTCGATGCCCGACTCGACGATCGTCGTCGAGACGAGGACGTCGAACTTCTTCTCCCAGAAGTCCACCACCACTTGTTCCAGGGCCTGTTCGGACATCTGGCCGTGCGCGGTGGCGATGCGGGCCTCGGGGACGATGTCCCTGAGGCGGGCCGCCGCGCGGTCGATGGACTCGACGCGGTTGTGGATGTAGAAGACCTGGCCCTCGCGAAGGAGTTCGCGGCGGATGGCCGCGCCGATCTGCTTCTCCTCGTAGGGACCGACGAAGGTCAGGACCGGGTGGCGCTCCTCGGGGGGCGTGGTGATCGTGGACATCTCGCGGATGCCGGTCACGGCCATTTCGAGCGTACGGGGAATGGGGGTCGCCGACATGGTCAGGACGTCGACATTGGCGCGGAGCTTCTTCAGCTGCTCCTTGTGCTCGACGCCGAAGCGCTGCTCCTCGTCGACGATGACCAGGCCCAGGTCCTTGAACTTCGTCTCGGAGGAGAAGAGGCGGTGCGTGCCGATCACGATGTCGACCGAGCCGTCGCGCAGGCCCTCCAGGGTCGCCTTGGACTCCGTCTCCGTCTGGAAGCGGCTCAACGCCCGCACCTTCACGGGGAATTGGGAGTACCGCTCGGAGAACGTACCGAAGTGCTGCTGCACCAGGAGCGTCGTCGGCACGAGGACCGCCACCTGCTTGCCGTCCTGGACCGCCTTGAAGGCGGCGCGGACGGCGATCTCCGTCTTGCCGTAGCCGACGTCGCCGCAGATCAGGCGGTCCATCGGGACCGTCTTCTCCATGTCGTCCTTGACCTCGGCGATGGTGGTGAGCTGGTCGGGCGTCTCCACGTAAGGGAAGGCGTCCTCCAGCTCGCGCTGCCAGGGGCTGTCGGGCGCGAAGGCGTGGCCGGGGGCCGCCATGCGGGCGCTGTAGAGCTTGATGAGGTCGGCGGCGATCTCCTTGACCGCCTTCTTCGCGCGCGCCTTCGTCTTCGTCCAGTCGGCGCCGCCCAGGCGGTGCAGGGTGGGGGCCTCGCCACCGACGTACTTGGTGATCTGTTCGAGCTGGTCGGTGGGGATGTAGAGGCGGTCGCCCGGCTGGCCGCGCTTGGCGGGGGCGTACTCGACGACCAGGTACTCGCGGGTGGCGCCCTGGACGGTGCGCTGCACCATCTCGATGTAGCGGCCGACTCCGTGCTGCTCGTGGACGATGTAGTCGCCGGCCTCCAGGGTCAGCGGGTCGATCGTCTTGCGGCGGCGGGCCGGCATCCGCTGGCCGTCCTTGCCCGCCGCCTTCTGCCCGGAGAGGTCGGTCTCGGTGAGGACCGCGAGCTTGAGGGCGGGATCGATGAAGCCATAGTCGATCGAGCCGCAGGTGACGTGCACGAGCAAGGGCGTGAGCTCGGCGAGCTCCGCGTCCAGGCGGGCCGCGATGCCCTCGCCGCCGAGGACCTCGACGGTGCGGGCGGCGGGGCCGTGGCCCTCCGTCACATAGACGGTGCGCCAGCCGTCGGCGAGCCAGCCCTTGGTGTCGGCCAGCGCCTTCGCGGTGTCGCCCCGGTAGGTCTCGGTGGCGTGCATGCCGAGCTTGAGGGTGTCGTCGTCAAGGTCCTCGTCGGCGGCGAACGGGGAGACGGACCACCACATCATGCCGAGGTCGCTCGCGTGGTCGCGGACGTCCGCGATGCCCCAGAGGGAGGCCGCGCCCACGTCGATGGGGGCCTCTCCGCCGCCCGCCGTGGCGGCCCAGCTGGCCTGGAGGAACTCCTGCGAGGTCGCCACCAGGTCGGCCGCGCGGGTGCGCACGCGCTCGGGGTCGCAGACCACGGCCATGCTGTGCTCCGGCAGGACGTCGAGGAGCAGCTCCATGTCGTCGACCAGGACCGGCGCGAGGGACTCCATGCCCTCGACCGCGATGCCCTCGGCGATCTTGCCGAGCAGCTCGCCCAGCTCGGGGTGGGCCTCGGCGAGTGCGGCGGCCCTTTCGCGTACGTCGTCCGTGAGGAGCAGCTCGCGGCAGGGCGGGGCCCACAGGCCGTGCTCGGCGACTTCCAGGGAGCGCTGGTCGGCGACCTTGAAGTAGCGGATCTCCTCGACGTCGTCGCCCCAGAACTCGACGCGCAGAGGGTGCTCCTCGGTCGGCGGGAAGACGTCGAGGATGCCGCCGCGCACGGCGAACTCGCCGCGCTTCTCGACCAGCTCCACCCGGGAGTACGCGGCTGCCGCGAGGGCTTCCACGGTGTCGTTCAGGTCCGTGGTCTCGCCCGAGCGCAGGGCGACGGGCTCCAAATCGCCCAGGCCCTTGACCTGCGGCTGGAGGACCGAGCGCACGGGGGCGACGATGACGCTGACCGGGCCGGTCTCGGGGTCGTCGGTCCTCGGGTGCGCCAGGCGGCGCAGGATCGCGAGGCGGCGGCCGACGGTGTCGGAACGGGGCGAGAGGCGCTCGTGCGGGAGGGTCTCCCAGGAGGGGTACTCGACGACTCCGTCCGGCGGGATGATCGTGCGCAGGGCGGCGGCCAGGTCCTCGGCCTCGCGGCCGGTCGCCGTCACGGCCAGAACGGTGCGGTCCGTCTCACGGGCGAGGGCCGCGATGGCGAAGGGACGGGCGGCGGGCGGGCCGACCAGGTCCACGTGGGTGCGGTTGCCGTCGGTGGCGGCCTTGACCGCTTCGGCGAGTGCGGAGTCCTTGACGACAGCGTCGAGCAGACCGTGCAGGCTCATGTGGGCTTTCGCTTTCCGTCCAGGTTCGAGGGCGCGCGGGGGCAACGCGAACCGCCCGGCAACGTGAACGGGCCGGGGGGTCTCCAGCGTACGACTCCCCGCTGACAGATGCTGGCCGTCGCCTCCGGCGGCGCCCCTGGGGCCGCGCCCCGGACCCCGGTCCTCAGGCGCCGGACGGCTTGAAATGCCGGTCGGGCCCGGGGGGGGGGGGGGGGGGGGGGGGGGGGGGGGGGGGGGGGGGGGGGGGGGGGGGGGGGAGGGGGGGGGGGGGGGGGGGGG